>CAZNXQ010000031.1:0-19551 GCA_964576895.1 uncultured Desulfovibrio sp.
GATTTTTGGAGGGAGTGTACTCAGGTACATGACCGACAAAAATCGCCCAGTGACGCAGCTGGCGCGAAAGCCACCCGAAGGGCGCGCCGCAGGCGCGTTTGCGTTGTCGCGCGAAGCGCGGCTTACGCAAATGGACAGCAACGCAAGGCTGTTTTTGACGGATAATTGCGGCAGTACCTAACCCGCCACATCCCAAGCCGGCAGCGCATCAATAGGCTCTGCCTAGCCCCGCACGGCGGCCCATACCCGCCGCAGCAGGCTCCGCGCCAGCCGTCCGGGCCGGAAGGAGGTATGCATGAGCTCTGCCGGCACCACAAAGCCCTGCGCCCGGCACTGTTCGGGCGTAAGCAGCGGATAGACCGCCCGCGGCCGCGCGGCGGCGTCGCCCATGGCCGCCCTGCGGGCCAGGGCGGCTTCCAGCGGCGTTTCCCGCGCGCCCAGAAGCTCGCGCAGGGCGGTGTCCAGCGCGGGCGCCGAACAGCTTGCGCCCACAAGCCCCAGGGCAAAGGGCTCGCCCCGGCCGGGCCCGGTAACGTGCATGGCCGTGACACCGTCGGCCAGAGCGGCCACAGGCGGCAACGCGGCCCAGAGCGCGGCCATGCAGTCCGCGAAAAGCTCCGGCTCCCGCCCCTCCCGCGCGTGCACCAGCGCCTTGCGCAGGCCCTGCACGCAGCCGAAACAGTTCTTGACCGTCAGGGTGAGCCCCATCTGGCTGTGCGCCTTGACCCTGGCCGCCGAAAGCACGAGATCGCACTCCAGGGCGCGGCGCGAGACCATGAGCCGCGCCCTGCGCCCGCCGGGCAGGGCAAGCTCCACGCGCGCCGCTCTGTCCGGCGGCGCCACGGCCAGGCCCAGCGGGCGCAGGGCGGCATCAAGGCCGATGGCCCGCGCCACGGCGGCGGCGCGGCCAAAGCCCGGCGAATCCGCCACCTCCACCCGCGCCCCGCGCTCCAGCAGCCACGCGCAGGCGGCGGCCACCACCTGCGGATGCGTGCAGGCCAGCAGTTTCGGCATGAGCAGATTGGGCTTGACGAGCACGCGCTGACCGCGACCCACCACGAGGCCCGACGCCTCCAGCGCCCGCGCCACGACCTCGCGTACCAGCGGCGCCTCATAGCGCGCGCAGCGGAGCAGGGCCACCGGAACAGGCGCAACAACGTGGGCGGAAGGGACGGATGCGGCAGTCATGTCCAGAGACTATGCCCACCCGGCGCGGCCTGTAAAGCGCCCACGGCTGCCGCCGGAAGCGGCGCGCACGGCCCACTTGTTCCCGGCGCGCCCCAAGGCTAAGCTCCCGGCATGGATGCCCATCTTTTCCGCCGCTTTTGCGAGGCCGCGCTCCCGCTGCTGGAAGGCAGCCGCATCGAAAAACTTCAGGAAGCAGGCCCGGCCCTGCTGGCCGTCAGCCTTTACGGCAAGGGCGAAAAACGCCAGCTCTGCCTGCGCCATGACCGCAAGGACCCCTTCTGCTTTCTCTCCCGCGCGCGCCTCACGGCCGCCGCGCCGCCAGACGCCGCCGTCATGCGTCTGCGCAAATACGCGCTGGGGCGGCGCATCGCGGCCTGCGTGCCGCAATTCTGGCAGCGCAGGCTCTGGCTCCTGCTGAGCGGGAACGCGGAACGGGAGGGCGGCGCCCTGCCCGCGGGCGTTGCGCTCTGGCTCCTGCTGGACCTGCGCGAGGGCGCGCGCCTGCATTTTCAGGCGCCAATGGCGGACCGGGAGGCCGCCTCCGCGTCGCCTGCGCCCCCGGAACCGGACACGCCGCTCTGGCCCGCGCCCGCGGCCCTGCCGGACGCGCTGGCGCACTGGCGGGACTGGCCGGTGCTCACCCCGGCCCTGCGGCGTACCCTGGTTCATCTGGAGGCGCCCGAACAGTGGGCATTGCTGGAGGATCTGCGCGCGGGCGGCGGCGATGTCTTTCTGTATACCGAAGCGGCGCAGGACAGCGCGGCGGCGCCTGTGCGCGCCATTTCGGCCTGGCCGCTGCCCCCGGCCCTGCGGGGCGGCCTGTGCGAGCACTCCGGCGGCCATGTGCTGGAACTGGTGGAGCGGGCGGCCCGGCATCTGGTGCTGGCGCGGCAGGCGGAGGCGGAAACGGCGCAACGCGCCAGGCCCCTGCAGCGGCGCCTGCGCCAGATCGAACGGCTGCTGAAAAAACTGGGAGAGGAAGAGGAACGGCTCCGGGCCATGACGGACAGACAGGCGGACGCTTTGGCCCTGCGCGCCCATCTCTGGCGCTGGGATGCGGAGCTTCGGGCGCCCTTCGTGACCCTTCCCCCGGACGGCGAGGACGATGCCCCGCCGCGTGACGGCGCGGAGGCCGGGCGCCGCATCCGCCTTGACCCGCGCCACAGCCTGCGGACCAATATGGAGCGCATGTTCCATGCCGCCAAACGGGGCAAACGCGGCCTGGAAATGCTGGCGCCCCGGCGCGCCGCGCTTCTGGAAGAGGCGGAGCTGCTCCGGAACTCGCTCGCCGGAACCGCATTGCCGGCCGCCGCACCTGCCGGCGAACCGCAGCCGGAGCACACGCCGGCTCCGGGCCGTGGCGCCGCGCCGCGCGACCTCCCGCCGCACGTCCGGGCCTTTCGCAGCGATGACGGCTTCCAGCTCCTGCGCGGCCGCGACGCCAGAGGCAATGCGGCCCTGCTGCGCAAGGCCGCGCCCGGAGACATCTGGCTGCATGCCGAGGGAGGGCCGGGCGCGCATGTGCTCATCCGCCGCGCCCATACCGGTCAGGAAGTGCCTGAACGCACGCTGGAGCAGGCCGGGTGCCTTGCGGCCTGCAAGAGCTGGCGACGCGATGCCGCGAGCGCGCGCATCCTCTATGCCGAGGCGCGGCATGTGCGGCCCCTGCGCGGCGCCGCGCCCGGCACGGTGCGCGTGGACAGGGTGCTGACCACGCGGGAGGTGACGGTGGACCCGGCGCTGGAGGCGCGTCTGGCGCTCTCCTAGCGGCCCCCCCAACAGGCGCTATTTCCCGGCGGCGAGTTCCGTGGGCCAGGGACCGAAGGCCGCCTCATAACGGGCGCGGAATTGGCGGGGCGTGTAGCTGTGTTCCTGCGTGCCCATGCGCTCAATGGCAAAGCTGGCGCTCACCGAACCGAGGCGGGCCGCTTCGGGCATGGAAAGCCCCGCCGCCAGCCCCTTGATGAGACCCGCGCGCTGGGCGTCGCCCGCGCCCGTGGGGTCCACGACGCGCTCCACCGGAACGGCGGCCACGCGCACGTCCGTGCCGTCCGCGCCGCGCACATGGCAGCCCTCGGCGCCGAGGGTGGTCACGAGCCAGAGCGTGCGGCCAAGGAGTTCATCCTCGCTCATGCCCGTGGCCTTGCAGATCATATTGAGCTCGTAATCATTGGTGATGCAGGCGAACGAGCCTTCAATGGCCTGGCGCAGATCCTCGCCGGAAAGCACGGGCAGTTGCTGGCCGGGATCAAAGATATACGGCACGCCCTGGCTGCGGAAGAGCGCGGGCAGGCGGCGCATGTCCTCCACATTGCCCGGCGAGACGATGGCCAGATCCGTATCCCCGTCCAGCGCGGGAAACGCATAGTCGGCCGGCACGTTCATGGCGCCGGGATAAAAGCCCGTGATCTGGTTGCTGTTCATGTCCGTGGTGATGTAGCACAGCGCCGTGAACACCGAGGCGTCGCGGCGGATGCCGTCCAGGGGCAGGCCCAGGGCCTGAAGGCGGGCGGCGTAGCCGTCAAAGTCGCGCCCGGCCGAGGAAACGATGACGGGCTTTTCCCCAAGCAGGGCCAGGGAATAGGCGATGTTCCCGGCGCAGCCGCCGTTGCGTTCCTCCATGCGGTCCACCATGAAGCTCACATTGAGCATGTGGAGCTTGTCCATGAGGATGTGGTCCTGAAAATTGCCGGGAAAGGTCATGATGCGGTCAAAGGCCAGAGAACCGGAAACGTAGATGGACATGAACGCCTCGCTGCTGTTTGTTGCGCCGGCGGCGCGCGCGGAATGCCTCAGGGCTCCGGTTCCGCGCTGTTTTCCCTGATCCAGCGCACAAAGGGCGCATGGCCCGCCGCCACGGCAAGCCCCAGGACGCAGGGCGTCACATGCGGGTGCCGCGCCACCACGGCGGCGCGAAACGCCGCGAACGCCGGAGCGGCCACCTGCGCCAGAAGCACGCATTCCCGCGCCTCGTGGATCTCGCCGCGCCAGCGGTAGACGGAACGCGCGCCGCACAGCACATTGACCCCGGCGGCCAGCCCCCGTTCCACAAGAGCGCGCGCCAGCGCGTGCGCCGCGGCGCCGTCCCCGGCCTCGTCCGGCATGGTCACACAGGCAAGCAAAACTTCCGGGCTTCCGGGTTCGTCTGCCGCGAGGGGCGCCGCGCCGGTGGCATTCACGCTGTCTGCCCCTCGCCGGCGCCCGCCGCCTGCGCCTGTTCGCCCCCGCCGCCATGGATCTTTGCGTCCATGAGCCGGTACATGGCCTGAACATCCAGAGGCTTGGCGAGATGCCCGTCCATGCCCGCGGCCAGGGCGGCGGTGACATCCTCGTCAAAGGCATTGGCCGTCATGGCGATGATGGGCACGCTGCGCGCATCCTCCCGCTCCAGGGCGCGGATGGCGCGGGTGGCGGCGTGGCCGTCCATTTCCGGCATCTGCACGTCCATGAGGATGCAGGCGTAGGTTCCCGGCGCCGAGGCGGAGAATTTCTCCAGCGCCTCGCGGCCATTGGCGGCCACATCCACTGTGGCCCCCACCATGTCCAGGAACTCGCAGGCGATTTCCTGATTGAACTCGTTGTCCTCGGCCAGGAGCACGCGGCAGCCGCTGAAGTCAAAGCGGCCCAGATCGCCTTTGGTTTTCCCGGCGGGCGCGTCCGCGGCGGGCGCGGCAGGCGCGTCGGGGGCATCGGGCCCGGCGTGCGCCGCCGTTTCCTCCGTGTTCCCGGCCACTGCCGCCGCGGCGGCGGCAGCCGAGCGCGCCTGATTGGCCCTGGCCGCGCGGCGTGTCACCGTGCACAGCGTATTGTAGAGGCTGGACGCAAAGAACGGTTTGGGGATGAAGGCGTCAACGCCCACGGCGCGGGCCTCTTCCTCAATGACGCTGTAATCATAGGCGCTGGCAAGGATGAGGATGATGTTGGAGGCGCCGATCTCCAGCCGGATGCGCCGGGCCAGCTCCTTGCCGTCCATGTCCGGCATTTTCCAGTCAATGACGCAGATATCGTAGTCCTGACCGCTGTCATGGGCTTCGTGGAGCATCTGCAGGGCGTCACGGCCATTGAGCGTCCAGCGCACGTTCATGCCCATCTTGTCGAGGAGCAGGTCCGCATGCTCGCAGGTGCCCTGGTCGTCATCGACCACCAGGATCCTGAGCGGGCCCAGCTCGCCCTCGCATGTGAGCGGTTCGCCGTTTTCCTCCATTTTGAAGGGCAGTTCCACGGTGAAGGTCGTCCCCTTGCCCTCTTCGCTCTCCACCTGGATGGTGCCCCCAAGCAGGGTGATGAGATTCTGGGTGATGGCCATGCCCAGGCCCGTGCCGCCGAACTTGGCCGCGGTGCTGGCCGAGGCCTGTTCAAAGGGCCGGTAGAGGCGCTCCAGCGCCTCGCGGCTCATGCCGATGCCCGTGTCGCGGATGCGGAACTCCAGACGCACATTGTTGTGCCGCATCATGACCTGGCGCACCTCAAGCACCACCGAGCCGCCCCTGGGCGTGAACTTGATGGAATTGGAGAGCAGGTTGAGCAGGATCTGGTTGAGCCTGAGCGCATCCCCCTCCAGGTTCTCGATCCCGTCGCTGTGCACGAGAATGTCGAAATTCAGGCCGCGCTCCTCGATCTGCGGCATGACGAGCGTTGCCAGCGACTGGAGGGAATCCTTGAGGTCAAAGGGCTCGCGGTTGATGTTCAGCTTGCCTTCCTCGATCTTGGCCATGTCAAGGATATCGTTGATCAGGCCCAGCAGGTGGCGTGACGAAAGCGCGATCTTGCCCAGGCAGTCCTCCACGCGACCGGGATTGCTCATATGGCTGAGCGCGATGGTGGTCATGCCGATGATGGCATTCATGGGCGTGCGGATCTCGTGGCTCATGTGCGAGAGGAAGTTGCTCTTGGCGGAATTGGCCGTGCGCGCGTTCTGCAGGGCATCGTTGAGGGCCTGCTGGCTGCGGATGGCGTCGGTCTGGTCATTGAGCACCATAATGGTCCGCTGGAAAACGCCCTTCACCCAGATGGGATAGACGCGCACCTTGAAAAACCGGCCGCCCGACGGCAGGCGCGTTTCCGGCGGCGCGCTGCCGTCACCGGGATAGAGCGTGACATCGCGTTCCGAGGGGTGCCGCCCGTGCTTGTGCAGCACGAGGCCCCTGAGCCATTCGGCCACGGGCGCGTCGAACAGGGCGGTGAAACGGCGCGGGTCCTCGTGCAGCTTCCGGGCATCGACCCCCAGGATGCGCCCGCAGTTGAAGCTCACATACTCAAGGGAGCCGTCCGCTCCCGCAATGAGGAACACCTCGTCGATATTCTCGCCAAGCAGGCGGAACAGCCGCTCCCGGTAAGCCACCTCGGCGATGCGCGAACGTTCGAGCCTGTGGGTATACACGATGAGCAGGAGGATGATGACGCCCACCAGAAGGGTGAGCAGCACCGAGATCCTGCGGATGTTGTTCATCTCCTCCACAAGGGCGAGGGCGCGCGCGTCCGCGCCCGCGCTCATCTCCTCAAGCAGGGCGTCAACGTCGCGGAATTCGGGCAGCACCTGCTTCCTGTAGTTCTGCTCCACCTCGGAAAGATCATTGTTGGCCACATTGTCGGTAATGAAGTCGCGGCGCACCTTGCGCAGCTCCTCCAGCTTGGCGGTCAGGGCGCTGATCTCGCTCTCGCTGCCGCGGAACTTGTCGCGCAGGCGGTCAAGGGCTTCATCCTGATACTTCTCCTGCTCGCGGAGAAAGGCATAGACCTCCTCATGCCGGACGCCGGGGCGCCCCACATAGAGCGGCAGCGTCCGGCTGATCTCGCCGAGGCGCGTGCGCATCTCCGTGGCCTCGCGCGACACGATGAACGGATACTGGTAGAGCACGTCCGTGGTATCGCCCAGCCTGTGCAGGGCAAAGGCGATAAAGGCCACATAGGCCACGGTGACGACATACAGAAACGGCAGGAGGTACTTTTTCAGGGCCATGCGAACCTCTGGGGGGCGTTTGCGCGCGGGGCCCTCAGCCCCGCAGCGCCGCGCAGATGCCGGCATACTCCGCCGCCAGTTCGGACATCATGGCCTTGGCGCCGGGCCAGTCGCCGGCGCGCATCTTCGCTTCCTGGGCAAGGGCCAGGGCGCGCATGTGCTCGCAGCCGATGGTGCCGCAGACGCTCTTGAGCGTGTGCACGGCGGCGGCCGCGGCCGCGGCGTCATCGGCCGCCACGGCGTCGCTCAGGGCCGCATAGCTTTTTTCCTCAAGAAAACGACCAAGATAGCGCTCCAGCATGGACTCGTTGCCCATGAAGCGTTCCAGCGCGCCATCCACATTGATGCCTGCGGCCTCCAGCCGTGCCTTGCGTGTCGCATCCATGACAGTTCACCTTGTTTCTTCAGTCTGCGCGCCGCGCTCGTACAGTTGGCGGATGGACGGCGCAATGGCGCGAAAATATTCCATGAGCAGGGGGTTGAACACCCCGCAGCGGCCATTGACGATCATGTCCACCGCATCCATATGGCCAAAGGGCGGCTTGTACACGCGCAGGCTGACCAGGGCGTCGTACACGTCGGCCACGCCCACGATCTGGGCACAAAGGGGGATGGCGTCCCCGGCAAGCCCGTCGGGATAGCCCTTGCCGTCCCAGCGTTCGTGATGGTGCCGGGCAATGAGCCGCGCGTAGTCGTAAAAGGGCAGGCCCTTGAGCTGCGGGATGCGGGTGAGCATTTCGTCGCCGCTCACGGTGTGCCGCTGCATGATGGCGAACTCTTCGGGCGTGAGCTTGCCCGGCTTGTTGAGGATGGCGTCCGGCACGGAGATCTTGCCCACGTCATGCAGGATGGCCGCCAGCGAGATCTGGCGGATCTCCTCCTCGGAAAACTGCTCCCGCAACGGGGAGCTCACCAGAAGCAGTTGCGTGATGTCATGGATGCGGCGCACATGCTCGCCGGATTCGCCGCTGCGGAACTCCGTGGCCGTGGCGAGCGCCTCGATCATGCCCATGTTGAGGCTCTGGAGCTGCTTGTTCTGCTCGCGCAGCTCCTCGGTCTGCTCGGCCACCACATCCGCAAGATGGTTGCGGGCCGCGAAGAGTTCCATGACCGAATTCACCCGCCGCAGGACGATATACGGCGTGATGGGCTTGGAAATGACGTCCATGACGCCGAGATCGTACGCCTGCTTGATGACCTCGCCGCCGCTCTCGCCCGTGATGAGAAATACCGGCACCCGTTCGGGCACATGCGTGCGCGCGAGCGCCTCCAGCATCTCCATGCCGCCCATGACCGGCATCATCACATCCAGCAGGATGGCGCAGATATCCTCGCTGCACTCGCCAAAGGCCTTCAGGCCCTCCAGACCGTTGGCCGCCTGGAGGATGGCATGATCCGCCTCGAAAAGCATGGCGAGGATATCGCGGTTCAGCTCATCGTCATCCACAATGAGCATGGTATTGGGAGCGCCTTTGCGGCGCTTGAAGGACGTTTGCATGACAGCCCCGTGCAGGATTGGCGGTCGACCCTGGCAAGCGAGCCCGGTCCTCGACGAACCAGGCCGGATACTAACGGATTTTCCCGCCATCATCAACCACGCGGCCCGGACGGCGCCACAAGCCCGGCCGCGACGCGGGCGGCGCTAGCTCTTTTCCGGCCCGTCGCCGGCTCCGTCATCCTCCCGCGAGGGCCGGAACCGCAGCACCCGGCAGAGAGCGGCCGGGGGGTCCGCCGGGCGCTCCAGGGCAAAGTCCGGGCCCGGAGCGGCCTCCGTGGCGGGCGCTCCCGCCGGGGCGTCAGGCGGGCGGCGCTGTTCGCGCCAGCAATAGTTGAACAACTGGTTTTTCCAGTGCTTGGCCTGGATGAGGGAGAAGACCAGCGCCCCCTCCTCCCAGCGCCGGGTGGGCTCAAAGCGGCTCGTGAGCGTGGCGTACTTGCTCCAGAGCGCCATGAGCGAGGCCTCGTCCAGGGCGTCCAGTTGCCGCGCGAGCCTGAGCAGAAGTTTTTCCATGCGCCGGGAAACCTCCGGGGTAGTGTTGCCCTCTTGTAGAGGTTCGCGCCCGTCACGTCAACGCATGCCGGTACGCGCTGGCGTTGGCCGGGCTTTCATGCTAGGGTGGCGGCTCTTCGCGCGGCCGCCTGTCCACGCCGCGCCCAGCGCACGGAGACATATCATGCCGGATCTCAAAGCCATGTATTCCACCATTCACAAGGATGCCTTCCCCGAAACCATGACCATCCTCCTCGGCGACGAGCGGCTGGTCTATGAAAAGCGCGTCTGGACGCTGGACGGCGAGGAAAAGGGCCTGCGCTACGGCGAAAATCCCGACCAGCCCGCCGCCCTCTACGCCCTGAAGGAAGGCTCGCTCAGCCTCGGCGGCCTGGCCTGGCGCGGACCGGGGCACGGCATCATCTCGCGCCTGGACGAGGCGCAGATGCTCCAGGCCGGCAAGCATCCCGGCAAGACCAATCTCACGGACGTGGACAACGGCGCCAATATCCTCCAGTACCTCACCGAACGCCCGGCCGCCGTCATCCTCAAGCACAACAATCCCTGTGGCGCCGCCTGGGTCTCCGAGGCGGAAGGCGGCATTGCCGAGGCGCTCGACCGCGCCTTCTGGAGCGACCGCATCGCGGCCTTCGGGGGCGCCGTGGTGGTCAACCGGGCCCTGTGCCGCGCGGCGGCGGAAACCATTGCCGCCAACTACTTCGAGGTGGTGGCCGCGCCCGCCTTTGAGCCGGGTGTGGTGGACATCCTCAAGCGCCGCAAGAACCTGCGCATCATGGAGCTCCCCGGCCTCGGCCGGCTTGAGGAGCTGGTGGGCTCGGCCTGGCTGGACATCAAGAGCCTGGCGGACGGGGGCATCATCGTCCAGAAATCGTTCCAGAACCGCATCCTCACGGACGCGGACTTCCTCCCGGCCACGGCCCGCACAAAGGAGGGCGTTGAAGTGGTCGCCCGCGCGCCCGACCGCGACGAGCTTTCCGATCTGCGCTTCGCCTGGGCCGTGGAGGCGGGCGTGACCTCCAATTCGGTCATTTTCGCCCGCAACGGCGCCACCGTGGCCATCGGAACCGGCGAACAGGACCGCGTGGGCTGCGCGGAACTCACCATCCACAAGGCCTATACCAAGTATGCCGACAGCCTCGCTTTCCGCCAGTGCGGGCTCTCGCTCTACGAGCTGGAGCAGCGGGCCGGAAGCGACGCCGCCCTTGCCGCCAGGCTTGAGGAAATCCAAACGCGCACCCGCGAGGCGCGCGGGGGCCTGCCCGGCTCGCGGCTGGTCTCGGACGGCTTTTTCCCCTTCCGCGACGGCGTGGACGTGGCCGTGGCCCAGGGCGTGACCGCCATTGCCCAGCCCGGCGGCTCCCTGCGCGACGCCGAGGTCATCATGGCCTGCAACGAGGCCACGCCCCAGGTGGCCATGGTCTTCACGGGCCAGCGCTCGTTCCGGCACTAGAGCGGTTTCGCGGGGCCACCCATGGACACCACGCCGCACAGGACTCCACGACCCACGCGCTACCCGCGCCTGTGCGTGAGCGCCGCGTCCGGTGGCGGCGGCAAGACCCTGCTCGCCCTTGGGCTGGCGCGGGCCGCGCGCAAGGCGGGCCTGACGGTCAAGCCCTTCAAGAAAGGGCCGGACTATATCGACGCGGCGTGGCTCGGACGGGCGGCGGGCGTTGCCGCCACCAATCTTGACCCGTTCTTTCTCCCGGCGGCGGCCCTGACCGCGCTCTTTGCCCGCGCCCTGAACGCGGCGGTCACGGCGGATGCGGCCGCGCCGCGCAACGCCGGGGCGCGCCTGGGCTTGGTGGAAGGCAACCGGGGCCTCTACGACGGCCTGGATGCCGAGGGCTCGTGCTCCACGGCCAGGCTGGCGCGCGCCCTGGACTGCCCGGTGCTGCTGAGCCTTGACGCCACCAAGATGACGCGCACCGCCGCCGCCCTGCTGGCCGGACTCATGGAGTTTGAGCCGGGAGTGCGCGTGTGCGGCGTGGTCTTCAACCGTGTGGGTTCGCCCCGGCATGAGACCGCGCTGCGGCGCGCCGTGGAGGCGCGCCTTTCCCTGCCCGTTCTGGGCGCCCTGCCGCGCCTGCCGCGCAATCCCCTCCCGGAGCGGCACATGGGCATTGCCAGCACTGGCGCCGGGCTCCGCGCGGAAGACGACGCCCTGCTGGACGAACTGGCGCGGCTGGTGCGCGAACATGTGGATGTGGAACGCGTGCTGGAGGCCGCCCGCGCCGCCCCCCTCCTGCCGGGCCGGGAAACGGCGCCGCACGGCACGGAAATCGGTATGGAAACCGGCGTGGGAGACGACCGCCGCGCCGCTCCGGCGGAGCTGCGGTCTTTGACGCTGCCTGACGCCCCGCCTGCGCCGGACACCCAGACTCCGGCCCCCCAGACTGTGGGCTGTCGCGCCCTCTCAGGGCAGGTCCGCCCGCGCATCGGCTATGTGCGCGATGCCGCGTTCTGGTTCTACTATCCGGAAAACCTCGCCGCGCTGGAA
Organism: uncultured Desulfovibrio sp.; assembly: GCA_964576895.1. Taxonomy (GTDB): domain Bacteria; phylum Desulfobacterota; class Desulfovibrionia; order Desulfovibrionales; family Desulfovibrionaceae; genus Desulfovibrio. Next base: position 11,656 of record CAZNXQ010000031.1, read on the forward strand.
GAGGCGGGCGCCCAACTGGCGCCGCTGGCTCTGGTGGACGCGCCCGAAACGGAAGCTCCCCTCTGGGAGCAACTGGACGGCCTCTACCTTGGCGGCGGCTTTCCCGAAGATTTTCTGCCGCAGCTTTCGGGCGCGCCCGCACTTGCCCGGCTGGCGGCCCTGTCGCGCGCCGGGCTGCCCATCTATGCCGAGTGCGGCGGCCTGCTCGCGCTTTCGCGCGGCATGGAACGGGACGGCATCTTCTGGCCGCTCTGCGGCGCCCTGCCGCTGCGCGCCGTCTGGACGGCCCGGCCCCAGGGCCTGGGCTATGTGCAAGGGGAAGTCGTGCTCCCCAACCCCTTCTTTCCCGTGGGCCTGCGCCTGCGCGCCCATGAATTCCACTATTCGCGCTGCATCCGGGACGCGGACGCCCCGCCGGCGGCGCTGGCGCTCACGCGCGGCACCGGCATGGGGCAGGTTCCGGGAGGCGGCCACGCAACGGACGCCCTGGTCTGCGGACGCACCTGGGGCGCCTACAGCCATATTTTCGCCCCGGCCCTTCCCTGCTGGGCGCCCAATTTTGTGGCCGCGGCGCGCGCCTGGCGCGCCGCCCGCGGCAAGCGCTGACAGGAGAACGCCATGCGCGTGTCCGTCATCATCCCGGCCTGGAACCTTCAGGAACTTACGGCCGCCTGCCTGCGCTCGCTGGCGGCGCACAGCGCGGGCGCGGACCTTGACGTCCTGGTGGTGGACAACGGCTCCACGGACGCGACGCCACAAGCCCTTCCCCCTCTGGGGCGCCGCCTCTTCGGCCCGCGCTTTCAGCTGCTGCGCCTGCCGGACAACCTGGGCTTCGCCCGCGCCTGCAATGCCGGGGCGGCCGCGGCCCGCGGCGATCTGCTCTTTTTCCTCAACAACGATACCCTCTGCACCCCCCAGTGGCTGCCGCCCCTGCTGGAGGCCTTCACAGACGCGCGCGTGGGGGCGGCGGGACCGCTCCTGCTCTATCCCGACGGCAGGGTCCAGCATTGCGGTATTGCGTTTTCTCCGTTTTTCCGCGTCGGGCACCTCTATGAGTTTTTCCCCGGCGACCACCCCGCGCCCGGACGCCGCCGGCCGCTCCAGGCCATCACCGGCGCGGCCCTCATGCTGCCCGCCCGGCTGTTTCGTGAGGTCGGGGGCTTTCACGAAGGCTACCGCAACGGCTACGAGGACATGGATCTCTGCCTCACCCTCACCGCCGCTGGGCACAGGCTCGCGGTGGCGTCCGCAAGCCGCATCATCCATCACACCAGCGCCACGCCCGGTCGCTTTGTCCACGAGACCGCCAACGGGCAGTTGCTCATGCAGCGGCAGGGCGCCCGCCTGCGGCCGGACCTGCACATGCTTGGCCGCGTTGACGGCTATGTGATGCGCGTGGGCGCCGATCTCTCCTGCTGGCTGGAACTTCCGGAAGAAAGCGCCGGGGAACTGGCGGCAGCGGCGGAACATGCCAGCGCCGACGGCGTGGCCGAAGCCCTGGAGCGCGAGCCCCTCTGGCGCGCGGGCTGGCTGCGGCTCATGACCTTGCGGGAGACGGAAGGGCGCCTGCGCGAAGCGCTTGCGGCGGGCATGCGGGGCCTGCGCTTTTTCCCGGCACCGGAACTGGCGGCCCGCATACAGCGGCTGGTGAGCCGCAATGCCGCCCTTGCGGATCTTGCGCCCGCAGCGGCGGCCATGGCCGCCGACATGGCGCCGGCCACCGATGCGGCCACGCGCGCGGCAAACCGTGCCCGCCTCAAGGCCGCGCGCCGGGCCGCCTCCAGCCGTGGTGACGCCGCGCTTGCGGAACTGCTTGCAAAGGCGCTGACCGCAACGCCAGTATGACGTTGCGGCCGCCTGAAAGGGAAAGGCTGGAACAGCCATCCACCGCGCCCCTGCGGCGCCAAAATGCAGCGGGCGCGCCCCGGCCCCCATGGCAGCCGGAGCGCGCCCGCGCGGCAATTCCCTGGAACATTTTGCTGATGAAAATATCTGTCTTACAGATATTTTCATCAGGTTTCGCTGCCTCCATTTCCCCGCAGAGCGGGACAAGCGGCGGAAAAGCGTTGTTTTCCGCCTTATTACGGCGCGGACGCCAGCGAACGCAGTCGCCAGAGCGGTTTGGATACTTTCATTACCAAACCGCTCTAAAACGGGATCACTTGCCGGGTCTGGCCGCCGTTTCCGCCTCCGGCTCCCAGAGCGGCAGCCCGCAGGCCCGCAGATAGGCGTTGATGGCCTCTTTGCCGCCCATGCTTTCGGCCGTTTCCGGCCAGACTTCGCGCAGGGCCACGTTGCGCCACGCGCTTTCATCGTCCACGGTGGTGATTTTCACGCCGCCGGCCAGAAGCGCCTTTTTGGCAATGGCGTTCATTTCCTTCTGGTACTGAAGCGAAAGCTCCTGCACATGCTGGCCGGCCTCCACAAGAACCGCCCTGTCCGCCTCGCTCAGCGCGTTGAAGATGCGCGTGCTGATGACCAGCGGCTGGAGATTGTAGAGATAGTGGAGCTCGGTGATATACTTCTGGCCGGCATCCTGAAACTTCATGGCCCTGAAGCCGCTGTAGTCGTAGCACTGGCCGTCCACCAGACCGTTCTTGAGCGCGGTGTGCGTCATGGGCCAGGCCAGCGGCATGGGAATGGCGCCAAAGGCGCGGTAGGTCTTGATCATCACCAGGCTCTGCGGCACGCGGAAGCGCAGGCCCTGGATGTCCTCAAGGTTGGCGACGGGATGTTTGCTGTTGGACGGAAAGCGGTAGCCGTAGTACGTCCAGGCGAGGATGCGCAGGCCCGCCTTTTCCGCGTAGCTGTTGAGCAGCTCCGCGGCCTTGCCCGTGGTGCCGCGCACCACGGCCGCCTCATCGGGGAAGAGATAGGGCAGCGTCACCACGCCCAGGCCGCGCACCATAGGCACGAGATTGCCCACGCCGCCCAGCATCATGCCCAGCTTGCCCGTCTGGACGCGATGGAACTGGAACGTCTCGTCCGCGTCCAGGCCGCCGCTGTACGACAGTTTGACATCCAGCCTGCCCTTGGCGGCCCTGGTCACATAGTTCTTGAAGGCAAGGGCCAGCATGCCCATTTCCGAATCTTCGGGATCGCCGATGGCGAAGGTGATCGTCACCGGCTGCGCGGAGGCGGCGGCAGCCTTGCCCGCCGGAGCGGCCGCGTGAAGCAGGGCGGGCGCGGTCAGGAGGAACAGGGCCAGCAACAGAACTTTTGTGCGCATGGAAACCTCGTGCGGTGGATTCTCAGCAACTGTCCGGACGGCGGGAACCTTCCCGCCGCCCGTGAAACTCCCGCTAGGGCGCGGCCACGCTCATCATGTTGGGCAGGAACATGACAAGCCCAGGGAAGGCCACCAGAACGACGATGGCCAGCAGGTTGGCAAAGACCATGGGCAGCGCCATGAAGGAGATGCTCTCCAGCGACTGGTTGGAGATGCCCGAAGCGATGAACATGTTCTCGCCCAGCGGCGGCGTGGAGAAGCCGATGCCGCAGCAGCAGATGAGGATGAGGCCGAAGTGGATGGGGTCCACCCCGTAGGCCGTCATGATGGGCAACAGCACGGGCGTGACCAGCATGATGATGGCGAGCGTCTCCATGAACATGCCCAGGAAGATAAGCAGGACGACCACGAAGAGCCAGACCATGTACACGTTGGTGGTAAAGCCCAGCACCCAGTTGGCGAGCTCCACCGGGATGCGGTACGAGGTGAGCAGATAGCCGAAGGCCGTGGCCGTGAACACCAGGACGAGCACGCGGCCCGTGAGCCACGAGGTGGTGTTCAGCGAAGCCATGAAGGCCCTGAACTTGAGCTCGCGGTGGATGAAGATGCCCACAAAGAGCGTGTAGAAAATGGCCACGATGGCGGCTTCCGTAGGGGTGAACAGGCCCGCGTAAATGCCGCCGAGGATGATGAGCGGCGCCAGAATGGACCAGAAGCCATCCCTGATGGAATGGAGCAGATGCCTGAGCGACCAGGAATCCCCGCCCAGATTGAGCCTGCGGCACTTGAGGAAGTGCAGGAGGCAGAGCGCGAGCGCAATGAGGAAGCCGGGGATGAAGCCGGCCATGAACATCTTGGAGATGCTCACCTGGCCGGTGACGCCGTAGATGACCATGGGGATGCTCGGCGGGATGATGATGCCGATGCCGCCCGCCGTGGCCGTGGTGGCCGCCGCGTAGGCCGTGTTGTAGCCGCGCTTGGTCATGGCCGGGATCATGAGCATGCCCACGGCGGCCGTGGTGGCCGGCCCGGAGCCGGAAATGGCGCCGAAAAAGACGCAGGAAAGCACCGTGGAGATGGCGAGGCCGCCGGGAATGGGCCCGACGAAGGCCTCGGCCACGGCCACGAGCCTTCGCGATATGCCCGACGCCTCCATGAGCGCCCCGGCCAGCACGAACGCCGGGAGCGCCATGAGCGGAAAAGCCGTGAGCGAGGCGAAGGCGCGCTCGATCATCATGGAAAGGTCGATGTCGAGAATGATGAAACAGACCATGGTGCCCACGCCCAGAGCGACCATGATGGGACAGCCGATCAGCAGAAGGACAAAAAAGACGGCAAAGAGCAGGCCGCCGATGCCCATGGGGGTGAGAGCTTCCATCAGGCAGCCCCTCCTTCCTTGCCGGCATCCTCAAGCAGGGCGCTCTGGCTCTGCTTGACGGCTTCCTGATCCGGGTCGGCAATTTCCTGCTTGAGCACGAACTTGATGTAGTTCACCTGCAGGATGCGGATGGCCATGAGCGTGAAACTCAGGGGAAAGACCAGATAGACGTAGCCCATGTCCCAGTCCAGCGCCGGGGTGGCATAGGGAAACTCGCGCAGGTCCATGACCGCGAGATACCCCTGCCAGGCCATGATGAGGCTGAAGGCCAGCCAGATCATGTCACTGATGAAGAGCAGCAGGTTGGCCACCCATTTGGGAGCCTTGGCAAACTGGAGCGTGACGCGGTTGAGCGCGCAGAGGCGCGTGGCGTAACAGGCGCCGAAAAGGATGAACCAGATGAAGGCGAAACGCGCGATCTCCTCCGTCCAGGGCAGGGAAGCGTCCAGAAAGCGGAGGATGATCTGGATGAAGACAACGACGACAAAAAAGACCAGCAGGAATTGACAGAGATAGCTTTCAAAGTGATCCATGAAAGCCAGAACGAACTTCTTCACGCCGAACCCCCCAGGCTGTCAGCCGGGCGGCCCCGGCATCGGTTGCCAACGTGCGCGTGAATGGCGGCAAAGCCGCAAGGCGGCCGGGCCCCGCGAAGGTCCCGGCCGCCGCAAATCGGGAGCCTAGTTGTTCCAGGGCTGCTTGCCCATGGCCTTGAGATATTCGTTGATGGCATCCTTGCCGCCCACGAAGTCGGCCATTTCCGGCCAGACCTTTTCAAGAGCGGCCTTCTTCCACTGATCCTCGTCCTCAAGCACGTCCACCACAAGGCCGGCCGCGATGAGCGCGTCCTTGGCGGCCTGGGCGTATTCCTTCTGATACTTGAGCACGGCTTCCTGCGCGTAGTGGCCGCCGTCCACAAAGATCTTCTGCAGCTCGGGCTTGGTCTTCTTGTACACGCGCTCGCTCATGACCAGCGGCTGGAGCTGATAGGTATAATGCACCTCGGTGAGGTACTTCTGGTTGGCTTCGTTGAACTTCATGGCCTTGAAGCCGATGTAGCCGTAGCACTGGCCGTCCACCACGCCCTGCTGGAGAGCGGTGAAGGTCTCGGCCCAGGAAATGGGGGTCGGGCTGCCGCCAAAGGCCTTGTAGGCGGCGATGAGCACGGCGCTCTGCGGCACGCGGAACTTGAGGTCCTTGATGTCCGCGAGCTTCTTGATGGGATGCTTGGAGTTGGAGATATAGCGGAAGTCCGTATAGGTCCAGCAGAGAATGCGGAACCCGGCCTTGATGGCATAGCCGTTGAGCAGCTCGGCGGGCTTGCCGTTGGTGCCGGTCACGACCTCGTCAAGATTCTCGAAGAGGTAGGGCAGGGTCAGAAGGCCCAGCTTCTTCTCAAAGGGCACAAGATTGGCGATGCCGCCCACGGCGAAGGGCAGCGTGCCTTTCTGCACGTTGCGGAAGGCTTCGCTCTCGTCACCAAGGGCACCGGCGAAGAACAGGTCGATTTTCACTTCGCCGTTGGTTTTTTCTTCCACATACTTCTTGAAGGCCAGCGCGGCCACACCCTGTTCGGAATCCTCCGGATCGCCCACGGCGACCTTGTAGTTCACCGCCGCCATGGCGGACACGTTGAGCATGAACAGAAACGCCAGCGTCAGGACACACAGCTTTTTGAAGCTCATAACCCCTCCTGGAATCACAATGATGAAACCCCTCTACTTCCCTGCCTTCCCACTAGCATTTTTTTTCACAGCTTACAAGCGCGCCGTCGTGAAAAGGCATCTCCCCTTGCGCGGGAAGCTCGTGCGTCAGCGCAGCATGCCGAGGAGCTTGTCCAGGCTCGCGGCGGCATCGCCAAGCAGCATCACCACGCCCGGCTTGCGGTAGAGCGGATTCTCCACGCCGGCGTAGCCCGGCTTTTCATCGTAGTTGCAGATGATGACGCCCTTGGCCTTGTCCACGTCCAGAATGGGCATGCCGTAGATGGGCGTCCCCTCGGCCGTGTTGGCCGCCGGGTTCACCACGTCGTTGGCGCCCACGATGACCACGAGGTCGGCCTCAGGAAAGAGCGGATTCACCACGTCCATTTCAAGCAGGTGCTCGTAGTCCACATTGGCCTCGGCCAGGAGCACGTTCATGTGCCCCGGCATGCGCCCCGCCACGGGATGGATGGCGTAATCCACCTTGGCCCCGTTGGCCTCCAGCGCGTCGGCAAGCTGCTTGACCTTGTGCTGCGCCTGGGCCAGCGCCATGCCGTAGCCCGGCACGATGATCACCCGTTTGGCGTTTTTGAGCATGGAAGCGGCATCACCCGCACCGGCAGCCCCGGCAGGAGCCGCCGCGCCCGCGGCGCCGGCACCATCGGGCGCAGCGCCCTGGGCGAGATCCACAAGACGGCCCACGGTCCTGGCCGCGTCGCCGAACATGAGGATGGCGCCCGGCTTGCTGTAGAGCGGATTCTCCACGCCCGCGTAGCCCGGTTTGCCATCATAGTTGCAGACGATGACGCCCTTGGCCTTGTCCACGTCCAGAATGGGCATGCCGTAGATGGGCGTCCCCTCGGCCGTGTTGGCCGCCGGGTTCACCACGTCGTTGGCGCCCACGATGACCACGAGGTCGGCCTCAGGAAAGAGCGGATTCACCACGTCCATTTCAAGCAGGTGCTCGTAGTCCACATTGGCCTCGGCCAGGAGCACGTTCATGTGCCCCGGCATGCGCCCCGCCACGGGATGGATGGCGTAATCCACCTTGGCCCCGTTGGCCTCCAGCGCGTCGGCAAGCTGCTTGACCTTGTGCTGCGCCTGGGCCAGCGCCATGCCGTAACCCGGCACGATGATCACCCGTTTGGCGTTTTTGAGCATCTCCGCGGCGCGGACCTCGTCACTCCCGGCGGCCGCGTTGCCGCCGTCCGCGGGCGCCGCCACCTCGCCCCTGGCGAGATCCACCAGATGCGCCACGGTCTTGGCCGCGTCACCCAGACGCATGTGGACGCCGGGCTTCCTGTACAGCGGATTGGGCACGCCGGCATAGCCCGGCTTTTCGTCGTAGTTGCAGACAATGACGCCCTTGGCCTTGTCCACGTCCAGAATGGGCATGCCGTAGATGGGCGTCCCCTCGGCCGTGTTGGCCGCCGGGTTCACCACGTCGTTGGCGCCCACGATGACCACGAGGTCGGCCTCAGGAAAGAGCGGATTCACCACGTCCATTTCAAGCAGGTGCTCGTAGTCCACATTGGCCTCGGCCAGGAGCACGTTCATGTGCCCCGGCATGCGCCCCGCCACGGGAT
>CAZNXQ010000032.1:0-18973 GCA_964576895.1 uncultured Desulfovibrio sp.
GCGACTGGTACATGAAGCTTTTTGAAAAATTCGGCCTCAATCCCGACTGGCTCAAGCAGGGCATCGGTCCCATGTACCTCCGCACCGAGCAGGGCTATGCCCCCCAGGACGCGCCCGCCTTTCTGGCGGAGAATACCGCGGCCTACGGTGATGATCAGGCCAAGCATCTCGTCTGCACGGAATTTTCCATGCCCGCCGCCTGGACGGACGACGGCAATGCCCGGCCGGCATTCACGCCTCTGGGCAAGATCTCCCTCCCGCTCACGCTGGCGCGGCCCGGTATCCTCGTTTTCCGTATGCGGGGCAACAATATGGCCCCGCTCATCACCCAGGGGGCGCGCTTCGGCGTGGATACGCGGGAAGACGGCATCACCTCCGGCCAGATTTATGCGCTTTTCGCGCCCAACGAGGGGCTGGTGCTGCGCCGCATCTTTCTTGACGGCGCGCAGACCGCCTATCTGCTGCGTTCGGAATCCCCCGACTTTCCCGAAACGACACTCGCGCCGGAGCTTGCGCGCCAGCGGCTCCTCGGCAGAGTGGTCTGGACGCTTCAGGAGTTCTAGCATGGGCGCGCCGCATTCACGGCAACTTCCTCTTCCTGTGGCCTGCCCGCACGGAAGTCTCCGGGCACCGCGCCGGCGCACGCTGAATCTGCTGGCCCTGATCCTTGGTTGCGCCCTGCTTCTGGCGGCCTGCGGCAGCGCCCGCGAGACGGAGACAACGCTTTCCGGCCAGGGCTCCCGGCCGGCCGTCGCTCTTGAAGAGCGGGCTCTGCCTGAACCAGCCGCGCCCGCATCGGCCGGCACGCCAGCCACCGGCCAGACGGCCGCGACGCCCCCGCCCCCGCAGGCTCCCGCAACCGGCATCGCGCCCTGCTGGCAGCCCCTTGCCGCGCGCCTGAAGGCGGACGGCCTTTCCGGCCCGCAGGTGGACGCCCTGCTGGCAACGCTTGCGCCAACGCCCTCGCAATCGCCCATGGGCCGCAAAATCCGGGAGCTGTATCAGCGCCGCTTCCTCCCGCGCCCCCCCTCGGCCAAGCCCGCGCCCCTGTACTACAAGGGAGTCGTTACGGCGGCCAACGCCGAGCTCTGCCGCGAGTTCATCACCGCGCACCAGGCGGCCTTTGCCGCCGCGGAAGAACGGTACGGAGTTCCCCCTGCCATTGCGGCCTCCCTGCTCTTTGTGGAGACGCGCCTCGGCAGGGTGCTCGGCGACGTGCCGGAAAACGCCTTCTATACTCTGGCTAGCATGGCGGTGAGCACGGAGCCGGCCGACATCAGCTCCTGGCTCCCGCGTCTGCCGGGCTACCAGAAGCACCTCCCCTGGCTTACGGAAACCATGCACAAACGCGCCGACTGGGCCTACCGCGAAACACGCGCCCTGGTGGAACACATGCTCCGCGACCATATTTCCCCCGATGCGCTGCCCGGCTCCATTTACGGCGCTGTGGGCCTCTGCCAGTTCATGCCTTCCAACATCGCCTCCTATGGCGCTGACGGCGATGGAGACGGACGTGTCGATCTCTTCCAGGCGCCGGATGCCATTGCCAGTCTCGCCCACTATCTCGCCAGGCACGGCTGGCGCGCAGGGCTTTCCCGCGAGCGCCAGCATGCGCTGCTGATGACCTACAATCACTCGCGCACTTACGCCAATACCATCCTGGCCCTCAGCGACCTTGTCGCGCAAACGCCCACCGCCATGAACGCACACGACTCCACCGTGCCGCTCCCCGCCACGACGCACGAGGCCAGGCCATGACCTCCGACCGGCTTGTCATTACCGGCATGGGCGCGGTCACACCGCTGGGCACAGGCGTGCCCGCCTACTGGCGCGGCCTCGTGCAGGGGCAGTGCGGGGTAGGCCCCCTCACACGCTTTGATGCCTCGGCCCTCCCTGTTCGCATTGCCGCCGAGGTACGGCATTTCACTGAAGACGCGCTCCCGCGCGCAGTTGCCCGCAACGCGGCGCGTTTCATGCGCTACGCCTTTGTGGCGGGCATGGAGGCTCTGGCGCAGAGCGGCCTGGATATTGCGGCCGCTCCCCAACGGGTGGGCCTGACCATGGGCACCGCCATGGCGGGCGTGGCCGAGGCCACCGCCGGCGAGGCCGCCTTTCTTGCCAGCAAAACAGGCAAGGCAAGCCCGCATTTCGTTCCCATGATCATCGGCAATATGGCAGCGGCACATATGGCCATCCACTATGGCATCCATGGGCCCGGCATGACGCTGGAAACCGCCTGCTCCGCCGGCGGCGATGCCGTCATGGCCGCGGCCATGCTGCTGCGCTCCGGCGAAGCGGACGCCATCCTGGTGCTGGGCGGCGAAAGCATCCTTTGCCCAAGCGTGGTTTCAAGCCTCGCCCAGGCGCGGGCGCTCTCGCGGCGCAACGATGCGCCGGAGGCGGCCTCCCGCCCCTTTGACCGGGATCGGGACGGCTTCGTCATCGGCGAGGGCGGCGGCGCGCTTCTCCTGGAAAACGAGGCCCACGCCCGCAGACGGGGAGCGGACATCCTGGCTGTGCTCGCCGGTTGGGGCAACAGTCTGGACGCCCACCACATCACTGCTCCGGATCCCACGGGCGAAGGCGCTGCGGCCTGCATGCGCGCGGCCCTGCGCCGTGCCGGGCTGGCGCCCGATGCCATCGGATATGTCAATGCCCATGGCACATCCACAGGGCTTGGCGACATTGCCGAAACCGCAGCCCTGAAACGTGTTTTCGGCGGCCCCGATACAGCCCCGCCCGTCAGCTCCACCAAGGGGGCCACCGGCCACCTCATGGGCGCGGGCGGCATCACGGAGCTCATCGCCTGCATCATGGCCGTGCGTGAAGGCATCCTGCCCCCGACCCTCAACCTGGATACGCCCGACCCCCTGTGCGATCTCGACTATATTCCCCGCATCGCGCGTGAAACGCGCGTGGATGCGGCCATGTCCAATTCCCTTGGGTTCGGCGGCCAGAATTCAAGCATCATCGTTACACGTCCCGTATAGGAGATCCCCATGACGCATACATATGACGTCGAGCAATTCCGGGATACTTTCGAGCACGAATTTACCTGGCTGAACGGTTTTCTGCGCAATGTCGGCCGCTTTGGCGACCAGCCGGCCCTGTATTCTCCTGAGCTTGACCGCCATTGGACATATCAGGAACTCAATGCGGATGCGAACCGGCTCGCGCACGCCCTGCAGGCCGATGGCGTGGGACGGAACAGCATTGTCATGTATATGCTGTTCAACAGCCCGGAATTCGTCTTTTCCTACCTTGCCGGGCACAAGGTCGGCGCCATTGGCTGCCCCGTCAACTACCGGCTCTCTCCGGGTGAACTGGCCCTGCTCATTGATGACAGCAAGCCCCGTGTCTTCATCTGTGATGGCGCCTTCGCCCCCGTGGCCCGCCAGGCCTTTGCCATGGCCGAGCATGCGCCGGGACGGATCGTGATCGTTTCAGAAGAAACAAGCGGTGCGAGCGCCCCGGCCCCCGGTGAAACCGCCTATGCCGACTATGTGGCCGGGCGCCCGGAAGCCGATCCCGTCCCGGCGTTTCGCAAACACATCTATGACGAAACCACGCGCCTCTATACCTCAGGCACGACGCACCGGGCCAAGGCCGTGCCCATCAATGACATCAACGAAGTGCTTTCGTCCCATGATGTGCTCATGCACTTTCCGCTCAATGCCACGGACCGCACCATGAACATGACGCCCTGGTTCCATCGGGGCGGCCTGCATTCGGGAGGCCCCACCCCAACCCTGTATGCGGGCGGCGAAGTGGTCATCCTGAAAGAATTCAATCCGCGCCGCTGCCTCACGCTGGCGGAGAAGGAACGCGTCACCTTTCTCATCGGGGTGCCTTCCATCATTGCCCTGCTGGCCCGCGCGCAGGAGCGCTCCCCCGCGGATCTTTCCGCCCTGCGCGGCATCGTGACCATGGGCAGCCCCTTTGAAAAGGCCGCCTGCGAACGCTACCGCGAACTGTTCACGCCCAATATCTTCAACGGCTACGGCACAACGGAAACATTCTGGAACACGTTCCTGCGCCCCTACCATCTGCCGGAAAAAGCCGGGAGCGCCGGCATGTCCTGCACGGACGACGATGTGCGCGTGGTGCGCCTCGTCACCGAAGGCGGCCATGCCGAGCCGGATGACCTCGCCGCCAAGGACAATACGGAAATCGGCGAGATCATCATCCGGGCCCCGGCAAAATCCGCGGGCTGCTATGTGGGCAACGAAGAGATGACCCGCCAGAAATTCCACAAGGGTTTCCACTATACGGGCGACCTTGGCACCTGGGACAAGAACGAATTCGTCACCGTGGTCAGCCGCAAGGACGACATGATCATCTGCGCGGGCGAAAACATCTACCCCACGCAAATCGAAGCCGTGCTCAACGAGCACCCCAAGGTGGCGGAAAGCGCCGTTGTCGGCCGCCCGGATCGCCTTCATGGGCAATGCGTGGCCGCCTATGTGGTTGCGGCTGACGAAAGCCTTACGGTGGAGGAACTGCGCGCCCATTGCGCAGCCCATCCCATGCTGCCGCCGTTCAAACGGCCCAGGTTCTATACGCTCGTGAAGGAACTGCCCCACACGGCCACGGGCAAACTCCTCCATTATAAGGTACGCGAACAGGCGGAGCGGGACGCAAACGAGTGACCAAAAGGAGCGAACGCGAACGGAAACGGGCGCACGCGGCATCCGGGAATTTTTTCGGCAAAACCTCTCAACTTTTTCTGGAAGTCGCCGATAGGGAACAATACGCAAGGCGCGGTAGGCCCATGTCAGCCATATGGGCACCCAGGCGGAACCCTGAGGTTCCACCCGCCCCTGGGGTCTCGCGCCGCTTGATGCCCCGTGGCATCCGGCCCGCTTCCCGTTGTCGCCGCCCCGGACTGTGCGGCCGCCGTTCCAGAACGGCCCGTACTCCGGGGCGGCATGGTTTTTCGGTCTCTCCTCTCTCCAGGCATTGTGCCGTTCAGACTCCTCCGCCTCGTTGCGCGTGGGCCTTACGGCAATCGGGCAGGCCAAATGTCTCCGGCACAGTCCGGATACCATATCGTGGTTTTCAACCATTTTCTGCCTTCTATGAGCTCACCGACTCCTGACGCGCCGCGTGCCAAGAAAAGCCTCGGCCAGCATTTTCTCCGCAGCGAGAGCGTCTGCCACCGCATCGCGGCCCTGCTGGCGCCGCATGCGGATGACAAGGTTCTGGAAATCGGCCCCGGCCCTGGGGCGCTGACGCGCGCGCTGGAGGCGCAACCGCACGCCTGCCTCCTTCTGCTGGAGAAAGATCGCCACTGGGCCGCCGAACGCCAGAGATGCGGCGCTCCCGGCACACGCGCCGTCCTCATGGATGCCCTGAGGTTTGACTGGCGACGGCTGCTTCCGGAAGCCGGCTGGAAAATCACCGGCAACCTGCCATACAATGTCGCTTCGCCGCTCATTTGGGACATCGTTTCCCAAAGCTCCGCCACGCGGTGCGTCTTCATGGTGCAGAAGGAGGTTGGGCAGCGCCTTGCCGCTGCACCGGGCACACGCCAGTATGGCGCGCTGTCGGTCTGGGTGCAGGCCCATACCCGCCCGCGCCTGGAGTTCACACTGGGGCCCGGCGCCTTCAGCCCGCCCCCCAAGGTGGATTCTGCAGTTCTCTCGTTCATGCCATTGCCACGAAAAGAACGCCCACGCTCCCCACAGGCACTGGCACGGCTGCTCCGGATCTGTTTCCAGCAACGCCGCAAGCAGCTTGGGGGGATTTTCACGCGGGCGGGCCTGGCATGGCTTGCCGAGACTCTGCCCAGCCTTGGCCTCTCGCCCCAGTTGCGTCCGGAAGCCCTCCCGGTGGAGACATTCCTCCGCCTCTCTGCATTGCTGGCAGATAAGACCGCCGATGAACCGGAAAAAACGCCGGCATCCGCCGCGGAAGGAGATGCCTGAACCGCAAGACAGCCCGGAACCTGCCTGCCCCTTCCGTCCGGCTATGCCCCAGCCGGATCTGTTGCGTGACGGGCATATGCCTACAAAATATTTGGATGCAAGCGGACGAGGCTGGACTTCGGGAAACCGTATTGGAAGGAAAAATGGTAATGGCTGCCCAGGCTTTTTCCACGCACAGAAAGACCACGATGATGCAAGCCTGGGCAGCCAGTTTCCGTATAACTTGAAAACCGCCGTTTTGGCATGCCGGTATACTCTTCGGTATACTCCTGGTGCGCGGGAGCCATTTTTCAGGCATGAAAAAAGCCGGTAAGTACTTTCTGTAACCTACCGGCTTTATTACTCAAATGGCGGAGAGGGAGGGATTTGAACCCTCGATACAGGTTTAAGCCCGTATACTCGCTTAGCAGGCGAGCTCCTTCGGCCGACTCGGACACCTCTCCAGAAAAACCGTCGTGCGAGAGTAAAAGACTCCCAGCGCATTGTCAAGCATAGGTCAATGGCGCGCACCTGGCCTTTTATAGCATCCCCAATATTCCCTGTAATCTCAGTATATTGAACAACAAACTCCTTCCAGGAGCCCCCCCTCTTCCTCCTCCGGACTGCCCAAAAGTCCGGGAGACAGCTCCGGCGCCTCAGTGCCCCAGTGGGCGCCGCATGCCATCCCTTCGGGGCACGATGCCGTATCTGGCCAGCTTGGTATAGAGCGTGGCCCGCGCGATGCCCAGGGTCCGCGCCGTGGCCGCGACATTCCCGCCGTGCGCGGCAAGCGCCTGCCGGATGGCAACGGCCTCCGCATCCGCCATAATGCCGTGGAGTTCGATTTCCGTGCCGGACGGCGCGCAGGCGCCTCCCTCATGGAGCATGGCCGCCCCGCCGCAATTTCCTCCGGTATTTTCCCGTGCGGTCATGGCGGGCAGGGTTTCAGGCGGGAAGTCCTCCACCTCGATGACATCCCCCTGCCGCATGGTGGCCGCATGCACCACGGCATTGTGCAACTGGCGCACATTGCCCGGCCAGGAAAAGGCCCGCATGGCGGCCTCGGCCCTGGCGGAAAACCGCGTCTCCTCAAGCCCCATGCGCGCCAGCGTGTGCCTGGCGATCAGCGGGATATCTTCCGCGCGCTCGCACAGCGGCGGGATCTCCAGCACAAAGGTATTGATCCGGTAGTACAGATCCTCACGGAAGGAACCGGCATGGAGCATGGCCGCCATGTGGCGGTTTGTGGCCGCCACCAGACGGAAATCAACGGTATGGGCCGTGACCGAACCCACGCGGCAGACGCTCCGGCTTTCCAGCACGCGCAGGAGCTTGGCCTGGATTTCCGGCGGCATTTCCCCGATCTCATCCAGAAACAGCGTTCCCTTGTCCGCCAGTTCGATCTGCCCGATCTTGCCGTCTTGCCGCGCTCCGGAAAACGCTCCCCGCGCATAGCCGAAGAGTTCCGACTCAAACAGGTCCTTGGGGATGGCTGCGCAGTTGATGCAGACAAGCGGCCCTTCGGCGCGGGGGCTTTCGGCATGAAGCGCGTGGGCGAAGAGCTCCTTGCCCGCGCCAGTGGCGCCGAGAATGAGCACCGGCTCGTCCAGCCGGGCATAGTGCTGCACCTGCCGTTTCAGACGGCGCATGACCGCGCTTTCGCCGAGGATGCTCGACAGGCTGTATTGCGGCGCAAGGCTCGCCTGGATGCGTCGCTTGTAATGGTTGATCTTGCGGTCAAGGCGTTCGATTTTGGCGGAAAGGCGCTGAAGCTCCTGCGGATCGTTGAACAGCGCCTGCGACACCATGCCCGCCACCTGGCCGCGGCTGTCGCGCACGGGAATGCGGTTGACCACCACGGGCTGGGCGCTCCCAGGGCCGAGCTGGCACAATTCGCCCATTTCCGGGCGGTCTTCCCGCATGACCACCTGAGCGCGGGAATGGGGAATGACATCCGTGATGTCCCGCCCCAGCAGCGCATCCGGGGCCTGCCCAAGCAGGTCCGCATACGCCTTGTTGACAAAGCGGATGACCCCCTCCCTGTCACAGAAGAGCACCCCCATGGGCAGGCTGTCGAGAATCAGGCGCGTACTTTCGCTGGTGTTGGAAAACGGCGGCATGGCGCAACCTCAGGGCAAACGCGACGGTTTGCGTGCTGACGGAACTTTCGCAGTCTACCGTTCAGCGCATCAGGTGGCAAGGTTCGCCTCCCGCGCCGCCATCCGGCGCTGAATCCCTTTCAGCGCCGCGCGGGGAGGACACCGGCGCCGGTCGCGCTGTCCGCCCCAGTGCCCGGCGCGGACTCCTCCGCCTCCGACGGCGGCTGGAAGACAACAAAATGCGGCGTTTCCTCCACCACCCGCCAGTGTCGGCGCACCCGCTGGGGCACGCCGTAGCCAGCGCGGTCATAGGCGTCGGCCCGTTCGGCGTCCATCTGGTCCCGCTCCATGAAGACTGTGAGCTTCTTGTCCAGCAATTCCTGATACAGGCGGTCCACCTCGCCGTTGATCTCCCAGTCGATGAGCCAGTCCGATCCATAGACGGGCTTGTCGCCATTAAGATAGTAGGCAAAGGAAAAACCGGGCAACGTCTTGTAGGCGGGGCCGTATTTTGCGCGCAGGGCCTTGAGCTCGGCGAGGCGGCCGCGCATGTCCGCGTCCACCATGACGCCCGTCGCCCTGGGATAGACACTGCCCGCGTCGTGGGTCAACGCCGCGCGGGGCATGGGCCGCTCAGGGAATACATAGGGATACTGGTAGCCGATACCGAACATGACCAGCCCGGCAGCCAGGGCCGCCCAGGCAAGGGGGCGCACCCTGCCCCCCAGCCGCGCATGGACGGCGAAAAGGGAGAAAAGCAGCGGCACGGCGAAAAAGGCCGGGATCTTGTAGCCGCCGCTGATGGCCACCGACCAGGCGGCCACCAGCCCGGCGCCAAGGCCCACCGCCGCCCGCAGACGGGGCCGGGGCATCTTTGCATCGCGCAGCCAGGGCACGAGAAAGACATGGGGAAAGAGCACGCACACCCCGCCGAGCACCATGAAGAGCGTCGGCCAGGAGGCGCCGTACCCTATCCAGCCTTCCTTGCTGATGACCTCGCGCACATACCAGGCCGTCAGGAGGGCCAGATAGACATAGGCCGGAAACAGCCACGCCGGAAGCCGCCTTCCGAAAAGCCGGGCCGCAAGCCACGGCGCCATGGCAATGAGGGGAAAGAGCCAGTTCTGGCGAAAATAGATATAGATGCCCGCATCCAGCGCCTCGCGGATGTCGAGCTGGCCCGTGGTCATGCGCGAGAACGCCTCCAGCGCGCCCCCAACCCGAAGGAAGAGCCAGACCGCCGCCAGCGCCCCCAGCCAGCCGGCGACGCAGCGGATCGCCTCACGCCAGGAGGCGCGCTCCAGCCAGACGAGCGCCACCACTGCCGGGGGCACCAGAAGAAAGGACTGCTTGCAGAGCATGGCACAGCCCGCGAGCAGCCCCGCGGCCAGCGGCCAGCCGGACACCCCGGCCAGCAGCGCGCCCCCGGCGAAGAGCACGCCGTCCGCCGTATGCCAGGGCATATGGGGAAAGGAATGCACGCCCCAGACAAAACCGCAGGTGGCGAGCAGCGGCAGGGGCAGGCCCAGGGCCTTCAGGCGGAAAATGCGCCCAAGATACGCGGCGGCACACCAGGATGCCGCGAGCATGGTCGCCAGAAACCCGGCCTTGCCCGCCAGCACGCCAAGATGTTCCGGCGTGAGCCAGAGCCAGAAGGCATGCCAGTACAGCGGCAGGGCGGGTTTGATATAGGAAAAATCCCGGTACGGCATCTGCCCGTCGAGAATGCGCCAGGCATAGCCGTAAAAATAGCCGAAATCCGTGGTGTCCATGCCATACGGCGTGTAGAGGACGAGATAGGCCGCGGGCACGAGCACGGCCACGGCCCAGGGCAGGAAGTTCCGGATTCGGCACTGGAAAGGGCCCATGATCCCTCCGGGGTCAGGCAGAACGTTGTCGCGGGAAATGGCCGCCGGGCCATACCCGGTGCGGAGCATACCCGCATCGCGCCCGGTCGCCAAGAGGACAGCCCGGTCATCCGTCCCCCGCCGCTTGCCAGTCCGCCGCATCAAGGATAGAGTCGCGCCATGCGCGCGCCCGATCGTTCACCTCATCAGTGCCCCACAGGCGAAGGGCATCCCTTTTCCTGTCTGCCGGAGCTTCCGGAGCTTGCCGCGCGCGCCGGGGCCGGTCTGCCTCCCCCTCCGGACGATGCCGCGTGCTTCGCGCTCTGGCGCAAATACGCCATGCTCCCCAATGTGGAGCGCCATTCGCGCATGGTGGCGCATATCGCCACCGAACTTGCCCGGCGCGCGGCAGAGCTGGGCCATCCCGTCCAGGTCGAGACCGTGCGCGCGGCGGCCCTGCTGCACGATCTTGCAAAAACCTACTGCCTGCTCCACGGCGGCAGCCACGCCCAGCTTGGCGCCTCGTGGGTACTGGCCGAAACGCGCCATTACGGCATCGCCCGTGGCGTCCTGCTCCATGTGCACTGGCCGTGGGCGGTGCCGGACGGTCCCGGCATCTGCGCGCTTCCGTTCTTTGTCATCTATGCGGACAAGCGCGTGCGCCACGACGCCTGCGTGACCCTTGAAGAACGGTTTGAGGATCTGCTCACCCGCTACGGGCGTGACGCCCGCGCCCGCGCGGGCATCCGCGCCGCCCACGAGCAGGCCCTGACCATTGAACGCGCCCTTGCGGCGCAACTTGGATGGAAACTTCATGAAGATTCTTTTGATTGCCGGGGGCTGGTCCACTGAACGCGATGTCTCGCTGAACAGTTCCCGCATCGTTGAAGGCGTGCTGCGCGATGCGGGCCATGACGTCACGTTTTTCGACCTGCTCTCCGGCTTTGATCGCCTTATGGAAGAGGCGCGGCGGCACGACTTTGCCTTTATCGGGCTGCACGGAGCGCCCGGCGAGGACGGCCTTGTCCAGGCGCTGCTGGATGCCGCGGGCTGCCCCTATCAGGGCTCCGGCCCGGCGGGATCGTTCCTGGCGCTGAACAAGACGGCGGCCAAGCAAATTTTCCGCCAGGCGGGGCTGCCCACGGCCGATTGGGAATTTCTGCCGCTCCCGCCCCCGGCGGACTGGCAACCCCGCCTGCCCTATCCGCTCTTTGTCAAGAGCAATACCGGCGGCTCGTCGTTGCGGCTTGGCCGCGCGGAAAACCGGGCCGAACTGGACAGGGCCCTTGCCGTCATCTTCGCCGCCGGGGACGAGGCACTGCTGGAAACCGAACTGCCCGGCCGCGAGCTCACCTGCGCCGTTCTGGGCGAGGATGCCCTGCCCCCGCTCCTCATTGAACCGCTGGCCGGGAACTTCTTTGATTACGAAAGCAAGTACGCCAAGGGCGGCGCGCGCGAACTGTGCCCCGCGCCCATCAGCCCGGAGGCAACGGCCCGCGCGCAAAAGCTGGCGCTGGCCGCGCACAGGGCCCTGGGGCTTTCGGGCTACAGCCGGACGGACTTCATCCTCGGCGCCGACGACAGCCTCACCCTGCTGGAGGTCAATACCCTGCCCGGCATGACCGCCACAAGCCTTGTGCCGCAGGAAGCCGCCGCCGCGGGCCTGTCGTTCGCGCAACTGCTGGAACGGCTCATGGAGCTGGGCCGCGCCCGCTCCCGTTCCTAGAGCATTTTAGAGCGTTCCACAATTTCATTGTGAAAACGCTCTGAAACCCGCGCGGCGCCCGCCGCAATATGGTACAAGACAGGACGCGGCAAAGCAGGCAGGCTGGCCGCATGAGGAAGCGTGCCATGCCTGCGGAACACACCGTCATTACCCATGATCCGGATCTGGATGCGGATGCCTTCAGCTTCCGCCTCCATGCCCGCGCCTTTGCGCCGCACTTTCACCACGCCTGGGTGCTGGGCTGCGTCCTTTCCGGGCAGCGGCATCTCTTTGTGCAGGGGCGCGAATATCTTGCCGTTGCGGGCGATGTGGTCATTTTCCACCCCGGCGAGGTGCATGCCTGCGCTCCGGCCGGCTCCGCGCCCTTTGTCTGGCGCGGCTTCCATTTTCCCGCCGGCGGCGCGGCCGCCGCGCTCTCCCGGACCGTCACCGGCGCGCCGCATCCGGGGGGGCCCGTGCATCCGGGTGAAAAGATCATCGACGAGCTCCTCGCCACGCATGCGCTTCTGGGCGGGACAGCTCCTGCCGCCCGCAAGCGGGCATGCCTTTTCACGGCCCTGCATCACCTTGGGGCATCCCTGCAACGCCCCGGCAACGGCGAGTCCTCCGAACTCCGCCGGCAAGCCGCGGACCCGGCTCTCGAAGCGCTACGCCTCCATCTGGAACGCCATGCCGCCGACCGGCTCACGCTGGAGGATATGGCAAGTCTCACCCGCATGAGCAAGTTCCGGCTCATCCGGGCCTTTACGCGGATGACCGGCGCCACGCCCTACCGGTATCTGGAAAGCGCGCGCGTCAATCGCGCCCAGGAACTGCTGGAGCGGGGCCTGCCCCCGGCCGAAGCGGCCCTGGAAGCGGGCTTTGCCGACCAATGCCACCTTGCGCGGGCCTTCAGGACACGCCTCGGCGTCACGCCTGGCGCCTGCCGGAGGCGGCCATGAACAGCACCCGCGCATCAGGACGGGCAGTGGGGCACCTCGTGGCCCTTGCCACCATCATCGTCTGGGGCGTGACCTTCATTTCCACCAAGGTGCTGCTGGCGGACTTCACACCGGTGGAGATCCTGCTTTTGCGCTTTCTGCTCGGCTGGATAGCCCTCTGGCTCGTCTGCCCGCACGCGCTCGCCGTCAGGAACCGCAGGGACGAGCTGCTCTTCGCCCTGGCCGGGCTGTCCGGTGTGACGCTCTATTTTCTTCTGGAAAACATGGCCCTGACCCTGACCTTTGCCTCCAACGTGGGCGTCATCGTGGCCGTGGCCCCGTTTTTCACGGCGCTGCTCGCCTGGCGGTTTCTCGGAGACGCGCGCCCGGGCGGCGCGTTCATGGCCGGTTTTGCCGTAGCCATCACCGGCATCGCCTGCATCAGCCGCAGCGGCAGCGCGTTTGCGCTCAATCCGGCCGGGGATGGCCTCGCCCTGCTGGCGGCCCTTTCCTGGGCCGTCTATTCCATCCTGGTGCGGATGCTGGCGGCGCGGGGCTATGGCAGCCTGCGCGCCACGCGGCGCATCTTTTTCTACGGCCTTGTCTGCATGCTGCCCATCCTGCCGGTGACGGGCCTTTCCTTCCAAGCGGCGGCCCTCCTCCGCCCGGTCAACGCCGCCAACCTGCTCTTCCTCGGCCTGTGCGCATCGGCGCTCTGCTTTGTCACCTGGACATTCAGCGTGCGCCGTCTGGGCGCGGTCAGAGCCGCGCTCTACATCTACCTTGTGCCTGTGGTCACGGTGCTGACATCCATCGCGGTGCTCCACGAGCGCGTGACCTGGCTTTCAGGCGCGGGCATGGCCCTGGCCCTGACGGGCCTGCTCATCTCGGAATGGGGCGCGCCGGGACGCGCGCGGACGACTCAGAAGCGTGACGGACCGCCCCCTGCCGGGGGCCAGCGATAGGGAATGGCCGCGGCATCGGAGGGCAGGCGCTCGCCTTCCGCCGGATCGTGCGGGATGTCCGCGCAGTTGCAGATCAGTGCCGGGCTCTCCCCCTCGGCCATGAAGCCGTACCAGACAAGGGGCGGAATGCGGAGCAGGCCATAGTCATCCGGGCGGCCGAGCCGGCGCTCGACAAGTGCCCCGTTGCTGGGGGAGGCGGGGCGGCTGTCATAGAGAACGATGCGCAAGCGCCCCACAGGCACGGCAAAAAGCTGGGTCTGACGCGTATGCCGCTTCCAGGCCTTGACCGATCCGGGCTCCACCTCGGAAAAGTAGATCTCTCCGAAGCCGTGGGAAAAATCCGGCAGCAGCGGCGCCCCGGCCCGCAGCATATGCAGGACGGGCCCGCCCTGCGCGGCAATGACCTTCAGCGGCTGAAAAAGCGCGCCGTCGATACCCGTGGAAATGACCGGCCCTTCCATGCTCCGCCCTCAGCGCGCCCAGACAAGGCCGCGCTGGGCGGCCGCGCCCGCATAGGCCGTGATCTGCCCCTGGGTATAGTCCCACATGCCCGCCGGTGTCGCGCCGCCAACATAATAGCGGGAATACCATTCGGCGGTATAGCGGATGGTCTCCTCGAAATTGAGCGTGGCCTTCCAGGAAAGTTCCGCCAGGGACTTGTCGCAGCAGAGCTTGAGCAGCGTGCATTCCTTCTTGCCCGCGTGGCCCGCCGCGTCCATTTCGCCGCGGAAGCCGGGCCAGTGCAGGGCAAGCGCTTCCACCACCTCGGCCACGGTATTGTTCACGTCCGCGGCGGGCCCGAAATTATAGGCCTGCCCGCGCGGATCAAAGGGCGCCGTCACCCCGGCGGGCAGCCCGGCATTGGTGTCGAGCAGACGCGCGCCCAGCCAGAGATAGCCGGAAAGCGGCTCCAGAACATGCTGCCACGGACGTGTGGCCCACGGGCTGCGGATGGAAACGGGCGCATGCGCCGCCCAGGCGCGGGCGCAGTCCGGCACGATGCGGTCCGCGGCCCAGTCGCCGCCGCCGATGACGTTGCCGGCGCGCACCGTGGCACAGGCGGGCCCCTGCGCGAAAAAGCTCTGAAAATACGAATGGGCGATGATCTCCGCGCACCCCTTGGAGGCGGAATAGGGATCGGCGCCGCCCAGATGGTCGGTCTCGCGGTAGCCCCACACCCATTCGTCATTGCGGTAGCACTTATCCGAGGTGATGATCACCACGGCCCTGACCGACGGGCAGGCGCGCACGGCCTCAAGAACATTCATGGTGCCCAGGGCGTTGGCCTCGATGGTGGCCGCCGGGTCCTCATACGAGCGGCGCACCAGAGCCTGCGCCGCCAGATGGAAGACCACCTCCGGCGCGAAGCCTTGCATGGCGGCGGTGACGGCCGCCCGGTCGCGAATGTCGCCGCGCAGGTCGTCCATGCGCGCGGCAAGGCCCAGAGCCTCGAAATGCGAAGGCGTGGTGGGCACGCCAAGGGAAAACCCGGCCGCGCGCGCGCCAAGCGCGAGCAGCCACGCCGAGAGCCAGGACCCCTTGAAACCCGTATGCCCGGTGATGAAGACCCGGCGCCCCGCGTAGGTGTCAGCGAACATGATGCATCCTTGTCTGAAGGGCGGTTCCCGTTGAGGGCGCGTCCGGCTCAGGCCCAGAAGGCGTGGCCGCTGTCCCAGAGCCTGTTGAGGTGGATGGCGTCGCGCAGGGTATCCATGCACTGCCATTCGCCGGGGTGCGGATACATGGAAAGCTGGCCTTCCGCCGCCAGTTGCTGGAGGGGCTCCTTTTCCAGATCGCAGTTCTCGTCCTCGCTGAGGTAGTCGAGGAAGGCGCGCTCAAAGACAAAGAACCCGCAGTTGATAAATTCGTTCAGCACGGGTTTTTCTTCCCAGGAGATGATCCTGCCGTCCTCGCCAGTGCGCACCGTGCCGAAACGCGAGGGCATGCGCACGCCGGTGAAGGTGCCGATAGTCCCGGATTTTTTGTGAAATTCCAGGAGCTTGTCTATGTCGATATCCGCCACGCCGTCGCCATAGGTGACCATGAAGCGGTCGCCCTCGATATAGCGGGCAACGCGCTTGAGGCGGCCGCCCTTGAGGGTTTCCTGCCCCGTGTCGCACAGGGTGACGCGCCAGTCTTCCATGTGGCAGGGGTGGACGGTGACGTTGCCGGTTTTGAGCTCCACGGTGAAGTCCGCGTTGCGGCTGCGGTAGTCATGGAAATACTGCTTGATGACCTCGCCCTTGTAGCCCAGGGGCAGGACAAAATCCCTGTAGCCGAAGCGGGCATAGATGGACATGATATGCCAGAGCACGGGACGGCCGCCGATCTCCACCATGGGCTTGGGTTTGACCGCTGTTTCCTCGCGCAGGCGCGTGCCCTTGCCGCCGCACATGATGATGGTCTGCATGCCGCCTCCCCGGCTGCTCCCGGTATGGGGAGCGGTTCACGATACGCCCAGTCTAGCAAAAGCCCGCGCGGAATAAAAGCCCCGCCCGCTCCTCCTGGCAGGTTTACAGCGTGCCGCTTTTGCTGTAGGCGGTGCGTGGAGGCCGCAGTGCGAATCAGGGATCTGCCCACACCCGCGCTCCTGCTGGACGATGCCCGCATGGAGCGCAATATCCGTCGTCTGTCGGCGCGCCTTGCCGCGCATGGCGTGGGCTTCCGTCTGCACGCCAAGACCCTGAAATGCGTGCAGGCCGCCCGGCGCGCCATGACCACTCCCCACGGGCCCGTTGCCGTCTCCACCCTTGCGGAAGCGGAGTGCTTCGCGGCCGGAGGCGTGCATGACATCTGCTATGCCGTGGGCATCGTTCCCGGCAAGTTCGGGCGCGCCCTGGCCCTGCGGCGGCAGGGGGTGAGGCTCTCCCTCCTGCTCGACAGCGTGGAGGCGGCGCAGGCGCTGGCAGCCTTTGGCGAAGCCCGGAGCCACAGTTTCGATGTTCTGCTGGAAATCGACTGTGACGGGCATCGCTCAGGGCTTGCCCCGCGGAGCGCGGAGCTTGCGGCAGCGGCGGGCGTGCTTGCGGCCCGCGGCCAGCATGTGGCCGGGGTGCTCACCCATGCCGGTTCGGCCTACGACCTGGCCGCCCCCTCGGCGCAGGCTTTCGCGGACCTGGCCGAACGGGAACGGAGCGCCGCCGTGGCCGCCGCCACGGCCCTGCGCGCGGCCGGGCACGCCTGCCCCGTGGTCAGCGTCGGTTCCACGCCCACAGCCCTGTTCTGCCAGGACTTTTCAGGCCTTACGGAAGTGCGGGCCGGCGTTCATGTGGTGCAGGATCTTGTCATGGCGGGGCTCGGCGTCTGCGCTGTGGAGGATATCGCCCTGTCGGTGCTCTGCACGGTCATCGGGCGGCGCGCACGCGACGGCGCGCTCGTCACGGACGCGGGCTGGACGGCGCTTTCCCGCGATGCCGGGCTGCCCGGACGCTTTGCCGACATGGGCTATGGCCTTGTGCTCGATGAAGCCGGCGCCCTTCTGCCCGGCCTGTGCGTGGCGGAAACCAATCAGGAACACGGCATCATCACTGCGCGGCCGGGAGACACCACCCCGGACTTTTCCGTGGGAACACTGTTGCGTATCCTGCCTGTCCACGCCTGCGCCACGGCTTCGGGCTTCGATGCCCTGCATCTCTGCCAGGGCGCGGAAGCGGTGGACGTCTGGACGCGCTGCCGGGGCTGGTAGCGGTCGTTATCCGGAAGGTTCATGACCTCAACGTTTCAGGAGGAAACCATGGCATCCACGGTCTTCTTTACCGGCATGAACAGCCGTTCGCTTGAAAACAACAAGTGCGCCAAGGTCGCGCGGCTCTGCGACGCGCTCCAGTTGAAAAAAGTCATCAAACGCAACGAACTTGCCGCGGTCAAGCTCCATTTCGGCGAATATGGGAACGACACCCACATCAATCCCATGTTCGCGCGCGTGGCCGTGGACAAGATCAAGGCCGCCGGGGGCAAGCCCTTCCTCACGGATACGACGACCCTCTATTCCGGCACGCGGCACAACGCCGTGGACCATCTCAACACCGCCTATCTCCACGGGTTCACGCCGGAAACCGTGGGCGCGCCCGTCATCATTGCCGATGGCCTCTATGGCGAGGAGGATGTGCTTGTGCGTATCAACGGCAAGCACTTCAAGGATGTGCGCATCGCGGCCGCCATCCGCCGCGCGCCCGCCATGGTGGTGCTTTCGCACTTCAAAGGGCACGAAATGGCCGGCTTCGGCGGAGCCATCAAGAATCTGGCCATGGGCGGCGCCTCGGTGGCGGGCAAGCAGGATCAGCACGGCCGCCATGTCCAGATCGACACCTCCCTGTGCATCGGCTGCGGCCGCTGCGTCAAGGTCTGCCCGCAGAAGGCGCTCACCCTCGTGGACGGCAAGAGCCGGGTGGATGTGAAGCGCTGCGTCGGCTGTTTCGAGTGCATCACCGTCTGTCCGGTCAGGCCCACCAAGGCCATCAGCATCGACTGGAGCGCGGAGATGGTGCCCTTCATGGAGCGCCTGACCGAATACGCCTACGGCGTGGTCAAGGGACGCCAGAAGCGCATCTGCTACATCAATTTCGTGCTCAATGTCACGCCGGATTGCGACTGCGTGGGCTGGAGCGACATGCCGCTCGTGCCGGACATCGGCATCCTGGCCTCCACGGACCCCGTGGCGCTGGACCAGGCCTGCCTTGACCTTGTGAACAAGGCGCCCGCCCTTGACCCCAAAATCGCCAATGCCAAAACGGACAAGTTCACGGCCCGCTGGCCGCACACGCAGGGCCAGGTACAGCTGAGCTACGGCGAGGCCATCGGCCTCGGCAGCCGCCAGTACACGCTGGAAAAGATCTAGAGCGTTTTCGCAATGAAATTGCACAAACGCTCTGGCGGATGCGAAAGCAGACGCCCGCGCCGTAATAAGGCGGAAAACCGTGCTTTTCCGCCGAAATGAAGGCAGCGAAATCGGATGCAAATATCTGTCTTACAGATATTTGCATCAAAAAAATGCTCCATCAGGCCTTCCGGTCGGAGGCGTCGGACACCCCCGGCGGCCTCCGGCCGGTTCAGGGACACACGTCCGGCGCCCACAGCAACCAAGGAGAGCGTCATGCTTGACCCCAAAGGCCACGCCGACTGGGAGATCACCCAGGAAGCCGAAAAGACCATGAAAACAATCTATCAGATCGGCCGGGATCTCGGCCTTGAGGAAAGCGAGCTGCTTCCCTACGGTCATTACATGGGCAAGGTCGATTTCCGCAAGGTTCTGGACAGGCTGGGCGACCGCCCCAACGGCAAATATGTGGATGTCACCGCCATCACGCCCACGCCGCTTGGCGAAGGCAAGTCCACCACCACCATCGGTCTGGTGCAGGGCCTCGGCCGGCGCGGCAAACGCGCTTCGGCGGCCATCCGCCAGCCCTCCGGCGGCCCCACCATGGGCGTCAAGGGTTCGGCGGCGGGGGGCGGCCTTTCCCAGTGCATCCCGCTCACCCAGTATTCCCTCGGCTTCACCGGCGACATCAACG
>CAZNXQ010000033.1:0-18556 GCA_964576895.1 uncultured Desulfovibrio sp.
GTGTACTCAGGTACTCGACCAAGAAAATTTTTCTCTGACGCAGCCAGCCCCGAAGCCATCCGAAGGGCGCGCCGCAGGCGCGTTTGCGTTGCCGCGCACAGCGCGGCTTACGCAAATGGACCGCAACGCGCAGTTGTTTTTGACGGAGAATTTCGGCAGTGCCCACACGGCACAGGCGCTCAATGCAAAAGTGTAATACCTTCCCTTACGCGGGCGCTTCCGCCCCGTCCCGCGCGGCAAACACCTCCCGCGCCGCCGCAAGACCGTTGAGCGCGGCGGGGAACCCCGCATACACCGCCATCTGGATGCAGACTTCCACCAGTTCCGCGCGCGTACAGCCCACATGCAGGGCCGCCGCCAGATGCACCTCAAGCTGGGGACGTGCCGTGCCAAGGGCGATGAGGGCCGCCACAGTGGCAAGCTCCCGGCTTTTGAGGTCCAGACCGGGGCGCGCGTAGATGTCCCCGAACGGAAATTCCACCAGATAGCGCGCAAAGTCCGGGGCAATATCCGCGAGGGAGGCCACCACGGCCTCGCCACCACTGCCGTCGATGCGTTCCAGCAGGGCCAGCCCCCGTTCATAGCGTTCGTTGTGCATCGCTTCCTCCTTGTTTTCGTGCGCCGGTGATTTTTTCACTGCGACTCTGCGGGAGGCAACGCGCGCACAGCGCCATCCCCCCAGGTGGACACGAGGATGCGGCCGTCAGGCGCGCGGGCGAGCCCCACCGGCGAGGACAGGCCGCGCGCAAGCACATGCGCCGCGCCCGCAGTGTCCAGGCAGGTCACGGCGCCGCCGCCGTTATCCACCACCAGCAGGCCGTCCGGCCCGACCGCGAGGATGCCCACACCCGGCCTCACCAGCATGGCGGCCGCGGGCAAGGCCGTTACGCCGCCCTCCGGCGTGACGAGGTCCACGCTGCCGCCATAGCAACTGACGGCAAGGCTGCCGTCCGCGAGGCCCGTCACGCCCACCGGCGTCCTGTGCCCGCGCGAAATGACCTCGGTACGGCCGTCCGGGTGGACGCGCACGATCTCGCCCGCATCCCGATTGGCAACGAGCAGGCCGGTACGGGCGCTCCAGAACAGGCCGGTGGGCGATGCGAGCCCTCCGGCCACGGCGCGCAGACCGCGCTCCGGTGTCCAAGCATATACGCGGCCATCGCCATAGGCCGCCGCCCAGAGTGTGCCGTCGGCATCAACGGCGAGCCCGGCGGGCCTGCTGATACCGGTGATGACCTCCGCGCGGGCGCCGCGCGCATCCAGGCGGACGATGCGATCCGCGCCCCATTCCGCCACCCAGAGCCCTCCGGCATAGGCCATCCCGGTGGGCGCCGCGAGCCCCGTCGCCACGACGTCAGCCGCCACGGATGGCGTTCCCGCCAGCAGGAACGCAAGCGCCATGCCGGCCCCAAACAGTGTTTCTTTCATGGGAACCTCCTTGCTTCCCGGCATAGCGCGCGCCCCCCGGCTTTGCCCCGTGCGTTTTTTGTGATACCTTCAGGGTATGGCAATACCCCCCGTCTCGCCGTTCCGGCCGCCCCTCTCTCCGCGCGAATTCCACTGGCTGTGGTATTTCACGGTGGTGGCGGAAGAGCGCAACCTGCGCAGGGCGGCGGCGCGGCTCTTCATGTCCGAGCCGCCCCTGAGCCGCCAGATCCGGGCGCTGGAGGATCGTCTGGGCGTTGCCCTGTTCGAGCGCCATTCCAGGGGCCTTGTGCTCACGCCCCAGGGCGAGCGCGCGCTGGCGGCGTTGCGGCCCCTGCTCGCGCTTCAGACGCGCGTTTTCGGGGAACTGGCACATCTTGCCGCCGCGGCGCCCCCGGTGGGCATCGGCTTTACCACGGCCGTGGAGCAGGGCGTTTTTGCGGCACTGGAAACGGAACTGCGCGCCGCGCGCATACCCTGCCCCCGCCTGATGCGCGCGCCCTCGCCACGTCTTGTGCGGGAACTGCTGCGGGGACGCCTGGACGCCGCCGTGGTGGCGCTGCCCCTGGAGTTTCCTCCTCTCCCCGCCGATCTTTCCGTGACGCCGCTCGGCCATGCCGAACCGCTCATGGCGGTCCTGCCGACGGCATGGCCCGCATGCCGCCGGGCGCGGAAAACCGGGACGCCCCTGCGCCTGCGGGATTTCAACGGAATGCCGCTCTTCTGGTTTCGCCGGGAGGAAAATCTCGCATGGTTCGACCATGTTCAGGCGGTGTTCCGCGGGGCGGGCTTCGCGCCACAACTGCGTGCGGAGGCCCCCGAACATGAGGTGTTGCTTGCGCGCATCGCCAGGGGCGAGGCCATGGGGCTCTTTCCGGCGTCATTCGCCGCCATCCGGAGAGACGGGGTCGCCTATGCGCCGCTGGAGGAGGCGCCCCTGCTCCGGCTGCGTCTGGGGCTTGTGGCCGACATGCGGCGCATGGGCGCCTGCGGCGTGGCGGACGCCGTCTTTCGCCATCTGGGACGCCCCCCCGGAGAACCCCTGCTGAAAAAGGAGACGCGGCCCGGAGTTCCGCGCGGGATTGGGGCTTTTGCTTTGTCGAGTTTTGCGGTACGATGCCGCCACTTTCACTATTGCCGTTCGCGAGGGGATCCACATGAAGAGAGTTTTCGGCCTGCTGGGCGCGCTGGTGCTCGCCCTTCTGCCTTTGCTGATGGCCCGGCCCGCCCTGAGCGGGGAAATCAAGGTGGGCCTCATGTGCCCGCTCACGGGCAAGTGGGCCTCAGAAGGCCAGGACATGAAGAACATCGTCAGCCTTCTGGTGGACGAAACCAACGCCAGGGGCGGCATCAACGGCGATACGGTGCGCCTGGTGGTGGAAGATGACGCCGGGGACCCGCGCACCGCGGCCCTGGCCGCCCAGAAGCTCGCCTCCGCCGGGGTGGTGGCGGTCATCGGCACCTACGGTTCGGCGGTGACGGAAGCGAGCCAGAACATTCTGGATGAAGCGGGCCTCGTGCAGATCGGCACCGGCTCCACCAGCGTGCGCCTGACGGAAAAGGGGCTGGAGCGTTTCTTCCGCACCTGCCCGCGTGACGACGCCCAGGGCAAATCCGCGGCCGCGGCCATCAAAAAGGGCGGCTACAAGGCCGTGGCCCTGCTCCACGACAATTCCTCCTATGCCAAGGGCCTTGCCGAGGAAAGCCGCGCCGCGCTGGAAAAGGACGGCATCAGCGTCATCTTCTTCGACGCGCTGACGCCGGGCGAACGCGACTACACGGCCATCCTCACCAAGCTCAAGGCCGCCAACCCCGATCTGATCTTCTTCACCGGCTATTACCCCGAAACCGGCATGCTCCTGCGCCAGAAAAAGGAAATGGGCTGGAACGTGCCCATGATGGGCGGCGACGCGGCCAACCATCAGGATCTTGTCAAGATTGCCGGGCCCGAAGCCGCGGCCGGCTATTTCTTCATCAGCCCGCCGCTGCCGCAGGATATGGACACGAAGGAAGCCAGGGACTTTCTCGCGGCCTACAAGGCCAAATATGCCAGCGTGCCCGTTTCGGTGTGGGCGGTGCTCGCCGGGGACGCCTACAAGGCGGTGGAGGCCGCGCTGGCCGCGGGCAAGACCGAGCCGGAAGCCATGGCCGCGTGGCTCAAGGCCCTCAAGGACATGCCCGGCCTTTCCGGCAGCCTCGGCTTTGACGCCAAGGGCGACCGGGTGGGAGAATTCTACCGCACCTATGTGGTCAATCCCGCGGGAACCTTTGAATTGCAGCCGCGCTAATGTCCGCGCGCACGCGCGGACACCGGGAACCCGCGCGGAACCTGCGGCGGCCTGACCGCCACGGGTGAGCGAAACCCGCGCGTTTCCGCCTTCGGGCGGAAACGCGCACCTGACACGCACGTCATGGAACAGTTTTTCCAGCAGCTTCTCAACGGTCTGGCCGTGGGCGGCATCTACGCCTTGGTGGCCCTGGGCTATACCATGGTCTATGGCGTGCTCAAGCTCATCAACTTTGCCCATGGCGACCTGTTCACCATCGGCGCCTATCTTGGCCTCACCCTGCTGGCGAGCTGGAACCTCGCGGGCATCCTGCCGCCGGCCGTGGCCGTGCTGGCGGTCTTTCTCATGGTCGGGCTGCTGGTGGCCCTCATCGGCGTGCTCCTTGAGCGCGCGGCCTACCGCCCCCTGCGCGGGGCCAACCGGCTTTCGGCCGTGGTTTCGGCGCTGGGAGCCTCCATCTTTTTTGAAAACGCCATCATGCTCATCTACGGGGCCAGGGTCTACGTCTACCCCGACTTTCTCCGGCCCGACTTCACGGTCAACCTCTTCGGCGTGAGCGTGCCCGGCGTGCGCCTGCTCATCCTCGGCGCCAGCGTGGCGCTCATGCTCGCGCTCTCGGCCTTCATCCAGCGCACGCGCATGGGCGCGGCCATCCGCGCCACGGCCATCGACCCCGGCGCGGCCCGGCTCATGGGCATCAATGTGGACAGGGTCATCGCCCTGGTCTTCCTCATCGGGCCGGGGCTCGGCGGCATGGCCGGGCTCATGGTGGGCATCTATTACGGCCAGATCGACTTCACCATGGGCTGGTCCTACGGCCTCAAGGCCTTTACCGCCGCCATTCTCGGCGGTATCGGCAATATCCCCGGCGCCATGCTGGGCGGCCTGCTCCTCGGCGTCACCGAGGCGCTCGCCGCCGGCTATGTGGCCATGGCCTGGAAGGACGCCGTGGCCTTCCTGGTCCTCATCCTCATCCTCATCATCCGCCCCACGGGCATCCTGGGCGAACGCACGGCGGACAAGCTATGAGCCGCCGCGCGCCGCTCTATGTCATCCTCGCCGTTGCCATCGCGGGCCTGCCGCTGGTGTGCAACGCCTACTGGACGGACGTGTGCGTCATGATCGGGCTCTATGCCCTGCTCTCGCTCTCGCTGAACGTCATGCTCGGCCAGGCCGGCATCTTCAACATGGGGCACGCGGCCTTTTTCGCCGTGGGCGCCTATGCCACGGCCATCCTCAATACCCAGTGCCAGTGGCCCATCTTTCTCACCATGCTGCCGGCGGGCGCGGCCGCGGGCCTGTTCGCCCTGGCCGTGGCCCGGCCCATCATCCACCTGCGCGGCGACTATCTGCTCATCGTCACCATCGGCATCGTGGAGATCGTGCGCATTGCCCTGATCAACGACGTTTTCGGCCTCACGGGGGGCGCCAACGGCATTTTCGGCATCTCGCGGCCGGTGTTCTTCGGCTTCAAAATCGTCAAGGGGCTCCAGTTCTACTATCTTGTCTGGGGCATGGTGGGGGTGAGCCTGCTCCTCTTTTACGGGTTGTGGCGCTCCCGCTTCGGCCGCGCGCTCAACTACATCAAGGAAGACGATGTGGCCGCCGAGGGCTGCGGCGTCAACGTCACGGGCTACAAGCTGGCGGCCTTTACCCTGGGCGCGGTCTGGGCGGGTGTGGCCGGCACGGTCTATGCCGCCAAGATGCTCACCATCGCCCCGGAATCCTTCAACTTCATGGAATCGGTCATCCTTTTCGCCGTGGTCATCCTCTCCGGCGGCAGCCAGGTGGGCGTGCTCGTGAGCGTCTTCCTCTTCATCGGCCTGCCCGAACTGCTGCGCGAATTTTCCGAAGCCAGGATGCTCATTTTCGGCCTGGCCATGATGATCATGATGATCTGGCGGCCCCAGGGGCTTCTGCCGCCGCTGCCCCGCCGCTACACCACGCCGCCCCGCCGGGCAGGAGCGCCCTCATGACGCTCCTGGAGCTGGAGGACGTGACCAAGGTCTTCGGCGGCCTGGTGGCGGTCAACGACCTTTCCTTCAGCGTGGAGGAAGGCAGCGTGGTGGGCCTCATCGGTCCCAACGGCGCGGGCAAGACCACGGTCTTCAACTGCATCACCGGCAACTACGCGCCGGAACGCGGAAGCATCCGCTTTGCCGGGCGGAACATCACCGGGCTCGCGCCGCACCGCATCGTGGAGCTCGGCATTGCCCGCACCTTCCAGAGCATCCGCCTTTTCGGGCGTCTGCCGGCGGTGGAGAATGTGCTTGCCGGGCGCCACTGCCGCATGAAGGCCGGGCTTTTCGCCTGCATGCTCCATACGCCGGGGCAGCGGCGCGAGGAACGCGCGGCCGTGGCCCGCTCCCTGGAAGAACTGGCGTTCGTCGGCCTGGCGGACCAGGCGGACGTCATGGCCCACGCCCTTTCCTACGGCAACCAGCGCCTGCTGGAGATCGCGCGCGCCCTGGCTTCGGACCCGCGCCTGCTGATCCTCGACGAGCCCGCGGGCGGCATGAACGACCAGGAGACCGCCGCCCTGGTGGAACTCATCCGCGCCATCGGCGGCCGGGGCATCACCATCCTGCTCATCGAGCACGACATGCGCCTGGTCATGCAGGTCTGCGAAAAGCTGGTGGTGCTGGAGCACGGCACGCTCATCGCCGAGGGCGACCCGGCGGCCCTGCGTGAAAACCCGGCAGTCATCGAAGCCTATCTCGGCGCGGACGACGAACGGTGGTGACATGGCCCTTCTGACGCTTTCGGACATCCGGGTGCGCTACGGCAGCGTGGAGGCCCTGCACGGCATCGATCTCCATGTGGATGAGGGCGAGATCGTCACCATCCTCGGCGCCAATGGCGCGGGCAAGAGCACGACCCTGCTCAGTATCAGCGGTCTGGTGCGCCCCTGTTCGGGCGAGATCCTCTTTGACGGCAAGCCCCTGCTGCGCCTGCCGAGCCATGAGGTGGTCGGCCTGGGCATTGCCCAGGCCCCGGAAGGACGGCGCGTCTTCGGCGCCATGAGCGTGCTGGAGAACCTGCGCCTCGGCGCCTTCAGCATCCGGGACGCAGCCCGCAGCGAGCGCACGCTGGAATGGATCTTCGACCTTTTTCCCCGGCTGCTGGAACGCAAGGGCCAGCTCGCGGGCACGCTTTCGGGCGGGGAGCAGCAAATGCTCGCCATCGGCCGCGCCCTCATGGCCGAGCCGCGCCTGCTCCTGCTGGACGAGCCCTCCCTGGGCCTGGCGCCGCTGCTCGTGCGCTCCATTTTTGACACCGTGCGCGCCATCAACGAGCGCGGCGTGACGGTGCTCCTGGTGGAGCAGAACGCGCGCGCGGCCCTCAAGCTTGCCACGCGGGGCTATGTGCTGGAAGTGGGCCGGGTGGTCAGGGAGGACCGGGCGGAAAACCTGCTCGCCGACGCCGGAGTGCGCGAGGCCTATCTCGGCGGTTAGCGCCGACACGGGTTCGCGCCCAGCCGGCGCCCGCTTCTGTTGTCGCCGCACGGGCTGTTCCTTATGAGCCCACGAGCCGGATTTCAGGCTTCCATCCCGCGAAGCGCGGCGGCCGCCGCATCGCCCAACCCTTCGGCAAGAGTCGGATGCGCATGGATGGACTCTGCCACCTGCCGCACGCCAAGGCCCGCGGACAGAGCAAGCCCCGCCTCCGCGATCATGTCCGTGGCATGGGCGCCCACGATGCTCGCCCCCAGTATGGCACCGCTTTCCGCATCCGCGACGATCTTGAAAAACCCCGCCAGTTCATTCATGGCCTGGGCCTTGCCCAGTTCGCGCATCTGCGTCACGCCGCAAACCACCCTGCCGCCTCTGGCGCGCGCCTGGTCCTCGTCCAGCCCCACCGCACCGATTTCCGGCGCAGTAAAAATGGCCGACGGCACGGCATTGTAGCGCATGGCGCGGGGCATGCCGCAGAGGCCGTCCACAACGCACCCGGCCTCGGCCGCCGCCACATGGGCCAGCATGACATGCGAAGGGCCGAGGATGTCGCCCACGGCATAAATTCCGGGGACCGAGGTTTGCAGCCTCTCATCCACCGTGATCCAGCCCCGGCTGTCCACAGCCACTCCGGCTTCCGCAAGGCCGAGCCCCCCGGTATTGGGAGAACGGCCAACGGTGACGAGCACCATGTCCGCTTCCAGCGTCTCTGGCGCGACCTTCCCGCCGGGCTCCGGCGCAAACGGCGACGCCTCCGCCACGCCCCGGACGGTGCCATCCGTTACCGTGACCTGGGCAAGGGTTCTGCCCGTAAGCTGCCGGATCTTCTGCTTGCGGAACTCCCTGCCCAGCAGCACGCTGACATCCCGATCAATGCCGGGCATGGGCAGAAGGCGATCCTGCCCTTCGATGACAGTCACTTCACTGCCCAGGGCGCGATAGATGCACGCCATCTCACACCCGATGACCCCCCCGCCCACAATGACAAGCCGGCGGGGGATGCGTTTCAGTTCCAGCGCATCGTCGCTGCTGCATATGTGCTCGTGGTCAAAGGTCAGGCCCGGAAGTTCGAGCACACGCGAGCCCGTGGCGAGGATAACGGCATCACCCGCGACCTCCCGAGGGCCGTCCTCCCCGTCGACCAGGACGGACGCGGCCGAACGGACGCGGCCCGTGCCGCGCAGCTGCGTCACCTTCAGCCGGGCGCAGGTCTTTTCAAGGCCCTCCCGAAGAATATTGATGACGCTTTCCTTGCGCCGGCGCAGGGCCGCCAGGTCCATTTCCGGCTGCGGGCAGCCGGAAACGCCATATGCCGTGAGGCGGGAGGCAAGCTCCAGAACATCGGCGCTGGAACGCAGGGTCTTGGTGGGAATGCAGCCCCGGTTGAGGCAGGTGCCCCCCAGAAAACCGTTTTCCACCAGTGTCACCGCATGCCCGCGCCGCGCGGCCTCAAACGCGGCGGTATATCCGCCGGGGCCGCCGCCAATGACAGTGATCCGCATCCGTATTCTCCCTGTTATGCAAGCGTTTTGATAACGTCCGTTACGCAGTTAAGAAAATCTTCGGCAAGAGGAGTAAGTTGATACGCCTTCCTCCGGATATATATGACCCTGATATATTCTTCCGTATCCAATGGCACGGAAACTATGCCATCGCCCATCATTGAAGACAGAATTCCTGTACTGATATTGTATGCCTGCATGGCATTCAGCAAACTTGCGACCGTACTCCTGTCAGTAACAGTAATCATTTGGTTGCAGGGACGCTCGCAAAGAACCTCTTCGGCAAAAAAAGTTGAAGCGCCCCTGCCTCTGTCATATGTTACACAAGGGTAGTCTTTCAGGTCTTCCGGCCGCACAACGGATTTTGAAGCGAGAGGATGGCGATGGGAAATGAGAATATGCGGTTTTTGCCATAGAATATCATTGAATATAAGATCATTATCGGCAAATATATTCCTCATTATCATCTGATTATAAGAACTGCAAAACAGAATACCAAGTTCACTATATCCATTTCTGACATCTTCTATGATTCCGGAAGTTGTTGTTTCTCTATAATTAAACGCATAATATGAATTTTCAAATTGTCGTGAAAAAAGGATAAATGCATCGACAATAAATGTATAGTGTTGCGTTGAAATTGAAAAATGCTTTTTTTCTGTATCCTCACCCTTGTATTTATGCGTAATGGCATCCACCTGTTGCAAGAGTTGACGCGCATAGCCCAAAAATTCCAATCCGTCGAGCGTGAGCGTCATTCCGCCAGGGCCGCGCTCAAAAAGGCTCCTGCCCAGCTCTTTTTCAAGATTGCGAATGGCGATGGACAGCGAGGGTTGCGATACATGGAGGGCCCCTGCGGCAGCTCCGAGAGAAGCGCATTCCGCGACTTTAATGAGGTATCGAAGCTGCTGCAGGGTCATCGTGAGTGTTCCCGTGGAGTTTCAGGAAAGACGCTTCCTGTATGAGGAAGCGTCCATCAGTTTTTCCATTTCCCGCGCATCCTCCGGCGCGATCCGTAACATCCAGCCCTGCCCGTAGCAGTCTTGATTCAGGAGGTTCGGCGCTTCTTCGAGCGCCGCATTCACTTCGACCACCTTGCCTGCAAGTGGCATGAACAGCTGATTTACGGACTTGACAGATTCCACGCTGCCAAATTCGTCACCTGCAGTGAAATATTGTCCTTTTTCCGGCATGTCCACAAAAACCACATCCCCAAGTTGATCCTGGGCAAAATCGCTGATGCCGATCAGACACTCCTCCCCGTCTTTCCGTATCCAGACATGTTCCGGAGTATAGCGGCATTCTGCGGGAAGCATCAATTCGTCAACGGTTTTCATGTCTGCGCCTTTCCGCGGCTCCCGTGGGGGCGGCCCCTGCGGCGCCCCTCACGAGAGGAT
Organism: uncultured Desulfovibrio sp.; assembly: GCA_964576895.1. GTDB lineage: Bacteria > Desulfobacterota > Desulfovibrionia > Desulfovibrionales > Desulfovibrionaceae > Desulfovibrio. The sequence continues at coordinate 10,068 of CAZNXQ010000033.1, forward strand.
AAAGGAGTGAAGGGAGCCCTCGCACATGCGCATGCGGCAGGACTCCGGAGCCGCCCGTTCATGCGCTCCATATGAATGTCATCTTCTGCTCCACGGCCCCACTGAGGCTTTTGTGCACAGGGCAGCTTTTGACGCAATTTTCCAGAACCTTCTTTTCCCGCTCGCTGTATGCCCTGTCCGGCATGCGAAACGTCACTTCCAGACTGGCGATGGGGCCAAGGTTGGGGTGCATGGTCTTGACCACTTCAGCCCTGGCGCCCGAAATATCGATATCGTGGGAATGGGCGTAGGCCCCCATGACATTCAGCGCGCAAGCGCCCAGTGCGGCCGCCACCAGATCCGTGGGGGAAAACGACTCGCTGCGCCCGAAGTCCTGTATGCGGGACTGGGCAAGCACCATGGCATTGCTGTTTTCATGGACACAGCGCACGCTCAGTTCTCCCTCATATTCATCCAAAATTTTTGCCATGAAAGTGCCTCCTCGGTGTTGTTTCATGAATCCCGGATTACTGTATCCAGCCACAAAGTTTCCAGTAGGGCCAGATGCAGCAGATAAAGAAAAGGAACGTCGCCACCGTCTTGAAGGAATAGAATTTCACGAAATTCCCCATGGAAATCATGCCGAAGCTGTACATCAGGAGACATGGGGCGATCTCATACGGCATGAAGATGAGATCCGTGCTCATCATGAGCGCCATGATGCTGGAAAGGGACGTTATGCCCGCCGCCACCCCCAGGGAACCGAACGGGAGAGAAAGGGCCGCCATCATGGCATAGGGCGTCATGAAAAGATTGCAGACCGTTCCCATGAACAACAGCAGAAGCAGCACGGAAAGCGAACTCTGGCCGGCAATCAGCGGCGACACGAGCGTGGAAATGAGCTTTTCCGCCCCAAGAGCGGAAGCGACAACGCCTATGCACAGGCAGCCGGCGATGAAAAACATGATACTGAAATTTGTTTTTTTGACGGTCTCAAGGCTGCCGACGTTGAAACCGGGGAAGAAAAGGACATAGGGCAACGTCATGAAGCCCCACGCCGCCGGCAACTTGTGCACGGGAGAGGAAAACAGATACACCATAAGCAGAAAAACAATAAATATGGCCTTTTTTTCCTTGAGACTCACAGGCCCAAGCTCTCTATACGCCTTGAGAAAGTATTCCTTTCCGCCTGCAAACTGTATCGTATGCGTGCGATACAATTTTGTCAGCAACCAGATACAGCCCAGCGAAAGGAAAAAGATGGGGCCATTATACAGCAGGGACTCATACCAGTTGATGGTGAATCCCGGCTCAAAGCTTCTGATTCCCGCCTCCCCAAGAGCGAGATAGCCGGGGTTGTACATCCAGCTCAACGTGGTGACGCCACCGAGCATGCCCGCGATGCAGACCAGCGCGGATTCATCGGATTTCTCGAGATCCATGGCCTTGCATATGCCGTAGGTAAGCGTCACGAGCAGGATAAATGCCTGGGAAAAGGCGATGAAGGAAACAATAACCCCTGCAAAGAAAAGACCATACAAGGTGCCGGTAAACGTGCCGCCGCACTTGCAGATGCAACCGAGGGCGATACGGCGGAGCAGCCCGCATTCATCCAGCGTGTTGGCAAGGATGAGCGCCCCGAAAATCATCCAGACAGTTGGCGTTGTGAACGCGCCAAACGCCTGGTTGATGGGGACAATGCCCGAAAGAAAATACATGGTTGGGAGCAGGACGGAAGGGATCAGTATCGCCACAAGATCCATTGCCGTGAGAAGAAGAATAAATGTTGTTATCATGAAAAAAATGCGTAATTGCATTGTATATTCAGCAGTAATCGGAAAACACATAAAAATGAGAGGAACAGTCAACGTCACTGCCCATTTAATAAATACATTTCTCTTGCTCACTGGAAATTCCATACCTGCCTCCTGTATGGTTTGATATATTTCTGATTTTTCTGTATCAAATTCAGCAGCCCATGAAAAATATTATTTTTTTATTGCGGGTGATAAATTTTATCTATGCGACAAATCGGCTCCCGCGCAGGGGAAGCATGCTGTTGCCCGGAACGCGGAAAGGTGCATCTCTCGCGGTCGGGCATGCGCGGGGAAGAGGCATTTCCCCGCGCAACCTGCGCCGTGAGCGCCGTTTTTCCTTCGGCAGCCCACACATCGAGGGGCGCATCGCTCCATGGACATCTCCGAACAGACGCGCCGCAACCTTTTGTATCCGGCAGGGCGCTTCAGGGCGCCCCATGGCCGGCCGAGAAGGTGCACCCACACTGCCTCACAAAAACATATGGTGCGCGGGGGAAAAAACGCATAGGCTTTTCGGGGGGGCCGCCATGAGAAACTGGATCATCGCCTGCATTCGCCGCTATCAACGATGGAAATCGCCGCTGCATGCGCGCTGCCGCTTTGAACCGACATGTTCGGAATATATGGCGCTGGCCGTGCAAAAATATGGCGCATTGCGTGGCCTGTGGATGGGAATGAAACGCATCTCGCGCTGCCGTCCACCCCATGGCGGCATCGAATATCCGTAACTTCACAGGAGGGACACGGTATGGACTTCGAGTATAAAACGGTTCCTGCGCCCATGGTCCTGAACATCAAGACACAGAAAGATGCTGACCAGGCCATCGCCAACTTCGGCGCCATCATCAACCGGGAAGCCGTGGACGGGTGGGAGTTCCATTCGATGGAAAGCATCACCACAGCCGAGGCTCCCGGCTGCTTCAGCGGCGGCAAGGAAAGGGTTACCACCTACAACATGCTGATTTTTAAACGTGAAAAGGCGGCGCCCGCCGAATAGGAAATATCGGCGGCACCGCCCCTGGCTCCGCGGACGCCAGGCCGCGGAAACGCCGGCCGGCACGCGCGCCGTGGCAGCCTTCTGAGGGCCCGCATCCACGGCACGGCAGGGCCTGTTGCCCGCAGACACACGGCGCCAGAGCGCCCCGCTCCCCGTTTTGCGCGATTGTTGCCATTGGCAGCGTCCCGAACGGGGAGGGGGCAACTCCGGAGCGCGAGAATATTTTCTTCAGCTTTCCTGCCGCCAATACGGCGGAAAAGCGTGCTGTTCCTCGCTGTTACGGCGCGGGCGTCTGCTCCCGCATCCGCCAGAGCGTTTACGCAATTCCATTGCGAAAACGCGCTAAATCATGTCCTCATTGACGCGCTGGTCGCGCTCGCGGAAGCGCTGCTGGAGCATGAGCGGCAGGCTTTCCGGGTCTGTGGGGTCGTACTCGAACAAAACGGCGGTGCCGTAACAGGTGAAATATTTGCTCCCGTCGGGATGAAAGGCCACGTTCTCGTTATAGCCCACGATGGCCTGCGCGCCCTTGTTCATGGCGCGGGCGGCCATGCCGAAAAAGGCCTCCTCGGAGTCAAAGCCCCGGCAGCACACCAGGCCCAGCACCTTGGCGATCTTGCGCCCCTCCACCTGATGCGTGGTGACCACAGGAAAACGCCCGGCAAGAAATGCCTCCCGCACCCGCGAATCCGCGGCGGCCGTGCGGTTCTGCCTCTCGGCCTTGCGGGCCTTTTTGTCGCTGCCTCCGAGCAAGAAAAACATGGCAACCTCCCAGAACAACTCATGATTCATTGCAAACGCATCTGCGCTGTCGTGGCGGCTCCGGTGGGAAGCACGCCCACTTCCTGACTGACTGCACAGGGATGCCCACAGCCTTGCAATCTGCTTGCCAGAACAATAACTATGCAGATAACACAGCGGTTTTCCTGATGATCCTTGCCAGAGACCCCTTGCGGGCAATGCTACCGGAGCACCCGTGTCAGGAGAGTGACAGAGGCCCGCAGCCGGAACACGGTCTGCCATGACGGCTTCGGCCATGCGCGGACGCCAGGCAAACCGCCAGATGTCCGCCAGATGTCCGGGAAGCCGGAGGGGAAGTGGGGAGGAGCGCACACGACGCCGAACGATCGGCCTGCCATGTCTGCGCCCGCATGGATGCGAACGCGTACATGCAGAAGGGCGGCGCAAGCTCCGCGTTGCGTTTTGGAACGTTTTCGCAATGAAATTGCGTAAACGCTCCGGCGGAGGCGAGCCAGACGCCCGCGCCATAACAGGGAGGAGACCCGTGCTTTTCCGCCGCTTGTCCCGCTCTGCGGGGAAAGGGCGGCAGCGAAACCTGAGAAAAATGCGCTCCTGTCAAAAAGCCCGGTCAGCAGCCTTGAGACGCTCCTCAAGCCTGCCGATATATTCTTTCAGCGCGCTTTTTTCTTCCATCAGGCTCTTGCATTCCCGATTCAGTTCCAGCCGCTCCCGGCGTTCCTGGTGCAGCGTCCGCTCCAGGACGGCACAGCTGTGGCATGCGCCATGGCCGTGTACCTGCGTTTCCGAAGCGTCAGAACGAAATTGCGGGCCAATGCCGAACAGCAGCCAGTCGCTGCTGACATTGAACATTGCAGTTATTGCTTCCAATATCGCAAAATTTAATTCAGATTTCCCGCTTTCATAATTGCTCAATGTTCCTTTGGGAATTCCGAGATTGTCTGCGAGCCACTCCTGATTATGCGGACTTCTGAGAGCTTTTATCCGGCTTCCTACCGTATCCATGAAGTAGCGGTTCCCTGCCCGGCTTTCTCCTGACCAGCAAGCGGATTTTGCCATATCCCCGCGGCGGGACACACCTTTTGCAGCCAAATCACTTTTTATAGCAATTTTTGCTTGCAAAATGGCAAAAAATGATACAAAAGAAAGCGCGAACGGTTGAACGTTTCAGCACTGGTAACGCCGAAAATAGCCGTTCTGCGGGTTGAAATCAACGTCCACGGGCGCAGCCGCTCCCGTGGTTCAACCACAAGGAGGAGCGATGCCATTCCAGGGTTCATGGTGGGGAAAAGCATGCCGGGCTCTGAAGCTGCGCCGCAGCTTCCGGGCGCCGGCAGTACTGGTCCTGGCGCTGGCGCAGGTCATGCTTCTGGCGTTACCGGCACCTGGGGCATCGGCGCGCGCCTCAGGGACGCAAGCTTCATCGAAGACCTCAGGCACACCCTGCGCGTCGTCTATATGGGCGGCACCAACAGCCCGAAAATGGCACGGCGCATAGCCAGGGATTTCCGGAATCTCGGTGGAAATCCCTTCGGAACGTCTGTGGATGGCGCCGTGGCGCATCGCTATCACTACTGGGTGGGAGGCGACAGCCACTACCTGACCACCAATGACAGCGCCATGGAGATCAGCCTCAACAATACCTGGCAGATGTATGAGAATCTGGCGGTATCACTCAATGCCGGGTATGTGGCTCTCTGGCTCGACAAGTCCGACTGGGGCAGCGTCCGCGACATGAACGGCAAGGATGACACCACCCGCGACATGTGGAACGTCAACCTGCTGTTTGAATACTCGTTCTGAGTTTCAGGAATATCCTTCCCAAATGCGCCGCCGCTGTGACATGCGGATGCCGCAACGGCGGCGCATTCCCCCCGTTTCCTGGGGCTTCAGCGCGTCCGCAGGCCGTTGGCCGCGCGCACAAAGGCATTATAGGCCGCGCGGCTGCGAATGGCCGCCACATTGAGGTCGCGGCGCTGCGGGCCGAAAAAGCCTTCGGCCAGGCCCCGCTCAAGGGCGGCGGCATAGGCCGCGGCCTCCTTGAGAAAGGCGCGGTAGTGGCGCTCCAGTTCCGGCGCGGCGGGGAAGGGAGGCTTGCCGGACGCGGCGATGTCGGCTTCCAGCTCCGCATGGATGCGTTCAAGCCCGGCGCGCGTCGCGGCTTCCAGCGGGACGGCCGCGCCCTTGCCGTCGTCATCCTCCGCGCCCAGAGCGGCGGCCGTTCGCGCAAAACAGGCAAGGATGGCCTCCGCCCCCCGGATCTGGCGTTGCAGGGGGTGTTCGCGCAGGAGCGCGGCCTCGGCGGCGGCCGCCCGCGCCTCGACGATTTCCAGCCACGATTTGCGGGCGGCCATGAAGACGGCATGGTCCCCTTCCAGCTTGGCCGCCAGGGCCATGCCTCTGGCGCCGTCGTCCCGGATGTCCGGGTCGGCCACATAGCGCTCCAGCGACCTGTAGCGGCCAAGCAGGGACTCCAGCGCCGTGTCCATGCCGTCAAGGGCGGCGGTGAGCCGGGCCGCCTCCTCCTCGCTGAACAGCCCCGCGCCGGGGGTGAGCCGCTCCCTGGCGGCCTGACGGCTGCCGGTCACGGCCGGCCTGCGCGGCAGCCGCCAGGTCCTGAGATAAAAGCGCGCGTTGGCGAAGAGCGCGTCCGGCAGGGCGTAATAGCCCTCTTCCAGCGCGTTCATGGCGGCATTGTGAAAGTCAAGCGCGCGCTCGGCGCGGGCCCGTTCCTCCGGCGTCAGGACAGATTCCGGCGCGGCCTGGACGGCCTCCGCAACGACCGCCGGGGCCTGCCGGGCACCGGCATCGCCGCTCGCGCTCGCGGCGGGGGCGGCGCTTTCCCGGCGCGTCCCGTCCCCCTGCTCCGCCGTTTCCTCGTCGGAACCGCAGGCGCAGAGGGAGGCGGCCACAAGAAGGACACACGCGCCGCGCGCCAGCTCCCGGAGGATCCCGCGCTCAGACATGAGCTTCGATCCAGGCATTGAGCCCCCGCAGATCCTCGCTCCACGGGAAGGGGCCGCCCCTGAGCTCCGCTCCGACGCCGTAGAACTGCGTGCCCACCTGCTCGGCCGCGTCGCGGTCCGTCACGGCGTCGCCCACCATGAGGGCCGCCTCCGGCAGCACGCCGGCCCCGCTGACGATGCGCGCCAGCAGTTCGGCCTTGGCCGGCGGCGAACCGTGGATGCCGGTGAAGGCATCCGCCAGCCCGCGCTCGGCGAGCACGGCCCGGACCTCCTCTTCCGGCGCGCCGGAACAGACATAGAGCGGCAGCCGTCCGCGCCAGGTCTCCAGCACCTCGGCGGCGCCGGGGATGAGCGCGCAGCGGCGCACCTCGTCCAGCGCATATTCCGCGAAGCGGCGCCCCCAGGCTTCCGATTCCTCCGGGGTGATCTCCCGGCCGAGCACCTCGCGGAAAAACCAGGCGAACTTGCGGTAGCGGCTCACGCCGCCATGCACCGTATGGTACATGACGAAACGGTCGCGCGCCTCCGGGCCGAAGGGTTCGGCCAGCCGGGCAAAGGCCCGCGTCTTGACGGGCACACTGTCCAGGATGACACCGTCGCAGTCAAAAACCAGGCATTCCAGGTTCATGTTTCCGCCTTATTCCTCTTCCTGACCACGCCGGCCGATCTCTCTCGCGGGCACCCCGCCCACAATGGCAAACGGCGCCACATCGCGCGTGACAACGGCCCCCGCGCCCACCACCGCCCCGCGCCCGATGCGGACATCGGGCGTGATGACGCAGTTGGCCCCGATCCAGACATCTTCCTCAATGACCACGGTCCCCGGCACATGGCCCTGGCGCATGATGGGGATATCCCGCCGGGAAAAGCGGTGATTGGCCGCGCGGACGACCGTGCCCGGCCCGATGGCCGAGCACTTCCCGATCTCGATGCGGCCCTTGTCCGCGCCCAGATGGACGCCCGGCGAGAGGCATACCTGATCCGCCAGCACCAGCTCGCCGTCCTGCGCCGTGAGAATGGCATGGCGCCCGATGCGCACGCCCCTGCCCAGGCGCATGTTCCGGCATCCCGCCAGGGTCAGGCCCGTGCCGAACCGCACCGGGCCGCAGGCGGCGAAAAGCGGCCGCCACGCCAGCATCCGCAGGCCCATGCCCAGAGGCGTGGGGAGCCAGCCGAACAGCGCGACCCAGAGTTCCTCCAGGGCCGCGGCAAATCGCGTCGCCAGCGTGGGCGCGGCCGGGGCGCCGGGGGGGGAAGGCTCCCGCGCGCTGCCGCCGCCGGGTTCCGGAGCGGTCATCTGGCGGCTCTGTCGGCATACGCCGCCATGAGGTCATCGCCCTCCATGAGCCGGGCAACGCGGGCGAGATCCTCAGGCGTATCCACGCTCCAGGTGCGGCAGCTCGTGGGCACCATGCGCACTTTTTCGCCATGCTCCAGGATGCGGAGCATGTCCACGGATTCATAGATCTCCAGCGGGCTTTCCTCCATGGCATTGAAACGGAGGAGATAGTCGCGCCGGAAGGGGATGATGCAGACCTGCTTGCGCATGGGCACCGTGTCCGCGCCCTTCTTGCGCGAGGGGATGGGCTCGCGCGAAAAATAGAGCGCGTCGCCCGCGCGGTCCACCACGACCTTGACCTCGTTGGGGTCCTCAAACTCTTCCACCGTGTCCATTTCCGCCATGAGATTGACCACATTGACGCCGGGATCGTCCAGGAGCGGACGGACGGCGGCGTCGATCATTTCCGGGCGCACCATGGGCTCGTCGCCCTGGACCATGACCACGATGTCCGCCCGTTTGCCGGTGGCGGCCTCGATCTTGAGCAGCGCCTCGGCCGTGCGCGTGGAGCAGCGCACATGATGATCGCCGGTCATGACGCAGGAAAGGCCCGTCCGCTTGCAATAGTCTTCGATGATGGGGTCGCAGGTGGCCACCCAGGTGGAATCGAGCAGCGGGCTCATGGCCGTGCG
>CAZNXQ010000034.1:0-18434 GCA_964576895.1 uncultured Desulfovibrio sp.
AAGGAGCTGTTTTTGACGGAGAATTGCGGCATTGTCCGCACAGCGCAAGGGCGTCATCAACCAAAAAGTATAGGAACGCCTAGAATATTCCCAGCCGGGCTCACACCCTCAACAGCGAAGACAGCGAGGCAATCATGGCGGACATTCTCATCATCGGCGCGGGCGGCGTGGGCAGCGTCGTGGCCCACAAGTGCGCGCAGGCAGCGCGGGAAACCGGCGTTTTCGGCAAAATCACGCTCGCCAGCCGCACGCTCTCCCGTTGCGAGGCCGTTGCCGCCAGCGTGCGCCAACGGCTCGGCGTGGAGATCGCCACGGCCCGCGTGGACGCGGACGATGTGCCCGCCCTCTGTGCCCTCATGCGCGAGGTCAGGCCGGAGATCGTCTGCAATATCGCCCTGCCCTATCAGGATCTGCACATCATGGAGGCCTGCCTGGAATGCGGGGCGCATTATATGGATACCGCCAACTACGAACCGCCGGACACGGCAAGGTTCGAGTACAAATGGCAGTGGGCCTACAGGGACCGCTTCCGCGAGGCGGGGCTCACGGCCCTGCTCGGTTCGGGCTTTGACCCCGGCGTGACCAACGTGTTCGCGGCCTGGGCGCTCAAGCATGAACTGGACGAAGTCCATGTGCTCGACATCATTGATTGCAATGCGGGCAGCCACGGGCAGGCCTTTGCCACCAATTTCAATCCGGAAATCAATATCCGCGAGGTCACGGCGCGGGGCCGCTACTGGGAGCACGGCGAATGGGTGGAGACCGACCCGCTCTCCTGGTCCATGGACTACGACTTTCCGGACGGCATCGGCCGGAAGAAGTGCTATCTCATGTACCACGAGGAACTGGAATCCCTGGTGCGCAACCTGCGCGGCATCCGCCGGGCGCGCTTCTGGATGACCTTTTCCGAAAGCTATCTCAACCATCTCGAGGTGCTCGGCAATGTGGGCATGACCCGCATCGACCCGGTGCGTTTCCACGGGCAGGACATCGTGCCCATCCAGTTCCTCGCGGCGCTTTTGCCCGATCCCGCCTCCCTGGGCCCGCTGACCACGGGCCGCACCTGCATCGGCGACGTGCTCCGGGGCACGCGGAACGGCAGGCCCAGGGGCGTTTACGTCTACAATATCTGCGACCATGGCGCCTGCTTCCGCGAAGTGGGCTCCCAGGCCATTTCCTACACCACGGGCGTTCCGGCCATGATCGGCACCAAGCTGATTGCCCAAGGGCTGTGGCGCAGGCCGGGCGTCTGGAACATGGAGGAGTTCGACCCCGATCCCTTCATGGCGGATCTCAACCGCTTCGGCCTGCCCTGGAACTGCGTGGAAGTTCCCGCTTCCTGACACGGCGCGCAGGAACGTTCCCGTGGATTGCCCCGCTCTTCTTCTGGCCGCGGATCCTCCGGTCCCGTCGCCCTGCTTCGTGCTGGACGAAGCCCGGCTCGCGGCCAACGCCGCCATTCTTGACAGCGTGCAGCGCGCCACGGGCGCGAAGATCCTGCTCGCGCTCAAGGGGTTTGCGGCCTGGGCGACCTTTCCCCTGCTCTCGCGCGCGCGGAGCGGCCCGCTCTGGGGCGTGTGCGCGAGTTCGGTGGACGAGGCGCGCCTGGGCCGGGAGGACTTCGGCGGCGAGGTCCACGCCTTTGCCGCCGCGTGGAACGAGGAGGAGTTCAGGGAACTGCTCACGCTCTGTGACCATATCGTTTTCAATTCCGTGGCCCAGTGGGAACGCTTCCGTCCGCTGGCCGAGGCGGCCAATGCCGGCCCCAGGGCCGCCGCGCCCGTAAGTTTCGGCCTGCGCCTCAACCCTGAGCATTCGGAAGGGACCGTGCCCATCTATGATCCCTGCGCGCCCGGTTCGCGCCTGGGGATCCGGCCCGGACAGCTTGCCCGGCAGCTGGCGCCCGCGCACATGACCGGCATTTCCGGCCTGCACTTCCATACGCTGTGCGAGCAGGGGGCCGATGCGCTCTCGCGCACGCTGGACGCGGTGGAAGCGCGCTTCGGTCCGTATCTGGCCGGGCGCCGCTGGCTCAACTTCGGCGGCGGCCACCACATCACCAGAGACGGGTACGATCTCGAACTCCTCTGCCGCCTGCTCAATGACTGGCATGCCCGCTACGACGCGCAAATCTATCTGGAGCCGGGCGAGGCCGTGGCCCTGAATGCGGGCTGGCTCACGGCCACGGTGCTGGATGTGGTGGAGGCGGACATGCCCGTTGCCGTGCTCGACGTTTCCGCCGCCTGCCACATGCCGGATGTGCTGGAAATGCCCTACCGGCCCGAAGTCCTGTATTGCGCGGGCGCGACCCCGCCGCGCCGGGCCGCCGCCCCCGGCGCCGACGCCTGGACATGCCGGCTGGCCGGCAAATCCTGCCTGGCCGGGGACGTCATCGGCGAATACGCCTTTGCCGCGCCGCTTGCCGTGGGGCAGCGCCTCGTCTTCGCGGACATGGCCATTTACAGCATGGTCAAGACCACCACCTTCAACGGGCTGCGCCTGCCCTCCATCGGCATCTGCCGCGGCGCGGACGCCCCCCCGGAAGAACGCTTCCGCCTCCTGCGCCGTTTCGGCTACGCGGACTTTCGCGAGCGCCTTTCCTGACGGCGCCCGCCTTGACATCATCGGGAAAAATTCGGATGATTTTTCACGCTTCAGCAACGTACATGCCTGAACCGACATCCCTTATGCCGGCACACCAGCGGAGAATACCATGAGAACAAAAATCGTCGCCACCATCGGGCCCGCGTCCAACAGCAAGGAAAAGCTCAAGGCCCTGGCCGAGGCCGGCGTCAGCGTCTTCCGCCTCAATTTCTCGCACGGCGGCGCGGCGGATTTCGTCAAGATCATCAATTATATCCGGGAAGTTGAAGCCGAACTCGGGCGCCCCATCACCATCATGCAGGATCTTTCCGGCCCCAAGATCCGCCTTGGCGTGGTTCCGGAAACCACCATCCAGGTGAACAAGGGCATGCGCCTGCTCCTCGGCCCCAGCGCGCGGCGCGTGGAAGAACTGCCCTATCTCCCCTTTGATCACGAGATGATCCTGGAAAGCCTCGAACCGGGCGACCGCATGGTGCTCGCCGATGGCGGCCTCCAGTTCGTGGTGCAGGAGCGGCGCGGCGACGGCCTTGTCCTCCTGGTGGCCGACAACGACGGCATTGTGACCTCGCGCAAGGGGCTGGCCCTGCCGGGCAAGGCCACCAAGGTGCGCGCCCTCACGGACAAGGACAAGAAGGACCTCGCCGACGGTCTGGCCCTCGGCGTGGACGCCGTGGCCATTTCCTATGTGCAGACGGCCGACGACGTGCGCGAGGCCAAGTCGCTCATCGCGGCGTCGGGCCGGCGCGTGCCCGTGGTGGTCAAGCTGGAACGCCAGAGCGCCGTGGACAACCTCGACGCCATCCTCGCCGAGACGGACATCGTCATGGTCGCCCGTGGCGACCTTGGCGTGGAATGCCCGCTGCCCAAGCTTCCGGCCCTGCAGAAGCACATCATCAGCGCCTGCAACCAGGCGTCCAAGCCGGTCATCGTGGCCACGCAGATGCTGCTTTCCATGGTCAACAACCCGGCCCCCACACGCGCCGAGACCACGGACGTGGCCAATGCCGTGCTGGACGGCGCGGATTGCGTCATGCTCTCGGAAGAGACCGCCATGGGCAACTTCCCGGTGGAGACGGTGCAGTACATGCGCAAGATCACCACCGAGGCGGAAAAGCTCCTGCTGGACAACCGCAAGCTGGAAGAACCGGAAAGCGACAAGGGCATTCCGGAATTTCTCGCCTATTCCGCCTGCCTTCTGGCGGACAAGGCCCACGCCCAGGCCATCGTTTCGCACAGCCTTTCGGGCGGCTCGGCCCGGCAGGTTTCGGCCAGGCGTCCTCCCCAGCCCATCTACGCGCTCACGCCCGACCCCTCCACCATCAAGGCGCTCAACTTTGTGTGGGGCATCACGCCCGTCTTTGTGGACAAGTCCCACATCGGGCAGACGCACCTTGAGCGCGCGGAGGAATTCATCAACCGCAGCCCGGACTTCAAGGTCAATGACTGCGCGGTGATCACCGCCGGCCAGCTCAAGGATTCCGCCACGCCCCGCGGCACCAACCTTGTCAAGATCTACTGGAAGTAGCGCATGGTCGACAAAAACGCCACCGGCGCCGTTCCCGGAGACATCAACGAAGAGTATTACCAGATCAGCGCCGAGATCATGGCGAGCTTTCCCCGCTATCGCCCCCCGGTGGATCTCTTCGTCTTCCGGGAGGACATCGCGGTGCTCGCGCCCTATTCGCGCAAGGGCACGCGCCTCTCCAACGAACAGGTGGAAGAGGTGACGGAGCTTTGCGCCAGGGGCAATCTCTTTGTCTCCCGCTCGGATCACCACATCTATTCGCGGCATATCGTCCGGCAGCTCGATCTTGTCCTTCAGGACCACAACCTCAAGGAAGCGGAGATCGCCGATATCTGCGTCCACGCGCTGTATCTGCGCTACGCGGAATTCTACGAGCAGCCGGTCAGGGCGGTCTTTGACCCGCTCTACCGCGATGTCATGGTGGTCACGGAATACCTCGCCAAGGACCCGCAGCGCATCAACGCCTTCATGCGCCGCCTGTTCCGCAGGTATGAGCCGGCAAAGCACGCGGTCAACACCATGATCGTCGGGCTGTGGCTGTGGCTCCAGAACGCGGGCGACTTCCAGCGCAAGAATCTGGACCGCATGGCGCTTGCCCTGCTCGTGCATGACATCGGCATGAGCAAGATGCCCGCCTTTCTCCTGACAAGAAAGGGGCAGCTCAAGCCCGAAGAACGGGAAAAGATCCTCCAGCATCCCCTGCTGGGCGTGAAGATCATGCAGAAAATGGAAGTGGTCTTTGATGATCTGCTCCAGATCTGCTTTGAACATCACGAACGGCTGGACGGCTCAGGGTATCCGCAGCGGATCAAGGGGGGGCAGATCCCCGCGCCGGCCGCGCTTGCCGCCGTGGCGGACTCGTTCGCGGCCATGATCACCGAGCGCAGCTACGCCCCGGCCAAGGAACCGAAACTTGCCGCGCAGGAGCTTGCCACGGACCAGCGCTACAATGTCAGCGTGGCCCGCACCCTGCTTGCCGCCTATGCCAATGACACGTTCGGTACCCCGCACGACATGGACGCTTTCGTGGAGCAGAAGGACTGACCGCCGGGCGCGCCGATACCATGCTCACCCCCACGGAGGAGGAACCCATGCGCTCCCTGTCCCTCTCCTGCATACTTCTGCTCTGCATCGCTGCGTCGGCATCCCTGTGGCCGCCGGTTCCCGTGCAGGCGGCGGCCGGTGATGACGGGCGCCTGCTCAAGATCGTCGTCCTGTCGCGCCACGGCGTGCGCGCGCCCACCCAGAAACATGACGTTCTGAGCCAGTGGAGCCAGCGCAGCTGGCCGGTATGGCCCGTCAAACGCGGCGAGCTCACGCCGCGCGGCGCCGCCCTTGTCACGGCCATGTGGGGCAACCTTGGCGAAACGTTCCGCCGCGCCGGGCTCCTGCCCCAGGAGCTGTGCCCGCGCCCCGGCGATGTCTTTGTGCGCGCCGATGTGGACCAGCGCACCAGGGCCACCGCCCGCGCGCTGCTGGACGGCCTTGCCCCGGACTGCCATCTCGGCTACGCGGTCACTTCCGAGGCCATCGACCCGCTGTTCCATCCCGTCAAGGCGGGGCTCTACGCCTTTGACCCCGTCGGCGCCGCCAAGGACATCCTGAGCATGACCGATGGCGGCCTCGGCCACCTTCAGGATGACCTCGCCACGCCGCTGGCGCTGGTGGGGCAACTGGCGGCGCCGGTGTCGCCGGGGCTCTGCGCCCGTTTCAGCCTGCCGCCGGACTGCGCCCTTTCGGACATCCCCAACGCCGTGAGCGTCGCCCCGGACGGCCGCAGTGTCGGCATCGCGGGCAGCCTTGCCATCGCGTCGGGCATGGCCGAGATCTTTCTGCTCGAATACGGGGAATGGCCCGGCGCCGCGGCCGGCTGGGGCCAGGTGGATGCGGCCACCCTGCGTCAGGTGCTCCCTGTCCACGCCAGGGTCTTCGATGTGGTCAACCGGGCGCCGCTGGTGGCCTGGGCCCGCGGCTCCTCCCTGCTTGCGGAAATGGAGGCCGCCCTTCGGGGCGCGCATTATGACGAACGCTGCAACAAGGCCGCGCTGGTGGTCTTTGTGGGCCATGACACCAATATCGCCAATCTGGGCGCCCTGCTCGGCATCAACTGGCACCTGGACGAATACCCCGCCAACGGCATTCCGCCCGCCGCGGCGCTCATGCTTGAACTGTGGGAAAAAAACGGCGCCCGTGAAGTGCGCGTGAATTTCTTCGCGCAGCCGCCGGCGGCCCTGCATGCGCCCCTGGCCACGGCAACCGCCATGAGCCCGGCCGAGCTGCATGCGCACGCCCCCCAGGCGGCCACGGTGAGCGCGCCCCCGGTGGTGGGGCAGGCCCGCTTTCCGCTGGAGGAATTCAGCGCGCGCGTCGCGCAGGCCACCGCCGGCGCCCCGCTGGCTCCGCGCCAGCTCCCGCCCCTGAATTTCGCCCGTGAGGTGGCCAAATAGACTGGCTCCCCTGAAACAATCCCCATCTTCCGGGTCAGCCGCGCGCGAGTGCGGGGCCTGCCCGGAAAGGAGAAACACCATGCCGACCAACCACTGCCCCCATTGCAACGAGCCCCTGCCCGACTCGGCCAAGATGTGCCCCAAGTGCGGCCAATGGGCCGTTCCCGCCAGCGAGATCGAGGAGGTGCCCACCAGAACCTCGCGCTGGCAGAAGATCGTCATCCTGGTTTCCGTCATCATCCTCATCGCCATCGGCCTGAGCTTCAGGGGCGCGGAAGAACGGGAAAACCAGGCCGCCCAGAAGGAACTCGCCGCGCCCCTCGCCTCTCTGGTGACGGCGCAGGCCACAGCCCTGGGCCTTGCGGGCAGCCCCAAACTCGATCTGAAGATCGACACCAAGGCTGCCGATGTCTTTGTGAACTTTCCCGCGCCTCTCGGCAGCGACAAGGCCAGGGAGTTCGCCCTGTCGGTCTGCGCGGGGCTCGCCAGAACGTTTGTGGACAAGGGATACATGCCGCGCGCGCTGGCCGTCCATGTGGGCACGATCATGACGGATGGCGCCCAGGCAAGGTACGGCAAGGCCATTTTCAACGGCAATCTTGATCAGCTTGCCTGGGAACCGGCAGCGCAGCAGTAGGGCATTTTTCTGAGGGAACTGTCCGCAAGGCGGAGAGTTCCCTCAGTATCCGCCGCCGCCATTTCCCCGCAGAAAGGGACAGGCAGCGGAAAAACATGGGTTCTCCGCCTTTTTGCGGCGCGGGCGCCTGTTCCCGCAGTCCGCATGCCCGCGCGCGTGTTTCAGGCACGGGCCCACTGGCCCCACGTTCAAAGAGCATGCAGGCGGCCCTTTACGCCGGGGGGAAAACACGGTATCCCACGGCATGCACTTTCGCGTTTCCTGGAAAAAGCTCCTGCTCTGGAGTTTCCTCCTTCTCGTTCTCTGCGGCCTGCTCGGCGCCGGCGCCGTTGCGACCCTGTTCTACTGGGCCTCGCGCGACCTGCCCAACATCACCCGCATCGCGGACTACAATCCGCCCCAGGCCACGACCATCCTGGCCCGCAACGGGCAGGTCCTGGGCACGCTGTGCCATGAAAAACGCTATGTCATCAGCCTCAAGGACATGTCGCGCTTTCTGCCCATGGCCTTTCTCGCCGCCGAGGACGACGCCTTCTACCGGCACATGGGCGTGGACCCCATGGCCATCCTGCGCGCGGCGATCAACAATTTCCGCAAGGGACACACCGGCGAGGGCGGCAGCACCATCACCCAGCAGCTCATCAAGCAGCTCCTGCTCACGTCCGAGCGCAGCTATACGCGCAAGATGAAGGAGGCCATCCTCGCCTACCGGCTGGAGAAAGATCTCAGCAAGAACGACATCCTCACCATCTACCTCAACCAGATCTATCTGGGCGAGCACGCCTATGGCGTGGAAGCGGCGGCGCGCACCTATTTCGGCAAGCACGCGGCGGATATCACCCTTGCCGAGAGCGCGGTCATCGCCGGACTGCCCAAGGCCCCCTCGCGCTACAATCCCTTCCGCTCCCCCAAGGCCGCCAAGGATCGCCAGATGTACGTCCTTGGCCGCCTGCGCGACCTTGCGTGGATCACCCCCGAAGAATATGCCCAGGCCGCCGCCGAACCGCTCGTCTACTGGAGCATGCCCGACGGCATGGGCGGCCCGGCGCTCTGGTATCTGGAAGAGGCGCGGCGCCTGCTCATCGAGTTTTTTACCGAAAGCAACCTCAAGGCCCTTGGCGTGGATACCCGCAAATACGGCGAGGACTACGTCTATGAGGCGGGGCTCACCGTGCGCACGGCCATGGTGCCCGAACAGCAGGACGCGGCGGGCAAGGCCCTGCGGCGCGGTCTGGAAGAGCTGGACAAGCGGCAGGGCTGGCGCGGCGCTTCCGGGGGCGATGCGGCCAAGGGCGCGGCATTCCTCAAGGAATCGACCTTCGCGCCGCTGGATCTGGCCGGGGACGCATGGGCGCGCGCCCTGGTGACGGAAGTGGAGGCCGGCAAGGCCAGCGTGGCGCTCGGTCAGGGCTATACCGGCGTCATCCCGGTGGCGAACATGTCCTGGGCGCGCAAGCCCAACCCCAAGGTGGCGGGCATCTACGCCCCCGCCGTCAAGGATGCGCGCCAGGTGCTCGCGCCGGGCGACCTCATCTGGGTTTCGGCCGCGCCCATGGCCGCGCCGGCGCAGGCCGCTCCCGACGCCGGGGAGAGCGCAAAGCGCAAGCAGGCGGCAAAGGGCGCCCCCAAAAATCAGGTGCCCTACGACCCCGAACGGGTCACACGGAGCGCGCCCATTCTTCTGCGTCTCCAGCAGGAACCGCTTGTCCAGGGGGCGCTGGCCTCGCTGGAACCCCGCAGCGGCGATGTGGTGGCCCTCATCGGCGGCTACAGCTTCGGGGAAAGCCATTTCAACCGCGCCACCCAGGCGCGGCGCCAGCCCGGTTCGAGCTTCAAGCCCGTGGTCTATTCCACGGCGCTGGATTTCGGCTTTACGCCGTCCTCCATCGTGCTCGACGCGCCCTTTGTGTATGTGAATCCCTACACCAACGAGGTGTGGCGCCCCTCCAACTACGAACACAATTACAAGGGCGAGCTGCCGCTCTGGCAGGCCCTTGCCCTTTCGCGCAATACCTGCACCGTGCGCGTGGCCCAGCAGGTGGGCATCGCCAACGTCATCCAGCGGGCCAAGGCTCTGGGCCTGGAACCGCATTTTCCGCAGGAGCTTTCCGTCAGCCTCGGCGCCGTGGCCGTTTCGCCGCTCAATCTCACCCAGGCCTACGCGGCCTTTGCCAATCAGGGCATGGGCGTGCGCCCGCGAATCATCACCTCCATCACCGATGCCCGCGGCCGGGAGCTCTACCGCCAGGACCCCGAACACTGGCAGGCCCTGACGCCCCAGAATGCCTACATGATGGCGACCCTGCTCAAGAATGTGGTCAATGCCGGCACCGGCTCGCGCGCCAGAATCGAGGGGCGCTTCATCGCGGGCAAGACCGGCACCACCAACGAGGAGCACGATGCCTGGTTCGTGGGCTTCACGCCCTACCTCGTTACCGGCGTCTATGTGGGCTATGACCAGTTGCAGCCCCTGGGCCGTCTGGAACAGGGCGGCAGGACGGCCGCGCCCATCTTCCGCTATTACCGGAGCGTGGTGGAAGACCTCTACGAACCTGAGGACTTCACCATGCCGGACGGCATCGTCATGTCCGGCAACATGGCCTACCGCGCGGATCAGCCCATGGAAGGCGTCTCCGCCACGGACGGCGTGGAGGGCGGGCCGGGAGCCGAGGATACGTCCGAGGGCGGCGAGGACCTCATGCGCCAGATTTTCTAGGGCGCTTCCGCACTGAAATCGCGGAAACGCTCCGGCGAATACGGCAAAGACCTGTTCAGGAAAACCGATGATTCCCTACGGCTCACTCGTCATTTACGTCACGCCCAAGGGGCGCCGCTATCTCAAGCGTCTGGAAGCCGGGCAGGACTGGCACAGCAACGACGGCACCCTGCGTGTGGCGGATGTGGCCGCGCTGGACTTCGGTTCCATGGCGGCCACCAGCGAAGGCGTGCCCATCCGTATCGAAGAGGCCACGCTCCACGACCTTCTGCTGGGGCTCAAGCGCCAGACCCAGATCATCTATGCCAAGGACATCGCCTACATCTGCCTGCGGCTCGGCGCCGGGCCGGGGCGCACCATCATTGAGGCGGGCTGCGGCTCTGGCGCGCTCACGCTGGGGCTTTCGTGGTTCTCCGGCCCCACGGGCCATGTGGTGAGCCATGACGCGCGCGAGGAGTTCACCCGCCTTGCGCGCCGCAACCTCGACTGGGCCGGCCTTGGCGACAATGTGGAACTGCACTGCCGCGACATCGCCGAAGGCTTTGCGGCCCACGGCGCGGACGCGCTCTTTCTTGATGTCCGCACGCCGTGGGACTATCTCGATCAGGCCGTGGCCGCCGTGCGCCCCGGCGCCACTCTGGGCTTTCTCCTGCCCACGGTCGACCAGGTGAGCAGGCTCCTGCTGGGGCTGGAAAATGGTCCCTTTGCCGAGCTTGAAGTCTGCGAGATCCTCATCCGCCGCTGGAAACCCGTGGCGGACCGCCTGCGCCCGGAAGACCGCATGACCGCGCATACGGGCTTTCTTGTCTTCTGCCGCCAGCAGGAGCCCAGCGAGGAATTTGACGCTCTGGGACCACGCGGCACACGCGAGCGCAAACAGGAAGCCGCCCGCCAGGCGCGGCGCGAAGCGCTCATCCGCGCGGAGGAAAGCCTGGAGGAAGCGGGCTAGAGCCCACGGCGTTCCCTTTCCGAAGGCAGGAATGTTTTTTGCATGTTCTGTTCCTGTCCCACTGCCGGGGGAAAGGAGATGCCGTATGACTCTGCGCATCGAACAGAACGAAACGGGAAAACTGGCCGAGCTTTACGCCGACACGCGCCTGAAGAACCCTGACGCGCCGGAAAACAGGAAAATTGTTCCTCCTTCGGCGCCATTTGGGGGCGACAGTATCGAGATATCGGAGGAAGGGCACAGGCTGGCTGCTGAAAAAACCGGTAACGCCGCCATGGAAGCTGAGGCAGGCCAGGCGGCTTCCCCTGAATCCGGTTCGTCAGATATGGACCAGGTCCAAAAGCTTCGGGAACAAATCCGGGAGCTGCAAGAGAAGATCCGGGAAGCGCAGGAACGATTGCTCGAAGCCCAGGCAAACTCCGGCGCGGACGGAACGAATACGGATGATGACAGTGCGCTCCTCCAGCAAAACGCCATGGAAGAAGTACTCGGTCAGTCTGCGGAAGTGCAACAGATACAGGCAGAGATCGAGATGCTCAACCAACAGTTGCTGACATTAAATGACCAGTTGAAAGAGGCGATGCAAGGGCAATAATCACTTGCGTCAAGCCTCTCGCATGCCGTAAGGGCGCTACTTCGCGTTGCTCCTGACCCTGAAAAAACGCAGGCGCAGGGCGTTGGTCACCACGGAGAACGACGAGAGCGCCATGGCCATGCCGCCGATCATGGGCGAGAGCATGGGGCCCCCGAACACATGCAGCAAGCCCGCGGCCACGGGCAGCCCCAGGATATTGTAGCCAAAGGCCCAGCCCAGATTCTCCCGGATATTGCGCATGGTGGCGCGCGAAAGTTCCAGCGCCGCCAGCACGGCCTCCATGCCGCCGCGCATGAGGACGATGTCGCCGGCCTCGGCGCTTACGTCCACGCCGGTGCCCACGGCCATGCCCACATCGGCCAGAGCCAGGGCGGGCGCGTCATTGAGGCCGTCGCCCACCATGCCCACCACCTGGCCTTCTTCCTGCAGGCGGCGCACATGGTCGGCCTTCTCAGCGGGCAAGAGTCCTGCCGCCACCTCGTCGATGCCCGCGAGCCGGGCAACGGCCGCGGCCGTGCGCGCATTGTCGCCGGTGAGCATGATCACCCGCAGGCCCATGGCGCGCAGCCGCCGCACCACGGCGGGAGATTCCGGCCGCAGGCCGTCGGCCAGGGCAAAGATGGCAACGATGCGCTCTTCCGCGCCGGCGCCCGCGGCACCGTCCGCGACCGCGGCATCGGCAAGCGACATGAGCAGGGGCGTCTGCCCTTCTCCGGCCAGCGTGTCGAGCCGCGCCTCCACTTCAGCGGAAAGCGCAAGCCCGCGCGCGCGCATGAAGGCCGCGCTGCCCACGGCAACGGAGCGGACGCGGCCCGCAAGCTTCACGCGGCCCGCAATGCCGAGGCCGGGCGAGATATGCGCGTCCTCCACCTCGCAGGGGGGGCATGTGCGTTCGCTCCCGGCCCGGATGAGCGCCAGGGCCAGCGGGTGCTCGGAACGGCCCTCCAGGCCCGCGGCCAGGGCCAGCAGTTCGTCTTCGTTCAGACCGGCGCCCGGAGCCCCCTGCCCGGCCGGCAGCGGAAAGATGGCCGTCAGTTCCGGTGCGCCCGTGGTGAGGGTGCCGGTCTTGTCCACGGCCAGGGCCGTGATCTTGCCCGCGCGTTCCAGAGCGGCGCCGTTCTTGATGAGCACGCCGAGCTGGGCGCCGCGCCCCGTGCCCACCATGACGGACATGGGCGTGGCAAGCCCCATGGCGCAGGGGCAGGCCATGACGAGCACAGCCACAAAAACGGTGAGCGCCGTTGTGACCGGCTCATGGCTGAACACCAGCCAGCAGAACGCGGAAAGTGTGGCCAGGGCCATGACCGCGGGCACGAAATAATAGCTGACCCTGTCCGCCAGCCGGGCAATGGGCGCCTTGCTGCCCTGCGCTTCCTGCACAAGGCGCACGATGCGCGCCAGGCGCGTATTGGCGCCCACGGCCACGGCGCGCATGACCAGCGGGCCTTCGCCGTTGACGCTGCCGGCCGTGAGGCTGTCGCCGGGCGCCACGGGCACCGGGATGGACTCGCCCGTGAGCAGCGAAAGATCCACGGCGCTGGCGCCCCGCTCCACGGTGCCGTCCACGGGCACCCGGCCGCCGGGCCGCACCAGGAGAAGATCGCCGGGGGCAACGGCGGCCAGCGGCACCTCTTGGGGCGCCGCGTCGGCGGTCTTCAGGCGCAGGGCCGTTTCCGGCGCAAGGCTCATGAGCGCGCCCATGGCGTCGCCCGCGCGCTGCTTTGCCGTGGCTTCGAGGAACTGGCCGAACTCGATCATGGTCAGCAGCACGGCGCAGGATTCATAATACAGGTTCATGGCCCGCCACGCGGGGTCGTTGCCCGCAAGACCGAGGACGGTATTCACGAGGCTGTAAAGAAAGGCCGCGCCCGTGCCCACGGCCACAAGACTGTCCATATTGGGCGAGCGGCGCGCCAGCGCCGCCAGGCCATCCACATAGAAATGCCGCCCCAGCCAGACCACCGGCAGGGTGAGCCCCAGCTGGACAAGCATGAAGGCCCTCGGCGAGCCGTGAGGTTCCAGCCACGCGGGCAGGGGCACCCCCAACATGTGCCCCATGGAAACGACGAGCAGCGGCACGGAAAGCGCGAGCATGGGCCAGAGACGGCGCAGCCTGCGGCGCCGGTCCGCCTGCGCCCTGGCCCTGGACTCGGCAAAGCGCGCCTCGGCATCCCCGGCGGCGGCGGGGGTGGCCGTAAACCCAAGTTTCGCCACAGCGGCCATGACGTCATGCCGCACAGCCTCGGCGTCTCCCGAAGCAGGCCAGACTTCGGCCCTGGCCGTGGCAAGGTTGACGCTCACCTTGTCCACCTCCGGCATGCGCCCCACCACCCGCTCGATACGCGAGGAACAGGCCGCGCAGTGCATGCCGCCAATATCAAAACGCAGGGGGCAGGCGCCGGATGGCGTGGAAGCATGTTGTCTATCCGTCATGATATGACCTCTTGTTTTCCCGGCAAAAAACGTGTATCCATTATTTCACAAGGTCGGTGTCTCCCCGCTGACGCATGGACACCGCCAACTCCATTAATTGAGGAGGATACTATGCCCACAATAAAAGTCAATGGAATGCACTGCGCCAACTGCAAGGCCGCTGTTGAAAAGGCTGTTTCCGCCATCCCCGGCGTCAAGAGCGCCAAGGTGGATCTTGATAAAAAGGAACTCTACTACGAAGAGGACAAGAACATGCCCATCGCGCTGGACATCATCATGGGCGCCATCCATGATCTGGGCTACGAACCGGAGAACCAGCGTCCGTAAGCCAGCTCCCGCCATTGGCATTGCATTCGCCGTCCGCTTGCCTTCCGCGCAGGCGGCGGCGTTTTTTTTCCAACGCATGCAGCGAGGCGGAACCGCCCGGCCGCGCGCCGCCATTGACATGACAGGAGGCGAATGATAGGTTAAGAAGATAAATTTTATCCTACCGTTAGCCCTTGGGAGGAGCCATGTTCACCAACCGCGGCAAGGCGCTGACCTTCGACGACATCCTGCTCATTCCCGGATATTCCGACATTACGCCCGATGCCGTGGATATCACGACCTGGCTCACTCCCTCCATCCCGCTCCGCATTCCCCTGCTCTCCGCCGCCATGGACACGGTCACGGAATCCGCCATGGCCATTTCCATGGCCCGCATGGGCGGCATCGGCGTGATCCACAAGAACATGCCCGTGGCCCAGCAGCGCCTTGAAGTGGAGCGCGTCAAGAAGAGCGAAAGCGGCATGATCCTCGACCCCGTGACCATCTCCTCAGGGCAGACGGTGCAGGAGGCGCTGGACCTCATGCGCGATTTCCGCGTTTCGGGGCTGCCGGTGGTGGATGGCGACACGCTGGTGGGCATCCTCACCAACCGCGACGTGCGCTTTGTGGAAGATGCCAGCGCCGTGCGCGTGGCCGACGTCATGACCAGCAACCGGCTCATCACCGTGCCCATGGGCACCTCCCTGGAGGACGCCAAGCGGCATCTCCATGAGCACCGGATCGAAAAACTCCTGGTGGTGGACGAAAACAAGCGCCTGCGCGGTCTCATCACCATGAAGGATATCGACAAGGTGCAGAAGTATCCCAACGCCTGCAAGGACGAAAACGGCCGCCTGCGCGTGGGCGCCGCCATCGGCATCGGCAAGGATTCCGAGGCGCGCGCGGCGCAACTGCTTGAAGCCGGCGCCGACGTCCTTGTGCTGGATTCGGCGCACGGGCACTCCGTCAATGTGCTCAACGCCATCCGCAGCGTCAAGGCGAGCTTTCCCAACTGTCAGCTCATCGCGGGCAATGTGGCCACCTACGAGGGCGCGCGGGCCATTCTTGAGGCCGGTGCCGACGCCGTCAAGGTGGGCATCGGGCCCGGCTCCATCTGCACAACGCGCATCGTGGCCGGCGTTGGCGTGCCGCAGGTCACGGCCGTCATGGACGGCAGCCGCGCCGCGCGCGAGATGGACCGCTGCTGCATCGCCGACGGCGGCATCAAGTTCTCCGGCGACATCGTCAAGGCCCTTGTGGTGGGCGCCCACGCGGTCATGATCGGTTCGCTTTTCGCGGGCACGGAGGAAAGCCCCGGCGAGACCATCCTCTACCAGGGCCGCACCTACAAGATCTATCGCGGCATGGGCTCCATCGACGCCATGAAGGAAGGCAGCTCCGACCGCTACTTCCAGGAAAAGAGCAAGAAGCTCGTGCCCGAAGGCATCGTGGGCCGGGTGCCCTACCGTGGCCCGGTCATGGAAGCCGTCTACCAGCTCATGGGCGGCCTGCGGTCCGGCATGGGCTATGTGGGCGCCCACACCCTGGACGACCTGTTCCGCAATACCACCTTCTGCGAGATCTCCGCGGCGGGCCTGCGCGAGAGCCATGTGCATGATGTGGTCATCACCAAGGAAGCGCCCAACTACCGCATCGAAAACTAGCGCGTTTTCGCAATGAAATTGCGTAACGCTCTGGCGGCTGCGAGAGCAGACGCCCGCGCCGGAATGCAGGCAGCGAAACCTGAGAAAATATCTGTCTTGCAGATATTTTCCTCAGCAAAATGCTTGAGAATGGTAGGACGCACAACCAACGGAAAGATTCCATGCCGCACTCCAAGGTCATCATCATCGACTACGGCTCGCAGGTCACGCAGCTCATCGCCCGCAGGACGCGCGAGGCGGGCGTGTATTCCGAGATCCATTCCTGCGTCACCACGGCGGCCCAGGTGGCGGCCATGCGGCCCTCGGCCGTCATCCTTTCCGGCGGCCCGGCCAGCGTGGGTGAGCAGGACGCCCCCGCTCTCGACCCCGGCCTGCTGCGCCTGGGCGTGCCCGTGCTCGGCATCTGCTACGGCATGCAGCTTCTGGCGCAGGAACTGGGCGGCACGCTGGCGCGTTCCCTCACGCGGGAATACGGACCGGCCGACCTGACCATGACCGCGCCCTGCGCCCTCTGGACCGGGCTTGACCGCGCGGCCCCGACCCGCGTGTGGATGAGCCACGGCGACAAGGTGGCCACGCCGCCGCCGGGCTTCACGGTGACGGGCAGCACGCAAACGCTCCAGGTGGCGGCCATGGCGGATGAAGCGCGCAGGATCTATGCGGTGCAGTTCCATCCTGAAGTGCACCACAGCGTGGACGGCGAGCGGATGCTCGAAAACTTCCTCTTCAAGGTGGCCGGCTGCGCGCCGGACTGGACCATGGCCTCCTTTGTGGAGCGCGCCGTGGCTGAAGCCGCCGAAAAGGTGGGCGACCGGCATGTGGTCTGCGCCCTTTCCGGCGGCATCGACTCCACCGTGGCGGCGGCGCTGCTCCAGCGGGCCATCGGCGACCGGCTCCACTGCATCTTTGTGGACAACGGCCTGTTGCGCCTCAACGAGGCCGAAGAGGTCACCACCTTCCTTCGCGAGCATTTCCATCTCAACCTCACGGTGGTGGACGCGCGCGAACGGTTTCTCGCCCTGCTCAAGGGCGTGGAGGACCCGGAAAAGAAGCGGAAAATCATCGGCCATGCCTTCATCGACATTTTCCAGGAAGAAGCCGAAAAACTTCCGCATGTGGATTTTCTCGCCCAGGGAACGCTCTATCCGGATGTCATCGAATCCGTGTCGCACAAGGGGCCGAGCGCGGTCATCAAAAGCCACCACAATGTGGGCGGCCTGCCCGAAACCATGAAGCTGGCCCTCATCGAGCCCCTGCGCGAACTGTTCAAGGACGAGGTGCGCAAGGTGGCCGCCGAGCTCGGCATGCCGGATTCCATTGTCTGGCGGCATCCCTTTCCGGGGCCGGGCCTTGCCATCCGCGTGCTTGGCGAAGTGCGCGAGGAGCGGCTGGACATCCTGCGCCGCGCGGACAGGATCGTGCAGGAGGAACTGCGCGCCGCGGGCTGGTACCGCAAGGTCTGGCAGGGCTTTGCCGTGCTTCTGCCGCTGCGCACCGTGGGCGTCATGGGCGATGGCCGCACCTATGAACACGTCATCGCCCTGCGCGTGGTGGACAGCGTGGATGCCATGACGGCGGACTGGTCGCGCCTGCCGCCCGACCTGCTGGCGCGGATCTCCGGGCGCATCATCAGCGAAGTCAAGGGCGTCAACCGCGTGGTCTACGACATTTCGTCCAAGCCGCCCAGCACCATCGAGTGGGAATAGGGGGCGTTCATGTTCGGCATCGGCAGCACCGAGCTTCTTGTCATCCTGGTGGTGGCGCTCATTGTGCTCGGCCCCAAAAGCCTGGCCAGCGTCTCCCGCACGCTGGGCAAAGCCATGGGAGAATTCCGGCGCGTCTCCACTGATTTCCAGCGGACCCTCAACGCCGAATCCGCCGAGGCCGAAATCCGCGAAAAGGCGGCCGAACAACGCCGAAAGGCCGCCGCTGAAGGGGCAGACCCCGCAGGGAACTCTCCGGCTGAAGGCGCGCCCGTAACGGCGGGCGCGCCCGACGCCTCCCCCGCTGCCGCGGCGCCCGATACGGAAAACGCCCTGACTCCGCCGGAAGGCAGCCCGCTGGCCGAGGCCCTGGCCAGGGCCAGAGCCGAGGCCAACGCCGCTACGGCAGACGGGGCCCAGGCTACCGCCGATGCCGCCGATACCGCCGGGACAAGCGCGCCAACGCCGCCTGCGTCCGCGCCCTCTTCTCCCGACTCTCCCACCCCGCCCGTGGACGGGCCGCGCGCATGACCAACACTCTGCCTCCGGAAGATCCGGCCCCTTTTGAGACCACGCTTTCCGGGCCGGACTGGCAGCCGGATACCGAGGCCGCGCCCGGCGGGCCGCCGTCCGGCACCATTCCTCCTTCAGGCGGTCTGCCCGCGGGAGCCTCCCCGTCCGAGCCGCCCGCCACAGGGCCCGACGTTCCCCCCGCCACACCCGGAACCGGGGCTCCGAAGCAGGATGCCGAAGGCGGGGAGCCCATGGGGCTCATGGATCACCTCACGGAACTGCGTGGGCGCCTGGTGCGCTGCTGCATTGCGGTCTGCATCGGCTTTGCGGTCTGCTGGGCCG
>CAZNXQ010000035.1:0-17061 GCA_964576895.1 uncultured Desulfovibrio sp.
TGGCGGCCATGGTCTTGCCGCTGAACCAGAGGGAAATGCAGAGCGGGCCCCAGACAAGGGCCGTCCCGACCACGGGGATGGGCGCGACCAGTGTCGCCAGCATGCCCCAGAATGCGGGCTGATTGACGCCAGCCACGGCAAAACCGATGCCGCAAAGCGCCCCTTGCGCCAGCGCCACCAGGACGATGCCGAGCATGATGGCCTTGAGCGCCCGGTGGATGGTTGAGATGAACCGGCCCAGGATACCGTGGGGAATATGGAAAATGCGGCAGGTCACCTTGCGGATGCGGCGGGAATAGACGGTGAACAGCACCGTAAGCGTGAGAAAGAGAAAGGTCGTCCAGAAGACGGTCATGGTACCGCCCACAAAGCCGAAACTCCGGCTCACGAGCATGCCCACGGCATCGCTGAACAGGGTATCGAGGTTGACGATCGCCTCGTTGAGCGCCTTTTCGATGCTGGGATACTCCGCCAGACTGCGGCGCACGGCATGCAAATATTCCAGCCAGTGCGGCGGAAGCTGAAAATTGTTGGCCTGAAGCTCCCGCAGACGGGCGAGGCCGGCAACCGCCTGGGGCGAGACGAGAAGCACCAGGACGGCCACAGGGGTCAGGAGGGAAGAAATGATGACCGCCACATAGCCGCCCAGGGGCAGATAGCTGGACAGGGCGAGAAACAGCCGACGGCGTCGGGAATCCGGGGAATGATGTTCCAGATGCTTGCGCCAGATGCCCGTTTCCCGCCGGAGGCGGCGATAGAGCGGCAGCGTCAGGCAGGAAAAGCAGGCGGCCATGAAGATGGTGATGGGGTTGGGCCAGAGGAGCATATACAGGGCCAGCGCAGCCAGAAGATAGAGCAGGCGCGGCAGGGAGACGGTCATGGGCATTCCTTGGAAGAATATATGTGGTGCGGCGTTCCTGCGCCGGCGCGGGAGCGCCGGCCGATGGCGAACCGGGGCCGAAGGGATGACGCATGCCCCGGTTTCCGCCGAGAATGAATAAATCTACCAGCCTTGGCCCTGTCTGCCAAGTGCCTGCACCCCGCCGCGGGGCGTCCTCAGGAGGCGCAAAGGGGCGCGTAGGGGCACCAGCGGCAATGGACATCCGGGCGCCCGTCAAATCTGGGGGCGTATTCCATGTGCCTGAGCAGAAGCGCGAGCGCCACTCCGCACCCGGAACGGGCGGCCCGCAATTCCTCATCCACAAGACCGTCAAACAGCGGATGCTCCTCGCCCCTGTAGCGGAGCTCCACCAGGGCGGCATCCCCCACGGCGTCCCCCTCTCTGCTTTCCAGCATGGCCACATAGGCCGGGAGCTGCATGCTCGGCAATCGTTCGCGCAAAGCCGCAAAGCCAGTTTCCAGACGCGCCAGCGTTCCGGCGTCGGGAAGTCCGCCGGGCCCCGTGCCATCGGCCATCGCGCAGGCAGCGGCGGCCTCGGCAAAGAAGGCACTGTCGCCCCAGAGGGTGTAATCATGGTTCCTGATGCTGCCGGTCTTGTAATCCAGCACATGCAACAGGCCGTCACGCCGGTCGACGCGGTCGAGGATGCCGGTGAAGGAGTAGGGGCGTCCCCCCAGGGAAAGCGCGACATCAAGACGCTGCTCCAGAGCGACGATGACGGTTTCTTCCGGTTGGTGTTCAAGAAATTCACGCAGACGCACAGGAACCGAAGCCTCAAGCATGAGGCAGGCATCGGCCGGGAGCAGATCGCGCAGATCCGCCGCGTCGAAGGCTTCATGAAAGCAGGCAAGAGCCCTGGCCTGGGTGATATCTCCCCTGCATACCTTTTTGCCGAGGTACGGCGCATACAGCGCGCGCAACGCGGCATGCAGACAGATGCCCACGGCGGCGGGGTCATCGCCCTCATTCACCTCCTGCCGTGGCCGGAGGCGGCACAGGGTTTCCCAGACAAAACGCAGGGGGCAGCGCAGATAGACATCAAGCCTGCTGGCGGAGAGCGGTCGTCGCAGAAAGGCCGCCATGGCGGCATCCAGCTGTGGAGTGCGAAGAAGGAACCTGGATTCCCCTGGGGTCTGGTGCACTTCACAGGTTGCCACGCGCAGAGGGGGCGTTCCCGGCACCAGCAGGGCGTTCCTCTGGCGCTCCACATCCCAGAGAAGTTCCTCCACAAAACGGCTGCGGAGTTTTTTGCCGTCAAAAAGCGCGGAATGGCTTACGCCCTCCTGCCAGTAAAAATGCGCTTCGCGGGCGCCCGCGCAAAGCCTGCGCAACGTGTACGCCGCCACGCGCTCACGGCGGCGCGCATCCGGCAGGCCGAGCACGGCGCGGAGAGAATCCGGCAAAAGCGGATCCTGGCCGGGATTGCCGGGTAACACATCGTCCGTCGCGTCCACGATGAACACGCGGTCAAAATGCAGCAGGCGCGTTTCGAGCATGCCCAGCACCTGGACGCCCACAAGAGGGTCCGCCTCAAAGGGAATGCGTTCGCGCTCCAGCAATTGGCGGGCAATGCCATACAGGAGTGAAGGCGGAAAGGCCTCCGACGCCAGGGCGTTTTGCCGCAACTGCGGCGCCACATGCCGCATGAGCCGGAACAGGGCTTCGGCATCCAGGGGAAAACGCCGCCAGATATCGCCGCCATGCGCGAGCAGAAAATCATGGATATCACCAAGCCATGCGCCAAGACCGGCGGTGGTCTCCACACCGGCGAGGGCGTCGATGACCACGGCAAGGCACCGCTTCAGAAGAGCGGCGAGCGGCGGCGGCAACTGCTGCCGGCAGTCGGCAACACAGGCGGGGAGATCCACATACCGGCTCCCCTGACGGATGAGCGCTTCCAGACGGCGCAGGCCGTCGCGCAGGGCAAAGGTTGCTCCCTCCTCCGTCCGAATCTGGAGCATGTTCAGATAGGGATGCCGCAGGACATGGAGCAGGGCGCGCCAGTGGTACCGGCCGTCTTCCGCACGGCCTTCCTCCAGCCGGAAGAGGGCATCCACAAGGCGGAAGAGCGGCGATCGCGCCAGCGGATATCCCATGGAAACATTGACGTCCTTTTCCGGCAGATGGTGCAGCACCGGCATGAGCAGCGAGCTGTCCGTCAGGACGACCGCCGTGGACGCGCCGTCAGCGTGGACAAGATCCGTACCGAGCGCCTCCAGCTGCGAATGGAGATCATAGCCGGCGAAAAACTCCAGATGCGGCTTGTGCGACGCCTCTTCCCCTTCAAGGGAAACCGCCGCTTCCGCGCGCGCGTGCCAGCGGCGCATCCAGGCGGCGTGCTCCGCGCAGGACCAGTGCGGGCCGTCGCCTTCCACCAGACCGGGATCGGTATGCAGGCAAATCCTGGCTCCGGCCCGCCAGAGGGAACGGAGCAGCGTGTCCTCCGTTCCGCTCAGGACGGAAAATCCCGCGATGAAGACAGGCCGATCCTCGGCGGGAAGCAGGAGCGGCGGAATTTCGGAAGCCCCCTGGGCGGCCAGGAACTGTTCAAGGCCGGGGGTCGTCCAGCCGCGTTCTTCCAGCAGCGCGCGCCAGGCGCGGCTGATCCTGCCCAGCGCCCCCAGCAGGGCGGCGGCCGGCGCCGCCACTTCGCTTTCCAGGTGGGCCAGATCGGCGGGCTCCAGCCCATGGGTGAACATCTCTTCCAGCAGCGCCGCCAGACGCAGCCCCCACGGAAGAAAACGGGCCATGTCCATGCGCGCGAAACGCGCCTCAAGAGCGGCATCCTCGCGCGCGAGGGCGCGCACGCATTCATGCAGAAGCGCGCCCTGATCCAGGGGATTGGCAAGGATATTCGCCCCGCCGCCCGTTCCGGCGCGCCACAGTGTGACCAGTTCGCTGAAAGGGAGTGTCCTGGGCAAGAGGCCCTGATAGCCCTGTTCCGCGAATATCCGCACGATATAGCGCCAGGGACGCTGATGCGGAACCACGATGAGGGCATTCCCCGGCTGGCCGCCGCTCAGCCGTTTCACGGCATCCACAAGGTCCGGCAGAAAGGGACGCTGCCAGGGAAAGACCAGAAACGGCGACATGCTCATGAGCGGCCTCCGTCATTCGCCGGAACGACAGGCGCCCCGGATGGCGGAAAAAGGACGGCGCAATCCGGCACGAGCTCCGAAAGCGCCTCGTGCGTCACCAGCCGGAAGCGCCTAAGGTCAAGGTAGACCAGGAGGCCGCGAACTTCTCCACTCTCCCGGAGCCCGGCAAGAGTTTTCATGTAACGGCGCACCTGGCGCGCATGTTCGGGAGCTGGCTGACCGCTCTTGTAATCAATGACCAGGGTCCCCCACGGTTCGCGCACCAGCAGATCGACCCGGAGCAGGCTGCCGTCCGCCGCCAGCAACGGCTGCTCCGGACGCCCGCGCGAGAACCAGCCGCCGGCCTGGGGCACCGCGGCGAACCAGGCAAGGGCATCCACAAGAGCCGTCCGAAATGCGGTATCCGCGGGAACCGGCGCCTCGCTGCCGGCGAGGGCGGCGTTCACGGCGGCTTCGGCATCCCGGCGGGGGTCGCCGGACCAGCAGAGTCGTTCAAGGCACAAATGCAGGAGCGTTCCGCGATCTTCCGGGCGAAAGAGCTCCGCAGAGAGCGGATTACGGAAAATTTTCAGCCGTGGCAGCCACTGCATGGGCCGCCAGGCTTCCTCGCCATCTTCCGGCATGGCGGAGCTGCCGGCCATATCGGTGGCCGCAGTGTGCGCGGCATCAATGGCGGAAGAGGCCTCGACGCGCTCCAGAGCCGTGACGTCCCCGCAATCGGGCGCCGTCCGCGCCGGGGACCTTTCCGGCGCGCCCAGAGAGAACGGAGGCGTCAGGTCCGCATGCGTCCACAAAGTGTCCAGCGCCCTGCTGAGTGAGGCAAGCTTCTCAAGGGCAGGGGTGCCGGTACGGAAAATGTGCAGTTCGTCCCTTGCGCGGGTGAACGCCACATAGAGCAGGTTCAGCGCCTCGCACGCCTGAGCCGTCAGGTGGTCATAATGGCGGGCGCCGCAGATCCTGCCGCCGGGCACTGCCAGTCGCAGTCCATCATATTCGACCACTTCCGGATGCCGGGATGGCTGGATGGTGAAGCTTGTCCACGGCACGATCACGCAGGGCGCGGCGAGTCCCTTGGCCTTGTGGATGGTCATGACGCGCACGGCATCCATGCCGCTGGGCATGGGGGCCTTTTCCTCCCCGCCATGGCTGCGCCAGTGCTCAAGAAAGGCTCCCAGAGAGGCGAACCCCTTTTCTTCGGCGTATTGCAGCACTTCGAGGAAGCGGCGCAGAAAGGTCCGTTCCGCCGGAAAGCGCGTTTCCGCCTCCAGGCGCAGCAGCCATTCCCGCGTAGCATCATAGGGCGTGAGCAGCGCGGACTGGGCATGGAACGGCGCGAACAACCGTTCCCAGATGTCGGGCCATGCGCGCCGGAAGCGCTGAAATAACGGACCGTCGCCCGCTTTCGCGCACCAGTCGTGAAGCTCCTCCCACGTCATTCCCTCCGCCAGGGGATGACCGAGGACGAGCGACCCCGTGAGCATGGTCCAGAACGCGATATCATCCTCCGGCGTGTCCAGAAAATCGAGAAAGGCCACAACCTGAATGATGAGCGGATGCTCGGAGAGAAGCAGGCTGTTTTCCGTGATGACGGGAATGCCCTCGCGCGCAAGCGCCTCGGCCACAAGCCGCCCGTTTTCATTGCTCCGCACAAGGACGAGGATGTCCGAAAGGGGGCGGCGGGGAATGATGTCCTCGCGCAAAAGCTCGCAAAGCCGGAAAAGAACGGCCTCGCGCAGTTCGTCCGCGCGTTCGGCGTCGATGCGCTCCACGTTGACAAAACCGCCGCTGTTTTCCGCATCCGCTGGGCATTTCTGGGCAGCGCCGGCAAAGGCTCCGGTGAGACGCCGCACCGCGGCGTCCAGTTGCACCGCCGGCATATCCGGCACAAGCGTTCCCAGGATCTCCCGCGCGCATGCTTCGTGAGCCAGGGGAGAAAAAACACGGTTGTTGTGCGCTATGATCCGTTCCCGGCTGCGACGATTCCAGGGCAGATGCCGTGTGCTGGAAGCGGTCAGCCTCGTCAGCGCCGCATCCTCAAGAACCGCGGAGAACAGGGCCGGATCTCCCCCCCGCCAACTGTAGATGGATTGCTTGACATCCCCCACCCAGGTGAGGGACCCGCCGCGCGCAAGAGCGTCCGCAACCAGGGGGCGCAAGGTCTGCCACTGTTCCCGGCTCGTATCCTGAAATTCGTCCACCAGAAAATGCGTGAGCCGGGAACCCAGCCGGCAGAGGGCATCCGAAACGCCATGGTCGCCGGCAAGCGCGTCCGCGGCCCAACGCGGAATGAGAACGCCGGGTATCCAGCCTTCCTGCTCCCGATTGAGGAGGAATGCCGCCACAAGGGTTTGCGCCAGACGGACAAACGGGAGCAGACCAAGGGCGGGGAGCAGATACTCGCGGCACTCCCTGCAGCGACGCGCCGCCTCGGCAAAATGCGCGTGCGCCGCCGCCACGGGAGCAGGTACCGAACATTTTTTGAGAAAGAGCGCCGCGGCATCCGTGCCCGCGACGGTGCGCGAGTCGCAGCGCTCAAATTTTCCGGCGGCAATGGCCGAAATGGCGTTCAGGGCCGGTTTTTTCCAGGTGATACCGGCCGCCCCGGCCGCGGCGAGAAGCTGTTGGGCCGCCGTGCGCGCCGCCTCCTGAGAACTTTCAAGTTTTACTTTAATTTCTGCCTCGGAAGCGAGATCCTCCAGGCGTCCGCGCAGGACATCATCAATGACCAGGCGAAGCGGCTGGCGGAGCTTTTCGCCCACAAGAAAGCCCCTGCTGTCGTTTCTTGCCGCCAGGGCGCGACAGGCGGAACGCACCAGGTCGCGCATGGCCGCGTCTTCCCGCCATGCCTGTTCGAGCACGAGATCATAATACGGCGTGAGCGCCTCGTCCGTGGCAAAGGCGGGTTCAAACTCCGGCGGCAGGCCGAGGTCAAGGGCGGCGGAACGAACGATGAGATGGAGCAGGCTGTCAATGGTCCGGATATTGAGCGAACTCATGTCGCGCAGGATGGCATCCACCCAGCGGCGCGCCTCCTCGCGGGAAAACGGCACGCCATCGTCAGCCTTGCCGAGCGCCGCTTCTTTCAGCCGCCGGAGAACACGTTCGCGCATTTCGGCGGCGGCGGCATTGGTGAAGGTGATGGCAATGATGTCTCCCCAGCTGTGGACGCCGGGGGCAAGCGCGCACGCCGCCGATGCCCGGCCGCCGTCACGGCCGCACTCGGCAAGGCGCGCAAGAAAGCGCCGCGTCAGTTCCCAGGTTTTTCCGGACCCGGCGGACGCCTGTATCCGGCAAAGCCCGGAGGTGTCGCCGGGCTTCACGCTGGTGGCAGCATGCCCTTGAGCATGCCCTGGCCGGTGGATTCCAGCACCGCGCGCCAGAGATCGGAATAAATGTTCAGCCGGCGCCGTGTGCGGGTCACAAGCTGGAGCGGAAGATGGACGTAGCGTTCCTGGATCTTGCCCACCACCATCTCCGTGCGCCCGGCCATGGCCGCATGCACCGCATATTGCCCAAGAAAGCCGCAATAGACCTTGTCGCCCGCCTGGGCGGCCACGGAACGGATGATATAGCTGGGGTCGATGTATTTGATGGAATGTTCCACCTTGCGTTCGCGCAGATAGCGCGAAAGCTCCATCTTCAGAAGGTCGGCCACGTTGCCGAGCACCCTGTTGCCTGAGGCGTCCGTTTCGGTGTGGTGCGCGAGGAGATGCTGACCGGCGCCTTCGGCGGTGACGATAACGCAGTGGCCCCGTTCGCGCAGGCGCTCCTCCACAGCCGGGAGCAGGCCGCCGGGGCCTTCGAGGCTGAAGGGGGCCTCAGGGATCAGGACAAAGTTCACTTCCTTGAGGGCCAATGTGGACTGGGCCGCGATAAAGCCGGATTCGCGCCCCATCAGCTTGACGAGGCCAATGCCGTTGGGCGTGCCGCAGGCTTCGGTATGGGCGCACTCGATGGCTTCCGTGGCCTTGAAAACCGCCGTCTCGAACCCGAAGGACTGCGGGATGAAGTTGATATCGTTGTCAATGGTCTTGGGGATGCCAATGACGGAGATCTTCAGCCCGCGGTTGCGGACTTCGGAGCTGATGGCCATGGCGGCCTTCATGGTGCCGTCGCCGCCGATGACGAAAAGGGCGTTGACGTTGCTGCGCTCAAGGGTATCCACGATTTCGTCCGCAGGCTGCGGGCCGCGCGAGGAACCGAGGATGGTGCCCCCGAAGCGGTGGATGTCGGCCACCACCGAGGGCGTCAGCTCCATGGGCGCGTGGGCATATCTGGGAATGAACCCTTCGAGGCCGTAGCGGATGCCTATGATGGAGGGAACATGGTAGGCATGATGCGCTTCCATGACAATGGCGCGAATGACATCGTTGATGCCGGGGCAGAGGCCGCCGCAGGTGACAATGGCGCACTTGGCGCGCGAGGTGTCAAAATAGAGCCTGCGCCTCGGACCGGCCGCCTCGAAGGTCGCGCGGCAAGGTTCCGCGCCGCCGTCGCCCAGCTCCTCATCTATCACCACCTGGATCCTTTTGTTGTCGGCCCAGGTGCGGTAGGGGAGTTTGGACTCCAGCTTGCAAGGCCCCAGGGTGGAAATGGACGTATCCAGCGCGCATTTTTCCATGGCGTTCCTCCTTGGGTACTAGTGTCTGCCTGCAAAAGTAGACACTACAAAACCCGTAAGGGTTTTGCGGCGGCATAGCCGCCGTGAGTGAGCGAAAAACCACGTTTTTCTGCACTCAGACACTAGGCACCAGTGCCTTCTGCCGCCTGTGTGGCCATGGCCGCGATGGCGAGCGCCAGAAAGGCGTCCAGCTCAAGGCCCGCCTCGGCGCATTGCCGGATATTGTCACGGTTGACCGAGGCAGCGAAGGCCTTGTCTTTCATTTTTTTCTTGATGCTCCGGGGTTCCATGCCTTCAAGGCCCGTCGGCCGCATGCGTGCCGCGGCGGCGATGAGCCCCGTGACGGTTTCACCGCAGCGCAGGGCATAGTCCAGCCGGCTTGCGGGGGCGTAGCCGGTCATTTCGCCATTATGGGCGCGAATGGCGGCAAGACAGCTCTCCGGCAGCTTGCCGGCGAGCAGGTCCGCCCCGTCAAGGCCGTGACGTTCGGGCCGGTCGGCAGTGGCGGGATAATCCACATCATGCAGCAGGCCGGTCAGCCCCCAAGCTTCCTCATCTTCGCCAAAATGGCGCGCCATGGCGCGCAAGACCGCTTCCGAAGCCAGGGAATGCTGGAGCAGAGCCGCCCCCAGCCCCTGCCGCGCCAGAAGTTCCAGCGCTTCCGTTCGTGTAATCATGGCATCCTCACCTGAAAAGACCAGTTTACGGCAGCAAATGGGGCTTGACAAGTGCGGCGCGGCTCCCGTGCGTCCCACGGTTGACAGGCGCCGCGATATGGCCGAAATATATCCATTCAGTTCTGGCACGCTGGATACAAGGTGCCGATTCTCTAGCCACGTCATGACATGCCTATATTCGGTATACGATTCCACGCTCTTGGGCAGACAGAATATTATTCGGCGCCGGACGACTGCAAGCCCGGCGACCTGGTACTGATCGAAGTGGATCAGGGGGCGGCCCTGGGAGAGATCGTCTCCGGGCCTGTCCCTTCGCTGCCAGGCGCAAGCGAGGCGGATCTGCCCTGCATCCTCCGCCTGGCCGATGCCGACGACAGGGAGACCGGGCGGCGCAATGATGCCCTTGCCCATGAGGCCATGCGCTTTTGCCGGGAGCGCATCCGCGAGCGGCGGCTGGACATGAAGCTTGTGGATGTGGAAGTCTTTTTCGACCGCAGCAAGCTCATTTTCTACTTTACCGCGCCGGTCCGTATCGATTTCCGCGAACTGGTCAAGGATCTGGTGCGCGAATACCGCGCGCGCATCGAGCTGCGCCAGATCGGCGTGCGTCATGAAACGCAGATGCTGGGCGCCGTGGGCAACTGCGGCATGGTCTGCTGCTGCCGCCGCTATCTGCGCAAGTTCGCTCCCGTGACCATTCGCATGGCCAAGGAGCAGAATCTGTTTCTCAATCCTGCCAAAATCTCCGGTATCTGCGGACGGCTGCTCTGCTGCCTTTCGTACGAGCAGGAGAATTACGAAAGGTTCCACCGCAATTCGCCGCGCCCCGGCAAGAAGTACATGACTTCCAAAGGCGCCATGAAAGTATTGCGCGCCAATATGTTTCGCAATTCTCTCTCCGTGCTTACAGAGGGAAACGAAGAACTTGAACTGACGCTTGAAGAATGGCAGGGCCTGGAGCCGCGCCGGCCGGATGCGCCACAGACGCCTGCCGCCGAATCAAGACGCGGCGGGGAACGCTCCCGCCGCGAGCCTGCCGGGCAGCCGCCGGATATGGAGGCGACCGCTGACAGCGATGACCACGCGGAGGAACGCGCGGCAAGCTCCGGCGAAGCAGGGAGCGCCCTTCATGAAGAGGGCGAGCCGGGCACGGGCATTCCCGGTGCGGAACGGGGCCCCCACCGGCGGGGGCGCAAGCATCGCGCGCACCCCAGCGAAGGCGCGCGCCAGGGCGATCAGGCACACGAAGCCCAGGGGGGAGCCGCCGCCCATCCCCGCAAAGACGGCCGACCCGCTGGACAGGCGGGCAAAGAACGACGGAGCTCCGAGTGAAGACATTCTACATCACCACCCCCATTTATTATGTCAATGCCAACCCCCATCTTGGGCATGCCTATACCACCATCGTTGCGGACGCGCTGTCCCGTTTTCATCGTTGTCTGGGTGAGGAGACGCTGTTTCTGACCGGCACGGACGAGCATGGCGACAAGATCGTTCAGGCCGCGGAAAAACGCGGTCTGACGCCGCGCCAGTTCGTGGACGAGATCAGTGGCCGTTTCCGCGCTCTCTGGCCCCGCCTCCATATCGCCAATGACCGTTTTGTCCGCACCACGGATGAGGCGCACAAGCGCGCTGTCCAGAAATTCCTTCAAAAGGTGTATGACGCCGGCGATATTTATTTCGGCGAGTTCGGCGGCCATTACTGCTACGGCTGTGAACGCTTTTATACGGAAAAGGAGCTGGAAAACGGCCTGTGCCCCCAGCATCTGACCAAACCGGAATTTATCAGCGAAAAGAACTACTTTTTCCGCATGTCCAGATATTTGCCGTGGCTGCGGGAATATATCGAGGCCAATCCCGACTTTATCCGGCCGGAACGCTACCGTTCGGAAGTGCTTGCCATGCTGGAGTCCGGCGCCCTGGAGGATCTGTGCATTTCCCGTCCCAAGACGCGGCTCACCTGGGGGATTGAACTGCCCTTTGACAGCAACTATGTGTGCTACGTCTGGTTTGACGCGCTCATCAACTATATCAGCGCACTGGACTGGCCCGACGGCCGGGATTTTGCCCGCTACTGGCCAGGAGAACATCTGGTCGCCAAAGACATCCTCAAGCCGCATGCCGTTTTCTGGCCCACCATGCTCAAGGCTGCGGGGCTTCCGCTGTACCGGCACCTCAATGTGCATGGCTACTGGCTCTCGCGGGACACCAAGATGTCGAAATCCCTCGGCAATGTTGTGGACCCCCTCGCTACCGGCGAACGCTACGGGCTGGATGCCTTCCGCTATTTCCTCCTGCGCGAGATGCACTTCGGGGCGGACGCCAGCTTCAGCGAAGAGGCGCTTGTCGGCCGCATTAACGCGGATCTGGCCAATGACCTCGGCAATCTCTTCAGCCGCGTTCTTTCCATGACCGCCAAATACTGTGGGAGCCGCATCCCCGAAGGCGCCGTGCAGACCGACGCGGACAGGAACATTGCCGAACTCTGCGCCTCGTCCATGGAAAACTATCTGCAACTTTTCCGGAACGTGCGCTTTGCCCAGGCCCTGGAAGCGCTCTGGGAGCTGGTGCGCGCCCTGAACAAATATGTGGACAGTCAGGCGCCGTGGACGCTGCACAAGGAAGGGCGGCGGGAACGGCTTGCGGCTGTGCTCCATATCTTGCTTGCCTGCATGCGCAAGATCGCGCTCTGCCTCTGGCCGGTCATGCCGAAAGCATCGTGCGCCATGCTTGAGCAGCTCGGCGAAGCCGTGCCCGACGGCGCCGCGCCCACGCACGACCTGGCGGCCGAGGCGGCCAGCCTCGCGGGGCTGCGGACAGGCGGGCACACGGCGCCGGCTTCCAACCTTTTTCCACGGATCGATGTCGCCACCGCGCCCGCGGCGCGGGAAACGCGGGGGACCGCCCAAGTGGCGCCGAAAAAACTTCAGGGAAAGGATGAAAAACAAAACGCTGACGCCAGAATGCCTGAAATCAGCTTTGACACGTTCAAGAGCCTTGATCTGCGGGTAGGGACGATACGCGCGGCCGAACGTCATCCCCAGGCGGACCGTTTGCTGCGCCTGCTCATTGACTTCGGCGAAGAGGAACCGCGCCAGATCCTTTCCGGCATAGCGGAATACTATGCGCCGGAAACACTTGTGGGCCGCCAGGTATGCGCGGTGCTCAACCTGCCGCCGCGCAAGATCCGCGGGCTCATGTCCTGCGGGATGATATTGACGGCGGGGGAGGGCGAGTGCTGCCGCCTGCTCAAACCGGATGAGGCCGTTGCCGCGGGAAGCCCCATCGCCTAGACGCGAACTCCAAGGACGCGGACGCTATTCCGCGCCATCCTTGCCGGGAGCCGTTCCCTGCGCCGTTCTGGAAGGATTGCGAAACAGCCGTTCCAGTGCGGTGGCTTCCGCCGGGGTCAGATTGAACCGCATGCCCGCCTCATCCAGCAGGGCCGCAAGATGTTTTTCGGGGCAGCGTTCGCGTTCTCCGTCCAGATAGATCAGGGCGCGGCGCACGAGTTCGCTGTGGTGGATAATGGTCGGCATGGCAGTACCTTTTTTGCAAACCATAGGCGCGCGGCACACAACTGGCAAGGCCGCACGCAAGTTCCGCTCTTCGCGGGCAATCAGGGATATATGGACAATCTGCTGACATCGCTCATCCTGAGCATTGTGGAAGGACTGACCGAGTTTCTGCCGGTTTCCTCTTCCGGGCACCTCATCCTGGCAGGCGATCTGCTCCATTTTACCGGAGAAAAGGCGGCCACGTTCGAGGTGGTCATCCAGCTCGGCGCCATCATGGCTGTTGTTGTCCTGTACTGGAAACGCTTCTGGGGGCTTGTCCGGCCGCAACCCTATGTGCGTTTTGCGGGCGCGCGCGGGTTGTGGCTGCTGTTCCTCACGTCGCTTCCCGCCTGTGTGGCCGGCCTGCTGCTGCATTCCTACATCAAGCAGTATCTTTTCCGGCCTGCCACCGTGCTTGCGGCTCTGGTGGTCGGCGCCATCTGCATGATCCTTGTGGAGCGGCGCCGGCGCAAGCCCAC
Organism: uncultured Desulfovibrio sp.; assembly: GCA_964576895.1. Classification (GTDB taxonomy): domain Bacteria; phylum Desulfobacterota; class Desulfovibrionia; order Desulfovibrionales; family Desulfovibrionaceae; genus Desulfovibrio. The sequence goes on from CAZNXQ010000035.1 coordinate 13,334, forward strand.
CTGCGTGAGTCTGGACGAGCTGACGCCTTCCCTGGCGCTCGGCATCGGCTGTTTTCAATGCCTGGCCCTGTGGCCCGGCTTTTCGCGTTCGGCGGCCACCATCATGGGCGGCATGCTTCTGGGCGCCCGGCGCGCCCTGGCGGCGGAATACTCCTTCATCGCCGCCGTTCCCATCATGATGGCGGCCACCGGTTATGATCTGCTCAAGAATTTTTCCCTGTTCACGGCGGCGGATGTGCCCTTTTTCGCCGTAGGCATGATCGGCGCCTTTGTGTCCGCGCTGCTGGCCGTCAAGGTGTTCGTGGCCCTGGTGGGCAGGATGACCCTTGTGCCCTTTGCCGTGTACCGGCTGGTGCTGGCGCCTTTTGTCTATTATTTTATGGTGCGCTGAGCGGGGAAGAAAAAGACGTTCAGAAACGTGCAAAAATCGCTTGCCAAGCAAGGGCAAGTCGCGTAGAAGGTGCATTGCGCGTCCACTGCCGTGTGGCAAGGTAGCTCAGTTGGTCAGAGCATGCGGTTCATACCCGCAGTGTCGGGGGTTCAAATCCCTCCCTTGCTACCAGAAATTTTTGGCGCATGCCCTCCTGTCCCGCAGTCCGGCTTCCGGAAGTGCGGGACAGTCTGTTAACAGCCCCGCATTGCTCCCCAACGGCCGAATTTTTCGCAACCTGCCGCATTTCTCCGCGGGCGTCTTCCCGCATTGTGCCCGCAGAGCCACGGCCCGCGTGGGGACCGCCTCCATTGTTTTTCCCTGCAAGGTGCGATATTCTCCGCGTCTTCACACTGCCACTTCGAGTTTCAAGGAGCGTACCATATGACAACAGAGGAACAGCGGAACACCCCCACGCCGGAAGACGGTTCCGAAGATTTTGCCGCGCTTCTGGCGGCGCATGACGAAGCCTCGTCAGGCCACGCGCAGCCGGGGCAAAAGATCAGCGGCACCGTCATCGCCATCACGGGTGAGAACGTTTTCATCGACGTGGGCCTCAAGGAAGACGGCATCATGGACCGCAAGGATCTTCTGGATGCCGACGGCAAGGAGATTGCCGGCCCCGGTGATACGGTGGAAGCCTGGGTCGTGGCGGCCACTCCGCAGGGGATCGTCCTATCCCGTTCCATGAGCGGCAGCGGCGTGGCCGCGCTGGAAGAGGCGCGAGATTCCGGGGTTCCGGTGGAAGGGCGTGTCAGCGGCACCTGCAAGGGCGGATACCTGGTGGAGGTTCTGGGCAAGACAGCCTTTTGTCCCGGAAGCCAGATGGAGGCGACCTTTGGCGATGCGGACACGCCGGTGGGCCGCACCCTGCAGTTCCTTGTCACCCGCGTGGAAAATCGGGGCCGCAATATCGTTGTTTCGCGCCGGGCGCTTCTTGACCGGGAACGGCGCGAGAATCTGGACAAGCTCCTTGAAAGCCTGAAGGAAGGCGACATGGTGGAAGGGCGCGTCACACGGCTTGCGCCCTTTGGCGCCTTTGTGGAACTGGCCCCGGCGGTGGAAGGCATGATTCATCTCTCGGAACTCTCGTGGTCGCGCGTGGGCGCTGCGGATGAGGCTGTTTCCGTGGGGGATCTGGTCCGCGCCAAGGTGCTGGGCATCAGCACCAACGATAAGGGCCAGACGCGCATCTCGCTTTCGCGCAAGCAGGCCGAGGGCGATCCCTGGCTTGAGGCCCCGGCCCGGCTCGAAGCGGGGAGCATCGTGCAGGGCAAGGTGCGCCGCCTCGCGCCCTTTGGCGCCTTTGTGGAGGTGCTGCCCGGTGTGGAGGGCCTGATCCATATTTCCGAAATGTCCTGGGCCAGGCGTGTGAACAAGCCGGAGGATGTGCTTTCCGTCGGCGATGAGGTTTCCGTCAAGATCAAGGACGTGAACCCCGAAACCCGCCGCATCGCCCTGAGCCTGCGCGATGCCGAGGGCGACCCGTGGCAGGATGCCGAACAGCGTTTTCCCGTTGGCAGCACGGTCACCGGCACGGTGGAGAGCCGCAGCCAATACGGCCTTTTTGTCTGTCTTGCGCCGGGAATTACCGGCCTTTTGCCGGCCGGCGTGATCAAGAGCAGCAAGAAACCCGAACTCGCCAAATTGGACAAGGGTGACAGTGTGACCCTTGTGATTCAAAATATTGACAGCGGCGCGCGCCGCATCAGCCTTGCGCCTGAAGGCGTCGAGCCGCAGGCGGATATGGCGGACGGCGCCGGCGCCAGGGGTGGCGCCGGTTCCTGGAAGCAGCATGCCGTGGTTGGCGCCCCTGCGATGGGGATCATGGCACAAGCTTTGCAACAGGCGATGCAAAAATCTTCCAAGGAGCGTTCATGAGCATGAAAAAGTGCCTTGTCGCCCTGCTGGCCGTGGCTTTTCTTGGCGCGGCCCAGTCAGGTTCGGCGGCAAATCTTCCCGACTTCAGCGAACTGGCGGCCAAGTGCGGCCCGGCGGTGGTCAACATTGGTACCGAGCGCAAAGCCTCGGCGGGCGGCGCCGAAGAGTTTTTCGGCGAGATGTTTCGCAACATGCCCCCCGGTTTTGAAAAATTCTTTGAGCAGTTTGGTGACAACCGGGGACGCAAGACACCAGGGAACAAGCGGCCTCAGCGCAAGCAAAAGTCGCTGGGCTCCGGATTTCTTGTTTCGGCTGACGGCTATATCGTGACCAACAACCATGTGGTGGCCGAGGCGGACGTCATCCACGTCACACTTGACGAGCGCGACGGCAAGAGCCGGAACTTCAAGGCCACCCTCATCGGCTCGGACGAGGAAACCGACCTTGCGCTGCTCAAGGTCGAAACCAAGAATCCGCTGCCGTTCCTTGTGTTCGGCAATTCCGACGCCCTCAAGGTCGGCGAATGGCTCCTGGCCATCGGCAACCCCTTCGGGCTCGACCATACGGTAACGGCGGGCATCCTTTCGGCCAAGGGGCGCAATATCCGCTCCGGACCGTTTGACAACTTCCTGCAGACGGATGCCTCCATCAATCCCGGCAACAGCGGCGGCCCGCTGTTGAATATGGAAGGTCAGGTGGTGGGCATCAACACGGCCATCATTGCCAGCGGGCAGGGCATCGGTTTCGCCATCCCCAGCAATATGGCCGCCAAGATCATCGACCAGATCAAGAACGGCAAAAAGGTCAGTCGTGGCTGGATCGGGGTGACCATTCAGGATGTGGATGAAAACTCCGCCAAGGCTCTTGGTTTGAAGGATGCCTCCGGCGCGCTGGTGGGCAGCGTCATGGAGAACGAGCCGGCCGCCAGGGCGGGCATCAAGGATGGCGATGTCATCCTTGCCGTTGACAAGAAGGATATTGAGGATTCTGCGGCCCTGCTGCGCGCCATTGCCGACAAGGCGCCGGGAAGCTCCGCCGTGCTCACCGTCTGGCGCGACGGCAAGACGCAGGATATCACCGTGACCCTTGGCGAGCGCAAGAGCTCGCAGGCCATGGGCAAGGAGGGCTCCTCGCAGAAGCAGCAGGATGAGAGCCTCCTTGGGCTCTCCGTGCGTCCGCTCAAGAAGGCTGAACGCGGCGAACTGAAGATCGCCAAGGACGAAGGGCTGCTCATCGTCAGCGTGGAGCCGGACAAGGCGGCGGCCGAAGCCGACCTTCAGCCGGGTGACATCATCCTCAAAGCCAACCAGATTCCGGTCAACAGCGCGGCCGACCTTTCAAAGATCGTCAAGGAAGTCGGCATGAAGCGCGGGGCCGTCATGCTCCAGATCCAGCGGCGCGGTGAGGTGTATTTCCG
>CAZNXQ010000036.1:0-16720 GCA_964576895.1 uncultured Desulfovibrio sp.
TTGGCGCCCTTCATGCCGAGCATGGCCCAGGGCGTGATGGAGAAGCCGTCCAGGGTGACGGGCACCATGAGGCTGAAGAGGTCCAGATTGTCGAGGTAGCCCGCGCGGTTGGAACCGGCCTGGCGGCCGTTCCAGCGGTTGCCGTCAAAGTTGTCGTTGAGCGGACGCGCCCACAGGGCGGTGAGGGACACGGTGTCGTTGAACTTGTAGTTGGCGGTGATGCCGGCCACATCCGTGTCCATGACGGCGGAACCGCCGGCCACGTTGGGCAGGGTCACGCCCTGGATGCCCATGCGGAACTTGAGATCCGTTTCGGGAACCATCCAGTCAAGATAGGCGCGCTTGAGCTTGATGACGTTGGTGGCATCCGCGCCGAGGGCGCCGCCGCTCTCGGCCTGGCCCCAGGTGGTGGTGCCGATTTCAAAGCCGACCGTGCCTGACAGGCTCTCGCTGGCAACGGCATCCAGCTGGAGGCGAAGACGCTGCACCGCGCCGAACTTGTCATTGGTATTGGTGGCCTTCTTGCCGTTTTCATCGCGCGTCTTGTGGATGAAATTGGTATCCAGAACGCCGAAGCCCATGAGCCACTGGCCCTTGGCCTGGAAATCAATGGCGCTCGCGCCGGTGGCGGCCCCGAACACAAGGCCGGCGGCAAGCAGCAGCGTGCACAGTTTTTTCATCTTCCCTTCCTCATTCTTCTGTCCCCGAAACAGGGGAAAACGCCCCACCCCATGCGGGGCAAAATTTTTGTACCGGCATTGCGCGCAAAACGCAAGGCTTTTAGTAAAAAATTTTGGATTTGTTATCCACTACGCTTGATGGATATTCCATATTCCGTCTGGAGCGCAGCGACAGACGGGTGCTGGTGCCGGAAGGCTCCTAAAAAATAAGATGCTTCGATGCTGGCAAGGAAGAGAAAAATTTTCGCGGGGAGTGTACTCCGGTACTCGACCAAGAAAATTTTTCTCTGACGCAGCCAGCATCGAAGAAGCTGTTTTTGACGGAGAATTTCGGCGGTGCCCACAACGCGCAGGCACATTCAGAAAGTACGGCAACACCAAAAATTTTTACCCGCCAAAAACGCGCTACAGAAAATCCGGGTCAGCGGCGGCCTTGCCCCCGGCGAGCATGATACGCACATAATGGAGGCCGTGCTCGTCCACGGGGATGATGGGGAACGAGGCGCGGCAGCCGTCGCAGGTGATCATGCGCGGCTCGGTGGGCGCCACCACGGGCACATGCCGGCCGCACTGCGGGCACTGGTAGAAAAAGAGGATCTCCATGCCGTCCGGCGCGACGGGCGCCTGCGGCCGGGCGCTGCGCTCAGCCACGGGCCGCCCCCTCCCGCGCGAGGTCCTCGCCGGTCATGGCGCTCGTGGGCTCAAGGCCCCAGAGCCGCAACAGGGTGGGCGCCACGTCGGCCAGCTTGCCGTCCGCCAGCGTCGTCACCGCGCCGCCCGGCTCGATGAGGATGCAGGGCACGGGATTGGTGGTATGCGCCGTGTGCGGACGGCCGTCCGGCGTGAGCATGACCTCGCAGTTGCCGTGATCGGCGATGATGAGCATGCGGCCGCCCCGGTCCTCCACGGCCCGCACCATGCGGCCCACGCATTCGTCCACCACGGCGCAGGCCTCCTCGGCGGCCTCAAGGTTGCCGGTATGGCCCACCATGTCGCCATTGGCGAGATTGCAGACCACAAAGTCATAGACGCCGCTGTTCCAGGCTTCCAGAAACTTTTCCGTGACTTCGCGCGCGCTCATGGCGGGCTTGAGGTCATAGGTCGCCACGTCGCGCGGAGAGGGCACGAGAATGCGGTCCTCGCCGGGGAAGGGTTCCTCCACGCCGCCGTTGAAAAAATACGTCACATGGGCGTATTTTTCCGTCTCCGCCAGGCGCAACTGGCGCATGCCCGCGCGGGACACCGCCTCGCCCAGGCCCTGCGTGACCGACTCCTTGGGAAAGGCCACGGGGAGCGAAAACGTGGCGTCATACGGCGTCATGGAGGCCAGCCCCGCGAGCTTGGGCACGCGGCCGCGGTCAAAGCCGTGAAAATCCTCGGCAATGAAGGCGCTCACGAGCTCGCGCATGCGGTCCGCGCGGAAGTTGAAGAAGAAGAGGCCGTCGCCATCGGCCATGCCCGGCGCCTCGCCGGGTTCGCGCCCCCCCGTGATGAGCACGGGCTTGACGAATTCGTCGGTTTCGCCGCGCGCGTAGGAATCCCGCAGGGCCGTGACGGCGTCGGGCGCGGAAAGGCCCGCGTCGCTCACGCCATGGGCCAGCAGGTCCCAGGCCTCCCTGACGCGCTCCCAGCGCGTGTCGCGGTCCATGGCATAGAAACGGCCGATGAGGTCGCTGATGCGCGTCTTTGGCTGCTCCCTGACGGCGGCCTCCAGCGCGGTCACAAAGCCCTCGCCGCTCTTTGGGTCCGTGTCGCGGCCGTCCATGATGCAGTGGATGCGCACCGGCACTCCGGCGCGAGCCGCCATGGCGCACAGGGCCTCCAGATGGCGGATATGGCTGTGGACGCCGCCGTCCGAAACCAGCCCCGCCAGATGCAGACGCCCGCCGCTGCGCTTCACGCGCGCCAGAAGGTCCGCAAGCACGGGATTGGCCGCAAAGGAGCCGTCCTCCAGCGCGATGTCGATCCTGGTCATGTCCTGATAGACCACGCGCCCGGCGCCGATATTCAGGTGCCCCACCTCGGAATTGCCCATGTAGCCATCGGGCAGGCCCACGGCCCGGCCCGAAGCGATGAGCCGCGAATGCGGGCGCTCCCTGAAAAGGGCGTCAAGGTTGGGCGTGGCCGCGCGCAGGGGGGCGTCGCCCCTGTCGGCTTCGGCGCCGGACGGGGCAATGCCCCAGCCGTCGAGAATGAGGAGCAGTGTCGGCGTCATGAATGGTCCTCCCTGGAGGAAACAGCGGCATGGGCGCCGCGGGACGGCGCGGTGCGGCCACGGGCGGCGCGGCCCCACAGGTCTTCCAGCCGGTAGAGCTCGCGCGCGGGCCCAAGCAGGATATGGACGATGATGTCATTGCAGTCCGCAAGGATCCATTGCGCGGCGGCGTAGCCCTCCAGGCGCAGGCACTCGAAACCGCGCTGGCGGCAGAGTTCGGCCACGCCGTCGGCCAGGCTCTGGGCATGGCGCATGGAACCGGCCGTGGCCACGAGCATGGCCTCGGCAAAGGCGTTTTCGCCGTCAAGCTCCAGCGTCACCACATCTTCGGCCTTGTGGTCCTCAAGACACGCGCGCAGGGCCTCCAGCCGTTCGGCAACGGGCAGCGCGCGCCCGGCGGCGGTGCCGGGGGAAACGGCCGGGCCGGCGGCGGTGTCCGGTGTCCCGGCCGGGACGGAAATGGCGGTATGGTTCATGCCCGCCCTATATCCCAAAGCCGGGCCAAGGGCAATGGTTTGCGCCCTTCCGCCCCCTGGGGGCGCCGGGCGCCCGTATTGACCGCGGCCACGCATTGGGGCATAGGGCAAAGAGGCATCCGGTCGTTTTTTCCGCGAACGATCCCGCAAGGATTCCGTGCAGAATTTTTGCACTCAGCCACGAGGAGCAAGCCGTGCTGTTCAACATCCGCCAGGAGACCCTGCCGAGGGAGGAGCTGGAGGCGCTGCAGCTGCGCCGCCTCCGCGACGTCTGCAACCGCGCCTATGCCAATGTGCCCTTTTACCGCGCCGCCTTCGACGAGATCGGCCTGACCCCGGCGGACATCAAAAGCCTTGACGACGTGCGCCATCTGCCCTTCACCGAAAAGCAGGACCTGCGCGACCACTACCCCTACGGCCTCTTCGCGGTGCCGCGCGAGAACATCGTGCGCCTGCACGCCTCCAGCGGCACCACGGGCAAGGCCGTGGTGTCGGGCTATACGGCGCGCGACCTCGACAACTGGGCGGAGCTCGCGGCGCGCAGCCTTTCGGCCGCCGGCGTCACACGCTCGGACGTGGTGCATGTGGCCTACGGCTACGGCCTCTTCACCGGCGGCCTCGGCGCGCACGGCGGGGCCGAGCGCGTGGGCGCCACCGTGGTGCCCGCATCGGGCGGGGCCACGCGCCGCCAGGCGCAGCTCATGCGCGATTTCGGGGCCACGGTGCTCTGCTGCACCCCCTCCTTCGCCCTCCATCTCTGGGAGGCCGGGCAGGAGACCGGCGTGGATTTCCGTGACCTGCCCCTGCGGATCGGCGTTTTCGGCGCCGAACCCTGGAGCGAGGCCATGCGCCGCGACATGGAGCAGAAGATGGGCATCACGGCCTGCAATATCTACGGGCTCTCCGAAGTCATGGGGCCGGGCGTGGCCATGGAGTGCGCCGAGGGCAGGCAGGGCCTCCACATCTGGGAAGACCACTTCCTGCCGGAGATCATCGACCCCGTGAGCGGCGAACGCCTGCCCGAAGGCGAAACCGGCGAGCTGGTGCTCACCACCCTGACCAAGGAGGGCGTGCCCCTCATCCGCTACCGCACGCGCGACCTCACGAGCCTCAACTTCACGCCCTGCGCCTGCGGGCGCACCCATGCCCGCATCGCGCGGCTGGCGGGCAGAAGCGACGACATGCTCATCATCCGCGGCGTCAACGTCTTCCCGCAGCAGATCGAGACCCTGTTGCTGGAAAGCGACGGCCTGAGCCATAATTACCAGATCGTGGTGGACCGCGAGGGCAGCCTGGACACCCTGGAAGTCCGCGTTGAGGTGGACGAGGCCAATTTCGCCGACGAGATCCGCAAGCTCCAGAGCCTGGAGCGCGGCCTTGCCAAGAATATCAAGGAATATCTCGGCGTGACCGCCCGCGTGCGCCTCATGGAGCCGCATTCCATCGAACGCTCCGAGGGCAAGGCCAAACGCATCGTGGACCGGCGCAAGGAACGCTGAGCCGCGCCCCCGCCGCCCCGCACGCCGCCGGCCCACGGCGCGCGACGCTTCCGGACGGAAATCCCCACGCGCCGCGTCAGGATTTCTGATTGCGCGGGCGCGCGGGCTGGAGTATGCTTGACGCCAACTCTCCCGGCAGCCACTGACAGCCCCCGGCAAAGCACCGCCACGGGCGCGTCGTGTTGACGGCGCGCCTGCGTTCGTCCCGACACGTTCGGGGCCGTGCCGGCCTTCCGGCGCCGGGAGGATGACGCGCCGGCGCCCTGGGCGCCCTGTTGTTGCGTCCATCCGGCGGAGACGCCCCAACCTTTCGGAGGAAACGCATGAAATTCGGCAAGACCCTCGCGCTCTTCGCGGCGCTTATTCTGGGCTTCGGCGCCCAGGCCACCCTGGCGGCCGACGCCGCCGCGGACAAGGCCCCCATCAAGATCGGCGTCTACCTGCCGCTCACCGGCCAGAATGCCTTCGGCGGCCAGCTTGAGCTGGAGGGCGTGCGCCTGGCCCACAAGGAAATGCCCGAGGTTCTGGGCCGTCCCGTGGAGCTTGTGGTGGTGGACAACAAGTCCGACAAGGTGGAAGCCGCCAACGCGGTCAAGCGCCTCATCGAGCGCGACAAGGTCGTGGCCTTCATCGGCACCTACGGCTCCTCGCTGGCTATGGCCGGCGCCGAGATCGGCGAAAAGGCCAGGGTTCCCGGCGTGGGCACCTCCTGCACCAATCCGCTCGTGACCCAGGGCAAGAAGTACTACTTCCGCGCCTGCTTCATCGACCCCTATCAGGGCGCGGCCGCGGCCACCTACGCCAAGGAGAACCTGGGCTTCAACAAGGCCGCCGTGCTCATGGACATGACCAACGACTACGCCGTGGGCCTCTCCAACTTCTTCACCCGCTCCTTCAAGAAGCTCGGCGGCGAAGTGGTAGCCAACCTCAAGTACAGCTCCGGCGACCAGGACTTCACGGCCCAGCTCACCGAGCTGATCGCCAAGAACCCGGACATCGTCTTCATGCCCGCCTACTTCGCCGAAGGCGCCATCATCATGAAGCAGGCGCGCGAACTGGGCGCCAAGTTCCGCCTCATGGGCGCGGACGCCATGGACAATCCGGATACGGTCAAGCTGGGCGGCAAGGCGGTGGAAGGCTTCCTGCACACCACCTTCCCCTATGACCCGACCATGGCCAACATGAGCGCGGAGGCCAAGCGCTTCACCGAAGCCTGGAAGAAGGCCTATCCCGACAAGGATACCAACGTGAACGGCGCGCTCGGCTACAACTGCTATTTCCTCATCCTTGACGCCATCAAGCGCGCGGGCAAGGCCGAACCTGAGGCCATTGCCAAGGCTCTGGCCGAGACCGTGGAACTGCCCACCGCCCTCGGCAAGCTCTCCATCAACGCGACCCACGACGCGGAAATGCCCGTGGGCATCATCGAATACAAGGACGGCAAGCGCGTCTATGTGGGCGAAGTGACGCCCAAGTAAGCGGCAGCGGCAGCTTTGAGCGGCGCCCGCGCTCCCATCGGGGCCGGGCGCCGCGTTTTCCGCACCCGCGCCGCAGAGGTGGCCCATGAGCTTTGAGATGTTTCTCCAGCACTGCTTCAACGCCCTGACCCTTGGCTCGCTCTACGCGCTCATCGCCATCGGCTACACCATGGTCTACGGCATTTTGCGCCTCATCAACTTCGCCCATGGCGACATTCTCATGGTGGGCGCCTATTTCATCTTTTTCGGCACCTTCGCCTTCGGCTGGCCCTGGGGCGTGGCCGCGGTCATTTCCGTCCTCGGCGCGGGGCTGCTCGGCGTGCTCATCGACCGGGTGGCCTACCGGCCCCTGCGCGACGCGCCGCGCATCTCCGCGCTCATCAGCGCCATCGCCGTCTCCTTTCTCATCGAGAGCCTGGCCGTGGTCATCTTCACGGGCCAGCCCCGGCCCGTGCTCCAGCCCGAATGGCTGACCAACGCCTGGCAGATCGGCAACCTGCGCATCACCCATCTGGCCGCCTTTGTGCCGGGCATGACCATCATCCTGGTCTGCATGCTGCTCTACATCGTCTACCGCACCAAGCCGGGCCTGGCCATGCGCGCCATCTCCAAGGACATCGAGACCACGCGCCTCCTGGGCGTCAGGGTGGACAACGTCATCGCCCTGACCTTCGGCCTGGGCTCGGCGCTGGCGGCGGCCGCGGGCATCATGTGGGCGCTGCGCTACCCGCAGGTGCACCCCTACATGGGCGTCATGCCCGGCCTCAAGGCCTTCATCGCGGCGGTCTTCGGCGGCATCGGCTCCATTGAGGGCGCGGTGCTCGGCGGCGTGGCCCTGGGCTTTGTGGAGATCATGACCGTGGCCTTCATGCCGGAGCTTTCCGGCTACCGCGACGCCTTTGCCTTCATCCTCCTCGTCCTCGTCCTGCTGGTGAAACCCACCGGCCTGCTCGGCGAGCGCATGGAGGAAAAGATCTGATGCGTTTCGACCGCAACACCCTTCTCAGCATCGCGGCCATGCTCCTGTTCGGCGTGGTCCTCTGGCAGGCCGAGGCGTTTCTGGGCGATTACCAGATCTATATCGCCAAGCTCATTTTCATCAATATCATCCTGGCGCTCTCGCTCAACCTCATTTACGGGTTCACCGGGCTCTTTTCCCTCGGCCACGCGGGCTTTATCGCCATCGGGGCCTATGTTTCCGCGCTCTGCATCCTGCCGCCCGCGCAGAAGGAGATCATGTGGATCCTGGAGCCCATCATCTGGCCCTTCTCCGACCTGCTCACGCCCTTCTGGATCTCGGTGCTCGGCGGCGGCCTGTTCGCGGGCATCTTCGCCATCTTCATCGCCGTGCCGGTGCTGCGGCTGGGCGATGACTACCTCGGCATGGCAACGCTCGCCTTTGCCGAGATCATCCGCGTGCTCATCGTCAACGCCACGCCCATCACCAACGGCTCGCTGGGCATCAAGGGCATTCCCGGCCATGCCACGCTCCTGGTCTGCTACGGCTGGGCGCTGTTCACGCTCATCGTGCTGGCGCGCCTCTGCTACAGCAATTTCGGCAATGTGCTGCGCTGCATCCGGGACAACGAGATCGCGGCCAGCGTCATGGGCATCAACGTGTTCCAGTACAAGGTGCTCTCCTTCTGCATCGGCGCGTTTTTCGCCGGCATCGGCGGCGCCCTGCTGGGCAGCCACCTTTCGACCATCGACCCCAAGATGTTCAACTTCCTGCTGACCTTCAACGTGCTCATGTTCGTGGTGGCGGGCGGCCTGGGCTCGCTCACGGGCAGCATCCTTGGGGCCACGGTCATCACCATCCTGCTCGAATGGCTGCGCTTCCTCGAAGAGCCCATGGATCTCGGCATCGTGGAACTGCCCGGCATCCCCGGCATGCGCATGGTGGTCTTTTCGGTGGTGCTGCTCGCCATCATCCTCAAGCGCCGGGAAGGCATCATGGGCACGCGCGAGCTGACCTGGAACCGCATCTTCGCCTTTTTCCGGCGGGGCGCGGGAAGGAGCAACGCATGAACGGCTTCGTCCTTCCCCAGCCTCCGGACTACGCCGGGGCCCTCCTGCTGGCGCGCGGCGTGACCATGCGCTTCGGCGGGGTCACGGCCGTGAGCGACCTCAGCCTTGCCCTGCCGGCGGGGGCCATCGCGGGCATCATCGGGCCCAACGGCGCGGGCAAGACCACGGTGTTCAACGTGCTTTCCGGCTTCTACACCCCGCAGGAAGGCGAGATCAGCTTCGACGGCGCGGGCATCAGGGGCAGGCAGCCCTATGAGATCTGCCGCCTGGGCATGGCGCGCACCTTTCAGAATATCCGGCTCTCGCCGCAGATGACCGTGCTGGAAAACATCATGGTGGGCTGCCATGTGCGCCGGCACTGCCCCTGGTGGATGGCGCCCCTGGGCCTGCCGCGCTTTTACCGCGAAGAGGCGGAACTGCGCGCCAAGGGCCGCGAACTGGCCGAGCGCGTCCACCTGGCCGACCAGCTGGACGAAACGGCGGGCAGCCTGCCCTACGGGGCGCAGCGCCGCCTGGAGATCGCCCGCGCGCTCGCCACGGAGCCGCGCCTGCTCCTGCTGGACGAACCCGCGGCGGGCATGAACCCGCAGGAAAGCCTTGAGCTCATGCACTTCATCGGCCATATCCGCGACGAATTCCAGCTCACCATCCTGCTCATCGAGCACGACATGAAGGTGGTCATGGGCGTGTGCGAATACATCTGGGTCATGGAGTACGGCGCGCTCATCGCCGAGGGCACCCCCGAGGCGGTGCGCAACGATCCCCTTGTCATCCGCGCCTATCTCGGCGAGGACGTGGCGGTGCACCATGCTTGAAATCAAGGATCTTCATGTCCGCTATGGCGGCATCCAGGCGGTCCAGGGCGTGAGCCTCTCCATCCCGCACGGGGCCATCGTCACCCTCATCGGGGCCAACGGCGCGGGCAAGAGCAGCATCATCCGCTCCGTGGCCGGGCTGAACAAGACCATCAGCGGCGAGATCCTGTTCCGGCGCCATGCCGGCGAGGCGCAGGTCTCGCTCATGGGCCTCCGGCCGGAGGACATGGTGCGCCGGGGCATTGCCCTGTCGCCGGAGGGACGGCGCATCCTTCCCCACCTCACGGTGGAGGAGAACCTCCTGCTCGGCGCCTATTCGCGCGACGACAAGGACGGCATCGCCAGCGACATGGAGTGGGTCTATTCCCTGTTTCCGCGCCTGCGCGAGCGCTCCTGGCAAAAGGGCGGCACGCTTTCCGGCGGCGAGCAGCAGATGCTGGCCGTGGGCCGCGCGCTCATGAGCCGCCCGGACCTGCTCATGCTCGATGAGCCCTCGCTCGGCCTGGCGCCGCTCCTGGTGCGCGAGATCTTCGGCATCATCCGCAAGATCAACGAGGACGGCAAGACGGTCCTCCTGGTGGAGCAGAACGCCTATGCCGCGCTTTCCGTGGCCAACTACGCCTATATCCTCGAAGTGGGGCGCGTGGTGCTGGAAGGGCCGGGCCGGGAACTGCTGGAAGACCCCAAGGTCAAGGAAGCCTATCTTGGCGGATAGAGCGCGGACAGCCTGACCCCATGCGCTACAGCATCCGCATGCGCGCGTCCCGCGCCGTGGCGCCGGGCCGCGCCGAGCATATTTCCGGCGCGGAACGCATCACCGGCCCAGGCGGCGTCCCGGCCCTGGCGCATGACCTTGCCCGCCGGGCCCTGCAACACGCCAAGGGACGCCCGGACACCATCCATATCACCATTGAGGAGCTGGACGAGGCGGCCATCCTGCGTGTGCCCGCCCTGCCCGCCCGCGCCCTGGACTGCGCCACGCCGGCCGAGGGCCTGCGGCTTGCCGCCGGGCTGCTGCGACAGGCGGGCGTGGCCGCGCCCCAAGCCGTCATCGACCTGCTCCTCGCCAGCGCGCCCATGCGCGGGGCCATGCTGGTGGATGCCGACACTCTGGAACGGCTGGAGCCGGACCGGGAACGCGGCGTGCGCGCCACGCTCATGGACATGGCGGACGAGGCCAGCGGCAATGGCGCGGACGGCAAGCGGCACTATCTGGAAGCGGCCGTGCTGGCCGCCAAGGTATGCCACGCGCCGCACATCATCGCCGAGCTCTGCATTTCGGACGACCCCGACTATGTGACGGGCTATGTGGCTTCCCCCGCCTTCGGCTATGTGCGCATCGCCCGCCTGAAGGAACCCGGCATCCCGCGCGGGGGCCGCGTTTTTCTTTATCGGGGCCCGCGCGGGGCCGTGGCCGCCACCGTGGCCTTTCTGGAGCGCCGCCCCGTCCTTGTGGAGCGGGTGCCCCCGCCGCCCGCGTTTGCCGCTTCCGGGGCCGCTTCCGGGGCCGCAGGAGGGGAGGAAGCCGCGCCGGAGCCCGCGCCGGTGGCGGTGCCGGACAAATGGGCCTTTGTGGAAGAACGCCTTGACCGCCTGGAGGCCGAGGGCCTGTACCGGCGCATGGACGTGCTGGAGAGCGCGCCGGGCCCGCGCGTGCGCCACGCCGGGCGCGAGCTGCTCCTGCTGGCCTCCGGCGACTATCTGGGCCTGGCCGCCGATGCCCGCGTCAGGGCGGGCGCCGCCCAGGCGCTGGCGGCCTTCGGCGCGGGCTGCGGCGGTTCGCGCCTGACCACGGGCACCCTGCCGCTGCACGGCCGTCTGGAGCAGGCCCTGGCGGCCTTCGGCGGTTCCGAGGCGGCGCTCCTGTTTTCCTCCGGCTATGCCGCCAATGCGGGGCTGCTCCCCGCGCTCTGCGGCAAGGGCGATGTCATTTTCAGCGACGCGCTCAACCATGCCAGCATCATCGACGGCTGCCGCCTCAGCGGCGCCGCTGTGGTCGTCTATGCCCACAATGACATGGCCGATCTGGACAGGCTCGCGCGCCGGCACGCCGGCCGCCGCCGTCTGGTGGTCAGCGACGCGGTGTTCAGCATGGACGGGGATGTGGTCGATCTGCCGGGCCTGCTGGAAGTGGCGGGCCGCCACGGCCTGCTCAGCGTGCTGGACGAGGCCCACGCCCTGGGGGTCGTGGGCCGCACCGGGCGCGGCATCGTCGAGCATTTCGGGCTCACGGGCGCGGGGCCGGATGTTTTCACCGGCTCCCTGAGCAAGGCCCTGGGCGCGGACGGCGGCTATGTGCGCGGCCCGGCGCGGCTGCTGGAATATCTGCGCCATGGCGGCCGCAGCTTCGTCTTTTCCACCGCGCTTTCCCCGGCGCCGGTGGGGGCGGCCCTGGCCGCGCTGGACATCCTGCGGGACGAGCCCCGGCGCGTGGCGCGCCTGCGGGACAATGCGGCGTTTTTCCGCGCCTGCCTGCGCGAGCACGGTCTGGAAGCGCCGGGAGAAAGCGCCATCGTCCCCCTCATGGCCGGTGACGAGCGTGTGGCCGTGGCGGCCGCCCACCGCCTGCGCGAGGCCGGCATCCTGATTTCGGCCATCCGCTATCCCACGGTGGCGCGCGGCGCCGCGCGGCTGCGGGCGGCCCTGCGCGCCGACCATGCACACGCCGACCTTGCCATGGCCGCGGCGGAAGCCGCGCGGGCGCTCAGGACCGCGCGGGCGGAGTCTGGCCTTCCTCCAGCAGACGGAGACGCCCCGCCCCGTTGCTGACAGCGGCCAGCGCCCGCGTCAGGGCGTCCAGATGCTCGTCGGGCAGGCACACGCGCAGACAGGCGCGCGCCGCATATTCCTCCGCCTCCACCTGCGCCTCCAGACCGGGCAAACGGCGGCGCAGGGCGTCCAGGTGGGCGTAGTCGAGCACAAGTTCCACCGTCGCCCGCGGCACGCACTCCACCCGCGGCAGACCGTCGAGGTTTCCGCGCGCGGCATCCTGATAGGCCCGCACCAGGCCGCCCGTGCCCAGCTTGACGCCGCCGAACCAGCGCGTCACCACCAGACAGAGCTCACCAATGCCGCTGTGGAGCAGCACCTGGAGCATGGGGCGCCCGGCCGTGCCGTGGGGTTCGCCGTCATCGGAGGAGCCGATGCGCGCCGTGTCGCCCGGAGGCCCGGCCACAAAGGCCCAGCAGTTATGCGTGGCATCGGGATGCCGCTGCCGGACCGCCTCCACAAAGGCGCGGGCCGCCGCCGGGCTGGACGCGCGGGCGCACTGGGCGAGGAAGCGGCTGCGCCGCACCACGGTTTCGGAACCATGCGGCGCGTCCGGGGGGGACGCGGGAACGGGATAACGCTGCATGCGGGCTCCGGTGCAGCCCCGCTGCGCGGGGTTTGTGAAGGGCTTTGCGCTGCTTTTGCGTTGCTGACGCGCCTGTCGCTCCGCTCCAGACGGACTTGAGGAATATTCCTCAACGGCATCGTAAAACAGCGCCTTGTGGATCTTTCCTCCTCCGGCCAGCCCTTTCTCTACCGGCAGACAGCGGCCGGGGCAAGCCCCGGCGGCAATGGCGGCATGGCGCGGAAACCTTCCCCTTGGCAACGCCACGGCTTTTCGCCTAGAATCCTCACGGCAGGAAGCCCCTGCACCACCCTCACATTCCGCTGATGGCGCAAGGAGACGACAATGCAGGACGAACGCGGGCTCTACTACCATGCCAGGGCGGGCGACCCCGGCTCGCGGGTCTATGTGCGCCGCGGGCCTGACGGCGAAGTGGAGTTCCGGCTCTGGGAGGCGGCGCATCCGGAGATCTGGGAACGCCATCCCTGGCTGAACATGGCCGTCATCCGTGAGGCCGCGGCCCTGTATAAAGACCGGGGCGCGACGGAAACAGAACCGTTGCGGATCTATGACCTGGCCGTGGCGCGCGCCCTGCTTGCGGAAGCCGGCCCCGATGCCGGAACCGGGACGGCTGCCCGAAACGGCGTTTCCGCCGCCGCGCCGGAACGCGGAGAACCCCGCGCATGAATCAGGCATGGCTTGCCCGGCGGCGCCCCGCCTTCGTGCGCGATCTTGTGCGCGACTATTGCGCCGCCCATGCCGTCCTGACCGGGCAGTTGCGCCGTTTTGAGCGCGACGGCACGGTTTCGTATGCCATTGTGCGCTCCCTGCTTGGCGAAGCGGTTTCCAAGGGTGTGCTCTGGCGGCTCAAGGATACGGCCCACCATCTCTTCCACACGGCCGTTCCCCGCGGCGAACCGGCCCCCGAAGCCGACGCCGCGCCGGGGGAACGCGCGTTTACCGGCGAACTCATCGACTGGTGCGTGGGCTTTGCGTTCCATGAATGCGTCAAACTGCGCGAAGATGCCTACCAGCGGCAACAGTACGCCAACCGCCTGCTCCGCCTGGAGGATCTGCGGCAGGCCGCCCCGGAGCCCGGCCGGTCGCGCCCCGCGGAAGGGGAGACAGGTCCGGACGCCCTGTGGCCGCTGGCCGGGCTGCCCCGCCAGACCGCCGACAGCATGGAGCGGGAGCTGCGGCGCATCCTCCGCGTTCTGGACAACGGGCTTGCGCTGCTCACGCGCTATCTGGAAGGGGAGCGCGACAACGCCCCCCTGGCCCGCTGGCTGGCCGTGGAGGAAGAACGCGCTGCCGCCGTTTTCGGGGCGCTCTGGCCCGACCTCGTGGCCGCGCTCTGCGGCGGCGATGACGAGCGCCTCTTCCTCCTTGCCGCGCGGGATCTGCTGGAGGCGGGCCGTCCGGAAACGGCGCTGGCGCTGTTGCGCGCCCACCGGCACTGCCTGGGGGAACAGGGGCTTGCACTCTTGCGCCGCCTGGAAGCGGACGGCGGCAACAGCGTTTCCCCTCTCTGCCCGGCCGGCACCGGAGCCGCCTGATGCCCGGCAAGGGTTCTCGCCCGGTCCGCGGCGGCTCCCGCGGGCGGTCGCGCGCCCCCGGCAGGCTTTCGCTGCTCCTGCTCGTGGCCCTTGTCTGCTGCGCGCTCGCGCTGGCGGGCTGCGGCGGCTCCCGTTCCTGGCGCAAGGGCGGCGTGGCGGGCACCAAGCCCTATACCGTCCGCGGCAAGACCTACTATCCCCTCAAATCCGCCCACGGTTTTGTGGAGGAAGGCGTGGCCTCGTGGTATGGCCCCGGCTTTCACGGCAAGACCACGGCCAACGGCGAGCGCTACAATCAATATGCCATGACCGCCGCCCACAAGCTTCTGCCGCTGGGCACCAAGGTGCGCGTCACCCATCTCGGCAACGGCCGCTCGGTCATCGTTCGCGTCAATGACCGCGGCCCCTTTGTGGATGACCGGGTCATCGATCTTTCGCGCACGGCGGCCACACGCCTGAACATGATGGGTTCGGGCACGGCCAGGGTACGCATCCAGAGCCTGGGCGGCATCAGGGAGCTGGCCGAAAACGGCGACATCAAGGGAAATTTCTACGTCCAGGTGGGCGCGTTCAGCAGCAAGGAAAGCGCGTACAAGCTCATTGAAGTCCTTGCCAGGGCCGGACACAAGGGGCGGCTCCAGTACGGCAGCAACAGTCTGTGGAATGTCCAGGTGGGCCCCTGGCCGGATTCCACCGGCGCGGAACGCATGCTTTCCGCGTTTCGGGCGCTCTTCCCCACGGCCTTTGTGGTGGGCGGGGGCGGGTGACGCCACCGCGCAGGCCGGCGCTTCCCGGCCGGTGACAGGGCCGCGCCATTGACAGCAATCTTCCCGGACGGCTATGAAAACGGGAAGCTCCCGAAAGCGTTCCGGACGCCAGCATGCCCAGCCGCCGCGCGAGCGGACGCCGCAACGGCACCGTGAAGCCGTTCCAGTCGAGGTTGTCTTTGATGGTCAAAAAAAACAGCCTGATCCAGACGGGCGTTTCCCTCTTCCTCTGCGGCATGGTCCTGCTGCTGTTCTACCGTTTCACCACGCAGAACAGCGAACGCATCGAGGAGCAGAACCGCATCTACGCGGCGGACGCGGCGCGTCAGGCCGCCATCAGCATCGACGAGCAGTTCCGCACCACGCAGGAACTCATTGGGACCTACGCCTATTTTCTGGAGCGCACGCTGGATTCCGGCGCCATCACGCCGGAACTGCTCACCGCGCTGGAAAAGCGCTCCACCTTCGACGCCGTGCGCTTCACCAGCGCCGACGGCAGGGGCATGGCCTCCGACGGCACCATCACGGACACCAGCGACCGCGACTATTACCGCCTGGGCATGGAAGGCAAAAGCGGCATCTCCGTCATTTTCAATTCGAGCATTTTCCGGCAGACCACGCTGGGCTTTTACACGCCGCTGCGCGCCGGGGACAAAATCATCGGCGTGCTCCACGGCTCCTATCTGGCGGACAAGTACCTGCGCGGCATCCTCAAGATGACCTATTTCGGCATGGCGTCGGACATTTTCCTCTGTTCGCCGGACGGCAGGATCATCGCCACTTCCGATGAAAAGCCCTATTCCGGCCACATCATCGACGCCCTGCTCGAAAGCGGCATGATCGGCCAGCCCACGGCCGAGGGCGCGCGCCGGGTCTTCCGCGACGGCGGCGAGGGCACGTTCGCCTGCGCGCCGGGAAGCGGCACGGACAATCTCTGCGTCATGCACCTGCCGCAATATGACTTTTTTCTGGTGCAGACCTTTCCGCGCAGCGTCACCCAGGGCATGGTGAACCGGGCCAACATGGCCGGCGTCCAGCTGGAGATCTCCCTCCTTGCGCTCTTTGCCTGCTACGCGGCCTTCATGCTCTTCCGGGCGCACCGGCAGAAAAAACGGCTGGAAAAGGAGAACCGCGAATTCGGCTATGTGATCCGGGGCATGAACACCCTCTTTTCCGGGCGCTACATCCTCGCGGATCTTGAAGCCAGGCGCTATGACCGCATTGCCGGCGATGCGGACGCCGGGCTCGCTCCCGATGCCCATGGCGCCTATGCGGACCTGCTTCGCATCCAGTCCGGCATCCTGGTGGACGACGAGGCGCGGGAAAAATTCCGCGGCTTTTTCGCCCTTGACACGCTGAAGGAGCGCCTCGCCCGCAGCGACGCCCTGTCCTGCGAATGCCATGTGCGCCGCGACGGAAAGGCCGGCTGGGAAACCATCAACGCCATCTGCCTTGAACGGCGGGAGGATGTGCCCACCAAGGTGCTCTTTGTCCATCAGGACATCACCGAAATGAAGCGCCGCGAGCTCCAGACGCAGAAAAAACTCTCCGCCATGGACCGCAAGGAGCGCCAGTACCGTCTGGCCGTCACCTCCAATGCCCTGTGCACCTATGAATTCAATGTCAGCCGCGACCGGGTGGAGGAGGACATCATCCGCCATCTTGACGGCATGCAGTTCTCCATGCTGGAGGAATACAACCTGCATGCCCCGTGCCGGGTGTCCGACGCCTTTGCCGCGTGGCTGCCCACGGTCCTGCCGGAATCGCGGGAGGAATACAGCCGCGTGATGACCATCGGGCACCTGCGTGAACGCTTCGCGGCCGGGGAAAAGGAAGTGGGCCTCGACTACTGGTGCACGGACCCGCGCGGCG
>CAZNXQ010000037.1:0-15955 GCA_964576895.1 uncultured Desulfovibrio sp.
GCGGCGGATGAAGATGGCCGCGATATTCGCGCTGTGCGTGTTCTGCTCCATCCTGAGGCTCTTGCTGCGGCCCGTGCGGGGCCTGATATTCACTGGAATTCGCTGTTTCCCTAGCACGGGAACGCGGGCGACCGCAAGCCGGCGCCATGTCAGAGGAACGCGCGCAGCCCAAGGCAGACGAGCCAGAGCGCAAAGCCGCCGCATATGGCGCCCCGCCGCTCCAGCTCCAGCAGGGCGGAGAGGCGGCGCGCGTCCCACGGCGCGGCATCCGCCTCAGGCGGCCCAAGCCATGGCTTCTCCACACGCGCCCCGAAATACACGGACGGGCCGGCCATGCGGCATCCGCACAGCCACGCGCAGGCCGTCATGGACCAGCCGGAATTGGGGCTTGGCATGCCCCGCGCCTGTGCCGCCACCACACGAAGTCCGGGCCAGCGCCCGGCCCACGGGCGCGCCGCAGGGCGCAGACGCGCCAGGGCATCCGTCAGCCACAGGACCAGGACGGAAAGCCGCGCGGGCAGCAGGGCCAGGCCGTCATCGGCGCGCGCGGCGGCCCATCCGGGCCAGCGCCAGCGCTCGTTGAGATAGCCCCACATGGAATCGCCCGTGCTCACGGCCTTGTATACCCACAGGCCCGCAGGCCCCGCCACCAGAAGCCAGAACCAGGGCGCGAGGAAGGCATCCGTGAAATTTTCCGAAAGCGTATCGGCAAGGGTCTTGCGCAGGGTCGGCCGCTCCATGGCGCTCACCTCGCGGCTGACCAGCCGGGACACTGCCGCGCGGGCCTCAGGAAGGGGGGCCTCCTCCACCGCCAGCGCCACCTCGCGCCCGGTGCGTACCAGACAGCCCATGGCAAGGCCGGCCCAGGCAAAATACACGGCAAGCGCGCCCCCCGCCACGGGCAGCGAAACCAGAAACAGGACCGCCGCGCCCGTGCCCGCGCAGAGCAGGACAAGCGCGCAGGCGCCCGCCAGTTTCAGGCGCCGGGGCGCGCCCGCGCCGCTGCCGCCGAAATGGCGCACCGGGCCTTCCAGCCGGGCAAGGCACCTGCCCACCAGACACACGGGATGCGGCCAGGGCAGGCGCGGATCACCCAGAAGCAGGTCCAGAGCCAGGGCCACAGGCGCAAGCCACCAGGCATCCCATACGGACCAGGGCAGAACGAACCAGGGGGCCCCCGGCGCCACAAGCCCGTTCATGGCCGCGTGTCTCCCGGCCCGATGAGACCGCTGGACGTGAGGGCCGCAAAAAGGATAATGCCCGCGGCGGTGGAAAGATTGAGACTGCGTACGCCGCCTTCCTCCATGGAACGCACGGGAATGCGCACCCGCCACGGCGAGGCGGCAAAGAGTTCCTCAGGCAGGCCGCGCGTTTCCGGACCAAAGATGAGCGCATCCTCGGACCGGAAGGCGAAATCCTGAAGCGGCGCGGCCCGGCGCTTCGCCGTGGTCAGAATCCAGCGCTCGGCGCCGCTGCGTCCGGCGCGGGCCGCAAACGCCGCCCAGTCCGGCCAGAGATACAGGCGCACATGCGGCCAGTAGTCCAGCCCGGCGCGCCTGAGATAGCGATCCTCCAGAGAAAAGCCGAGCCTGCCCACAAGATGCAGCTCCACGCCGAAACCCGCGCAGAGCCGGGCCACATTGCCGGTATTGGGCGGGATCTCAGGTTCAAACAGCACAACGCGCACGCATTTCTCCCGAACGGGGCACGCCGTTGTTGACAAGGCAGCCCGTGGCCTGTAGCGTTGAAAATACAGGAAGAGGCAGTGCCGTTCCTGCGACTGAACCGTCAGCAACGGAAAAAGGCGCGAATCATGCGGTCGGCTCCACGATTCTGGATGACATGCGGCATCAGCACGGCCATTGCCGTCCTGCTGCTCGTCTCCGGCGGACGCCATGTGCCCCTGCCGCGCCTGGGATGCGACGCCCTGCCCTTTGTGGTGTCTGGTGCGCTTTCGGCGGCCCCCGCCTTTGCGGCTCCCCTCCGCCAGACCAGCAGCAAGCAGCGGCAGCGCTGGGCATCCGCAACGCCCCATGCCGCGCACGGCATGGCGGCCAGCCTTGGCCCGCGCATCCATCACCCTCCCGTCGCCCTCGTCATCACGCCGCCCCGCATGGCCCGTGTTCCCCATGCGCGCCACCTTCGCGGCATGCTGCCTCTTTCCCAGGCTCCGCCCCGCGCCGCCGTTTTCCTCCTCTGAACGTCGCGGATCACTTTCGCCACCAGCCGTCTCCTCACGGAGAACGGCCCGACAGCCGCGCATGCGGGCGCACCCGGAGTGTTGAACTTTGGGGGCATCGTCCTGCGGCCGGTCTGCCGGCACCCACAAGGAGCCACTCATGGATCTTGATAGCACCGTTCTGCTCATCTGCGCCGGATTTCTGCTCTTCGCCATTGTCGTCGGCATCATCGGCAAGCGGATGAACGACGACCAGAACTGACGCCCGTAAAAAGCGCCCGGTGGCCGCACCTGCCGCCGGGCGCTCCAGCCTTCCGCGCTCAACAAAAACCGCGGCTCACGCCCCGACGGCCAGCCGCGCGGCAATGCCGGGCCGCACCTGACAGGCGACGCGGATGTCGCGGGAGCCGCGCCCTCCGTCATCCAGAGTGGCGAACAGATCCGCTTCCACCACTTCCACATCCGCATCGTTCACGCCTTCGTCGGCAAGACGCGCTTCAAGGAGCTCACAGGTGCGCGCGGCCGCTTTCTCCAGCGTCAGATCCCTGCCCACGCGCTCGCTGAGATCCAGCGACGGCACGTTCAGAACGCCGCGTCCCGTATCCGCATAGCTTTCCAGAACGGCGGTGGGCACGGCCAGCGCCGCGCCAATGGCGTTTGCCACCTCGAAATGCGCCGGGATGCTCACGGGCAGCCCCAGCGCCGTTTCCAGATGCTCCCGCACGCACCGGGCCGGGCCGCCCACCAGGCAGACCCGCCGGGGGCGGGCCTCCCGCACGGCCCTGAGCGCCGCGAGCGTGTAGATGGGCCGGGCATTGATGCCCTCCACAAGAGCCCGCGCCGCCCGCGCCACCTGGGCGCAGGCATCGGCCACGGCCTGGCGCGCCAGTTGCCGGACGCCGTCCGGCCCGTGCTCCGGCCCAAGGCCGACCTGTCCGGCCAGAGCCTCCATCCCGGCGAGAGAAGCGGCCGCATCGCCACTGGTTCCCTCAGCGGGGGAGAGCACATTGAGCGCGTCCAGCAGGGTCGGCCGCGCGCCGCCAAACGCGAGCGCCGGGCCTTCACGCTCCGGGCCCACACGGACAGCGAGGGTGCCGTCCGCCGCGCCCTCCGCCCGCAGCAGGGAATCGCCGCCAACGCCGATGGAAACCGACGCCAGGGCGCGTACGAGCGTCCGCCGTCCGAGCAGGAGCATGCCATCCCTGTCCACAACGGGCGATCCTTCATAAAACACGGCCATATCCGTTGTGGTGCCGCCCATGTCCAGCAGCAGGGAACAGCCCTGGGCGGTCTCAGGCCAGAGCGCCATGACGCCCATGACGCTCGCCGCCGGCCCGGACAGGATGGACTGCACGGGTTCGCGCCGCGAAAACGCCAGCGGCGCCGCGCCGCCATCGGCCTTGAGCAGGCGCACCGGCGCGGTCACGCCGGCATCCGCCAGCGCGGCCTCCACCGCGTCCAGAAACTCCCCCTGAAGCCGGGCAACGGCGGCATTGTAATAGGCCGTGGCGATGCGCCGGGGAAAGTTGAGCCGCCCCGAAAGACTGTGCCCCAGCGTTACGGGCAGGCCGGAAGCGGCGCCCGCCACTTCCCCCATGCGGCGTTCCTGTTCCGGATTGCGCGGAGAGAACTTGCCCACGCAGGCCACCGCGGCAACGCCCTGCGCGGGCCAGGCGGCCGCCGCGCGGGCCAGCACCTCCGTGGAAAGCGGCGTCACCTCCACGCCCCGGTGATCGAGACCGCCGGGCACGATGCACACATGCTCGCCCAGGACGAAATGCGCGGGGTCCAGCCCCGGCCCGGCGGACAGCGCAAGCCCCACCGTGTCCGCCCGGCCCTGCACCAGGGCGTTGACGGCCAGGGTGGTGCCCAGGGTGGCGCGCTCCACGCGCGCGAGCAGTGCCGGGCCGTCCAGCCCCGCCGCCGCCGTTGCCCGCGCGAGAGCGGCCAGGGCCGCGCGCACGGTGCCCGGCAGATCCTCATGCCGCGTGGAGACCTTTGCCGAGGCCAGCAGCCTGGCCGCCGGGGGGGTGCCCCCCTCTTCCGCCAGCGCCACCAGCGCCGCGTCCGTATGCGTTCCCCCGGCGTCGATGCCGAGGACAATACGTTCCTTCATGCCGTTCCCCGCCTCTTCCCGCGCGAAGCGTCACTGGTGACAGCGCACCTGGTTGAGCACACTCAGACGGCCGAGCATGGACTCCAGCGCGTGCCTGAGCCGCCGCTCCATGCCATCGGCAATATCCGCCTGAACGTCGGCAAATGCCCCGTTCAGCGCTTTTTCAATATAGGCCGAATTCTTTTCCACGATCTTGCGGCGATTGCTTTCATTGAGGAGAAAGCCCGGCAGTTTCCGCTTTTCCAGAAAGCCGGGCGCGGCCCTGCCGAGCAGCCACGCGCCGCCGAAGGCGACCCCTCCGCCCAGCACGGTGGAGACAGGTTCCCCGGTATGGGCCAGCGCGCCGGCGGCGGCGGTCCCGGCCAGCAACGGCAGCACGGCCGTCAGGGTAAAGCGCATGATATTGAGCGAATCCAGACGCGAAAGCCGCACGCTCACGCCCTTGAAAAAGTCCGCGCTGATGGCCTGGGCAGGAACCTCGAAACGCGGCACCAGCAGAACGCCGTTCTCCCGCAGCCACGCCCGGAAACGCCGGGAAAGTTCGCGCTGCAATTCCGCATGCAGGGCGGCGCTTTTTTCTCGCACGATGTCCAGCAGGACCGCATCTTCGCGGATATTGCGCTCAAAGGCGGCCTCCAGGGCGGCCACGGTGGTGCCCGCGCCCTGCGCGGCCTCCAGGGCGGGCATGATGTCACGCGTCACGATGCGTTCCGTACAGCGGCGCGCCAGCGCGCGGCCGCTCTTTTCCACCAGGGCGCGCGCGACAGAGGCGGCCTCGGCGGCAAAGGCGCCGAGGTGCTCCTTCAGCAGTTGTTCGACGCGCGCGCGCGATGCCGCCAGCACCGGATAGAGCGCCAGGCCGTAGGCAATGTCCTCATAGGTGCGCCCGCTCATGGCGCAGGCGGCGGCGGGGAACAGTTCCCGCGCCATGTCGCGCACAAAGAACCAGCGGCTGCTGCCGCCGGTGAG
Organism: uncultured Desulfovibrio sp.; assembly: GCA_964576895.1. GTDB lineage: Bacteria > Desulfobacterota > Desulfovibrionia > Desulfovibrionales > Desulfovibrionaceae > Desulfovibrio. The sequence continues at coordinate 5,265 of CAZNXQ010000037.1, forward strand.
CAGGACGCGCCCCACCTCCCGGCGGCCGTCCAGAGTGCCGAGCAACTCACGCAGCCACGAGATCAGGCCGATGCTGCGCCCCTCCAGCAGATCACGCGCGGGGCGGCTCAGGCCGCCGCGGCCCTGATACTGCCGGAGCATGGCGAGCATTTCCGGCGAGGCCGTATAGTTTTCCGCATCACGAATAAATGCCTCGCGCGTGTAGTCATGCACCCAGGCATCACGGCGCGCGCCCGCCGCATCGTACCAGACCGCATGCAGGCTCACGCCCTCCGGCACTGCCGGGCCCTCCGGAGCGCCCGGCGCGGCGGGGGACGCCGCCTCGCGGTCCATGGCCGTTGAAAAGCGTTCCTTCTCGGTCTTGCATTCCATCCAGTGGAAGAAATAGGCATAGGCCGAACCGGCAAGCCCCCGCGCCAGCTCCGGAGTGCGGCGGCAAAAAACCTGGAAAATGAGATCATCGAACAGGCGCCCGCCGTAGAGCGGATCGCCGCCATTGGCGAGCGCATCCACGCCGTCGAGCACCGTAAAGTCACAGGTGCCCCCGCCAAAATCGAGAATGACGGCGCGCCGTTCAAGATCGTCGATATCCAGGGCGCCGGACTGCAGACAGGAAATGAGCGCCGCGTCCGACTCGCGCACAAAGACGGGCGCGGGCCAGCCGGCCTCGGTAAAGCAGTGGCCGAGGTTGAGGCTGAAGTCTTCCCGCGTGAGCGACGGAATGCCCACATAAAGAAGCGTGCCGGGTTCCGGCGTGCCTTCCGGCAGCGCTTCGCCGAGCAGGCGCAGGAAATCCGTCATCCAGCGCATGGCCTCGGCGTCGCCATGGGCGATCTCCGGCTTGAACTGGCTGCGGAGCACCCGCCCGGCCAGCGCATTGGCGTACTGTTCGCTTTCCGCCATGTTGCCGATGAGGATGGGCCTGCCATCCTCATAGAGCACAACCGTGGCAATGCTGCCCGCGGCATCGCTCACGCCGGGCACCACCACGGCTTCGGGCCGGGACGCGCGCTCCATGCGGCAGGAAAAGAGATAGGTATTGCTCGTGCCGAGGTCCATGCCCAGGATCTTTCCGGCGCCGGAACGTTCCCGCCCTCCTTCCGGCGCGAGGCCGCTCATGGGCGCCCTCCTTCCGGCGCGGACGCGGCCGAGGGCGCCCGCTGCACAAGCCCTCTGGCAACACCCCGCGGCGTGTGCATGGCGCGCCGCAGGATGCGGCAGCGCTCGCCCCGCCGCACAATCCCCACGGTATCATAGAGCGCGGCATGCGTTTCCGGCTCCCAGACCAGCCAGTCCTCATCCGCGCGTTCCGGCGCGTAGCCCGCCGCCGAAAGACGCTGGAGGAGGAACCGGCGCGCATCGGCATCAAGGCCATCAAGCATGCCCAGCAGGTCCCTGGCGAGGGCATCGGCGCTCCGGCGCGGGTCGTCCCCTTCCGTGGCCTCGTCCAGCCGGTCCCGCAGTTCGGCCAGGGCCGCATCGCGGCGTTCCACCTCGCCGAGCACAAAGGCCGCCAGTTCCAGCCGTTCTTTCACCTGTTCCCGCAGGGAGTGGCGGAAGGCGGTCATATCCAGCGCGGTGATCTTTTTGGAAAGGAAGACGAGCACAAAAAACGCGCCGAACAGGAGCCAGCCGACCTTGAAGATATTGGGCAGCCTGCCCATGCCGAAAATGGCCTGACGCAGGCTCCCCCAGGAGGTGATGCGCAGCATGCCCGACATGGCGGACACGGCGAAGCGGCCCAGCGCCCCAAGACCGAGCACGGCAAGCAGGCCGTGCCGGGCCCTGGGATTGGCCGAAAGATATTCCGAAAGCCAGAACATGGCCCATACGCCGAAAGCGCGCAGGATGTCGCCGCCAAGCCCGAACCAGCCGAGCACCGTGGAGGCGAGCCCGCCGAGAAACCAGCCGAACAGCGCCATGCCCGCCATGGCCGCCAAGGAGGAACGTTTCTGGTACAGGGCTTCGGTGCTGAAATCGGGCAGCGCCCGCGCCAGATCCCAGACCATGTCGGCATGGGGGGCGCCCCCGGCCGCGTCCGCGACTGGGGGAACTTCCTCGCCGCCATCGGTGACCGGCGCCATATCCGCGGGCCTTGCGCCTTCCCCGCCGCCGCTTTCCGCAGGAGGAAGGGCCGCGGGCGCGCCCTGATCCGCCATTTCGACAACGGCGAGCTTGAGATCGTGGAGCAGACGCCCGTGCGCCGCGTAGTCTCCCGGAACGGCGGCAATGGCGTCCGCGGTTTCATCGGCAAGGCGGTTGGCGGCGGCGTTGAGCCCGGCAATCCGGGAAGCCGTGGGAGAAGCCCCGTCCAGCGCACCGGGAAGCGCCGGCGCCGGCATCAGGCCTCCCCTCCCCGCATGCCGCAGGCCTGCGCGCCGCCATCGGCCGCAGCGGCGGTCGTTTTCCGCGTCGGTTCATGGGTATAGTCAAAAACGGGCACCTTTTCGCCCACGGCCGCCCTGACCACCTTTGCCAGCTTGCCCGCAAAGGGGCAGGCGTAGTCAATGGGCGTCCCCCTGGTGATGCAGGAGGCAAGGGCGATGGCTTCCGCGCCCCGGCGCACCATCATGGCGGCGCGCACCCCGGCCTTCTTGCCGGGGCAGCCGCCGCAGGTGGTGACGCCCACCAGGACGATCTCGCCGTCCACATCGGCAAAGGCGTCCTTTTTCGTGCGCATATATTCCAGGCAGCGCGAGGCGGGGCAGAGTTCCTCGGTCTGCATGCAGCGGATAAGGCCGATCTTCATGTCGTCTCCTTCGGGTCCCGCGGCGCGTCGCTACGCGCGGGGAACCGCGCCGCCATTCTCGCACGGGCACGGCCCCCTTGCAAGCGATGCCGCGAACGCCGCCGCACCGCCTGGGAACATGCCGGCCCCCGAAGGAAAAACGCCGCCCCCCTCACTCCAGGCCGAGGAACCGGGCCGCGTTGCCGTACATCACCCGCTCGACCACGTCGGCCCTGAGCCCCCAGCGCAGATAGTAGTCCACCGCCTCGCGCATATCCACGCACGGATACGCCGTGCCGAACATGAATTTTTCCGGGACAAGCGTGTTGGCCGCGTCCAGATAGTCCCGGCTGCCGGGCACGTTCATGGTATAGAGATCGGGAGCGAGATAGATGCCCTCACGTTCGAAGGCCACATGGCAGATGGCGGCCACATGGGGCCAGCCGCCATGGGCCAGCACCAGACGCAGGTGCGGAAAATCCAGGGCCACGCGCTCGATGAGCATGGGGTCCGTATAGCTCAGGTCCGGGGCGACAAAACCGCCAAAGGACATGAAAAGCGGGATGTCGTCCGCCTGACAGGTTTCATAGAGGGGATAGAGCCGCCGGTCATCGGCCTTGAGCGCCGGATGGCAGAAACCCGGTTCCACCAGAAGCGCCCGCGCCGTGCCCGCCTTCAGCAGCCGTTCCGCTTCTTCCCGCCAGCCCGGAGCAAGGGGATCGACCCCGGCAACTCCGACAAAGCGCCCCGGCCAGCGGCGCTCCAGTTCGGCCAGGTCGGCATTGTCCATACCAGTGGATCTCCGGATCAGCACCGCCCCGGCGGTAATGCCGGCCTCGTCCATCTCGGCAAGGAAGAGCTCCATGGAGCGCTGCCGCGCCGATGCGGCAATGTGCATCCCGAACCGGCGCGCAAAGGCTTCCGGCAAAAATATCTCCCGGCCGGGCGTATTGAACATGCCCTGGCAGATGCTCCCGAAGGGCGGCCGCAAACGCATATCGAAAATTTTCATGATCCTGACCTTTTTCCTCCGCCCCGGCCCCGGCGCCACACCGCCGGGAACCGGAACGAATGGGGATTAGCGCGCAAACCCGTAAACAAGGCCGATGAGCGGCAGCCCCGCGGCGAACAGCACCACCAGACCGGCGAGCACCGCGCTGACCCCGGCCTTGAAGGCCCGTTTCACGCCGATCCACTCCACATTGGCAAACAGGATGGCCGAACAGGTGGAGGCCGCGGGCGTGGCATAGGCGCACGCGGCGGACACGATGATGAGCACGGTCATGGCCACCGGATTCAGGCCAAGGAGGCCGCACATCTGGTATCCGAGGGGGACGGCAATGACCACAAGGCTCACGTTGTGCGTGAACTGGGTGGCCACATTGAGGATGATGGCAAAGACGATGAGCAGCATGGCCGTGTTCATGCCCGTGAGGCTGCTTTCCATGGCGCCCGCCAGCCAGCTCGTGATGCCCGCCACGTCACTGCTCAGGGCCGCCGAAACCGGAATGGCGGCCGCCGTTATCCAGAAGACGTTCCAGTGGATGCCGTCCGCGGCGCACGCCTGGAAATTGAGGATGGGCCTGCCTTCAAGCCGCATGACGCACAGCGCGATGAGCACAACCGCCACCGCCGAAAGGAAGTTGAGCCTGCCGAAAACGCCGAGAAAGCCCGCATGCCCCATGAAAATATTGGGGATGAGCAGAAGCGCCATGAAAACGAGCAGGGCCGCGGCCGCGATCTTCTCGCGCGTGTCCAGGACGAGGTCGCGGCGCATCTCTTCCAGGTATTCCTGCGAAAGATTCCTGAGCTTGCTCACATCCGGGCGGAAGATGTACTTCATGACGAGAAAGTAGGCGAGCAGGAACAGGACGCAGAGGGGAATGGTCACGAGCATGAAGGTCAGGTAATTGAGGGTATAGGCGCCGCCCGATGCGGATTCAAGGGCGCTGATGGCCAGAATGCAGACATTGCACCACGGCTTGCAGGCATAGGAGAGCACCGCCGTAATGGCCACGCCGGCGCAGAGAAACGCGGGGTACGGCTCGCCCTGTTCATACCCGGTCTCGTCAAAAACGCTGTAGAGCAGATTCCAGACAAGAAACACCACCGCGTTGCCGTCCACAAGAAAGCTGACCACAAACGAGCCGAGCAGGACCATGAAGGTGAATGTCCACGGGCGCCCGGCGAGACAGCGGCGGCTGAGGAACCAGGCGGAAATTTTCCTGTTGATGCCGCTCTTTTCGCAATAGGCGGTAAAGACCAGGACAAGCAGCATGAAGATCACGAGATTGTTGCTGAACGCATTGGCGAACGCCGCCTGGGGCGTCTTGAAATAGCCGCACAGCCCCAGGGCGAAAATGCTCATCATGCTCGGCCAGATGAAACCGATGAATGTCCAGCCGTAGATCATGCCGATGAAGACGCCCAGCACCGACATGCCGAGGGGGGAGATGCCCTCGAACGGAATATATCCGAAACAGAAGGTGAACAGGAAGTAGACCAGGGTATGCAGCCAGTACCTGTTGTTCGTTGTTTTAGCTGTTGCTTCCATGCTTCGCCCCCTGTTGCCCTTCCGGAAGGAAGGAAATGAAGGTTCTGACAATGTCGCCCGGTTCGCCCTTCAGCAAATAGCCGGTGACGGCAGCCATGGTTTCCAGCACCGGAACCACGGCCATCTCTTCAAGACAGGTACGGAACGGTTCGGCACCATCCAGAAAAATATCATGCAGAAATCCGATGCCGAGGCTGTGGGCGATGGCGTGCCGCCAGACCGTCAGGGATGAGGTGGCAAGCACGATATTCGGCACGCCATGGCGCGAGAGCAGGTGATAGAGCGGCGAGGCATGGGGGTCGCCCGCTGTCGCGACGATCAGCGGTTCCTTCAGGAGCCGCTTCAGCGTGATGCGCCGCCGCCGCGCCAACGGATGCCCCTTGCTCATGCAGGCGTGGTAGCGGGCACGCACAAGCGGATGGAATTCAAGGCCGTCGCACTGGCAAAAATCGGGGGCATACCCGCCATCGGACATGCAGGGGATATTGAGCAGCCCGATGCGCGAAACCCCTTCTTCGCACGGGCGCAGCAGCCGTTCACGGATCTCCGCCTGGCCGTGCGCCGAGGTGACCACGCTCACCCCAGGATGCAGGGTGCAGAACCGTTCCACGATATGGAACAGACGCTCCAGATAGAAGCTGTTGTTCACATAGACCAGAAGCCGGCCGCGCAGCCGCGATTCCTGGCGGCTGCGGAACCGGTTTTCCAGCTCGGCCCAGGCGGGCACAACGCCCTTGGCAAACGCCAGAAGCTCGCGCCCCTGGGCGGTCAGGCAAAGCCCCCGCGACGAGGGGGAAAACAGGGGAACATCAAGCGTGGCCTCCAGTCGGCGCATGGAGGAGCTCACGGCCTGCGGGGTGAGGTGCATGGCATGGGCCGCGCCGGAAAACGAGCCAAGCCTCGCCACCTCAAGAAATACCGCCAACGATTCCAGCTTCATGCACCCCGCCTCACCGTATCAGGCCCGCGCCGTTTCCCCTGCGCCGTCTTCCGGAACGGCCGCTTCAATCCCAAGGAAGTTCCGGGCATTGCCTTCCATCAGAAACGGCAGACGCTCCGCGCGCACGCCGCACTGCCGGTACGCCCGTTCGGCATCGGCAATGGAAATGATGGGCGCCGCCGAACCGAACAGCATCCGGTCATAGAGAATGCCATTGGCGGCAAGCACATACTCCTGGCTGCCGGGAGCGCCGATCATGTACATGTCCGGCGCAAGCCACACATTGCCGCGGTTGAAGGCGATCTCGCAAAATTCCGTCACAAAGGGCCAGCCGCCGTGGCACAGCGCGATCCTGAGACGCGGAAAAAGCTCTGCCACCCGATCCATGGGCAGCGGCTGGTAATACCTGAGGCCGGGCGTAAAAATGCCGCCATAGGTAAAGGCCACGGGCACGCCGGCTTCCTGGCAGCGTTCGTACAGGGGGAAGACGCGCTCGTCATCCACCTGCCACGGAACGGGATCAAACGCCGGTTCCAGGGCAATGCCCGCGCACGGCCCGGAAAGGACGAAGCGCTCCAGTTCCTCCATGGCCCGGCCCATATCCTGCATGGGGGCCAGCCCCGCCAGGCCGATGAAGCGCCCTGGCCATTCCGCGAACAGGCGCAGCAGATCCTCATTATCGCCGCCGCACCCCTTGCGGATGGGCACAACGGCCTGACTCACGCCGGCTTCGTCCATCTCGCGGATCAGCCCCGGCAGGGAAAACTCCCTGGCCCACGGGGAGATCCGCGTGCCGAAACGCGCCGAACGCTGCGTAACGTCATCGAAATTTCTGAAGAATTCCGCGGTGCTGTAGCTTGGGATTGGTGGCCTGACCCTGAAATCGATGCTCATGCCGTCCCTCCGAAACCCCGGTGCAAAAAAGGTTTTCTTCGCCGCTTCACTCTACCATCAGACAACGGCGTGTCGAACAAATTTTTCGCGCGCTGCTGGCATGATTGCAACATTGTCTTGCAACAGCGCCGCCGGCCCGAAACATTGACTTTCGCCGCCGGAATGTCCACTCTTCAGCAACGTGCGTACCGGCAAGCCTTTCGGGAGACGACATGAAAATGAAGATCGGCGCCCTGGCAAAACTGGCGGGATGCCCGGTGGTGACCATCCGCTTTTACGAAAAGGAGGGCCTGCTGGCCGCTCCCCAACGCAGCGAAGGCAACTACCGCCTGTATGGCGAAGCGGATTTCGAACGCCTGCGCTTTGTCATGCACTGCCGCCGCCACGGCATGAAGCTCGCGGAGATCCGTGAGCTCCTCGCCTTCCGCGACCGGCCCACGCGCGACTGCGCCTGGGTGCACAGCCTGGTGGACGAGCATATCGCCAATGTGGAGGCCCAGATCGCCGCCCTTGAACACCTCAAGGCGGAACTGCTGGCCCTGCGCGACGCCTCGTCCCACGGGCCGGGATGCGGCGAGGGCTGCGGCATCCTCGCCAGCCTGAGCGCCGCCGACGCCTGCCCGTACTGCGAAGACCTGCGCTGCCGCGCGGGCCTTCCCGGAAGCGGCGCCCCGCCCGCGCCCGCCGCTGGCGCCCCGCTTGCCAAGCCCGGCGCTTTTAAGTAGATTTCTTCCCTTGCGCGGCCGCGCGGGCTTTCGCCCGCCAACCGCACGCGCCAAATGTGCCCTGCGCGAGGATAGCCATGCAGACAACGCAATTCATCTGGTTCGACGGCAAGCTGGTTCCCTGGGATCAGGCCCAGGTCCATGTGCTCACCCACTCCCTGCATTACGGAAGCGCCATTTTCGAAGGCATCCGCGCCTATGCCTGCGCTGACGGCACCTCGGCGGTCTTCCGCCTGGGCGACCACTGCCGGCGCATGCTCAATTCCGCCAAGATCCTCCGCATGGCCCTCCCCTACAGCGCCGACGAACTGGCCGCCGCCTGCCTGGAGACGCTGGTCGCCAACAAGCTCCCCGCCGGGTATATCCGCCCGCTCTCCTTTGTGGGCTATGGCGAAATGGGCGTCTACCCCGGCAACAATCCCGTCCAGACCATCATCGCCGTCTGGCCGTGGGGCGCCTACCTCGGCGCCGAGGCCCTTGAGAAGGGCATTTCCATCAAGACAAGCAGCTTCGCCCGCAGCCATGTGAACACGAGCATGTCCAAGGCCAAGGCCTCCGGCAACTACATCAACTCCATCCTCGCCAAGATCGAGGCCAAGGAAGACGGCTATGACGAGGCCGTCATGCTCGACACCAACGGCTTCGTTTCCGAAGCCACGGGCGAGAACATCTTCATCGTCCGCGACGGCATCATCAAAACTACGCCGCTCACTTCCATCCTGGGCGGCATCACGCGCAATTCCATCATCACGCTGGCCCGCGACCTCGGCTATACTGTGGAGGAACAGCAGTTCACCCGCGACGAACTCTACACCGCGGACGAGGCGTTCTTCACCGGCACGGCCGCCGAGCTCACGCCCATCCGCGAGGTGGACCACCGCCAGATCGGCGCTGGCCACGCCGGGCCCGTGACCAAACGCCTCCAGAAGGAATTCTTCGCCATCGCCAAGGGCGAGAATCCGAAATACGCCGACTGGCTGACGCACTACACGTTCTGAGCAGGCCGGGCTGCCCGGCGCGGATTGGCATGAAGCACCTCTCGCTTGCGGCGCGCTACCGTCCGCAGACCTTCGCCCAGGTGGCCGGCCAGGAAATGGTCGTGGCCGCGCTGTCGCGCGCCGCGGAACGCGACAGCCCGGCCCCGGCCTATCTCCTGAGCGGGACGCGCGGCGTGGGCAAGACGACCATTGCCCGCATCTTCGCCAAGGCGCTCAACTGCGAGCACGCCCCCACCGCCGAACCGTGCAACGAGTGCGCCCAGTGCCGCAAGATCGCCGCCGGCGCCCATGTGGACGTGACCGAGATCGACGGCGCCTCCAACAACAGCGTGGAGGACGCCCGCGCCCTCAGGGAGCATATCGGCTACGCGCCCATGGATGGCCGCTACAAGGTCTTCATCGTCGATGAAGCCCACATGCTCTCGCGCAGCGCCTTCAACGCCCTGCTCAAAACGCTGGAGGAACCGCCGGAGCGCGTGGTCTTCATCTTCGCCACCACCGAGGCGCACAAGTTTCCCGTCACCATTGTCAGCCGCTGCCAGCATTTTGTCTTCCGCCATCTGAGCGAGGATGCCCTGGCGGCGCACCTTGTGCGGACGCTGCGCGCCGAGGGCAAGGACTACGAGGACGCGGCCGTGCGCCTCATCGCCCGGCGCGCCGCCGGAAGCGTGCGCGACGCCATGTCCCTTCTCGACCAGACGCTGGCCCTGGGCGGCGCGCGCCTGGACGCGGAAACCACGCGGCAGGTGCTCGGTCTTGCCGGGCAGGAACTGTTCACCCGGCTCTTTGTGGCCCTCGCCGCCCAGGACTGCGCGGAAGCCGCGGCAACCACCCGCGCCCTGCTCCAGCGGGGCGTGGATATCGGCTTCTTCATCCGCGAGCTGGCCGGGCACTGGCGCAACTTCTTTCTGCTCCGCCAGACCAATGGGGCGGTTTTGCCCTCCCTCGCCCTGCCGGACGACGAAGCCGCGTGGCTCAGGGCCATGGCGGGGCGCTTTGCGCCGCCCCATCTCCATGCCGCCTGGCAGATGACCCTTGATGCCCAGCGCGGCATCACCCAAAGCCCGGAACCGGCGGCGGCGCTTGAGCTCCTGCTGCTGAATCTGGCCCTTCTGCCCCGGCTCCTGCCGGTGGAACGGCTGGACGCTTTCAGCCCGGCGGACGCTCCCCGCGCCGTTCCCTCTCCCGCCGGCCCCGCGCCGGAAGCGGCGCCTGCCGCCACGGCCGCGCCGGAACGGGAAAAAGCGCCGCGCCATGAGCCCCCGGCGGGAAATGCGGCCAGCCCGGCGCCTCCGGCCAAAACAGACGGCACGCCCGCTTCCGCCGCGCGCGAGGTGCCGCAGGAGCCGCATCCCGCGCCGTCAGCGCCGGAACCGGAACTGCCCGCACCGGAACCTCCCGCGCCGGAAGTCCATGCCGGGCCGGAACCGGCTGACGCCCAGGAGGGAGGCGCCACTCCGCGCCAATCCCCGCCGGACTGGGCCTCGTTTTGCGCGTTCTGCGCTTCCGAGCATGAGGCCGGGCGCCAGGCGCCCCCCCTGCACGCCTTGCGCGGTCTGGATGTGGAATGGCGGCCCGATGGCGTGCGGCTGCATGCGCCCGCGCGCGAGCTGGTGCATCAGCTGGAAAAGCATCGCGCCGCGCTGGAAGCCGCACTGACAGCCTATTGCGGCGGCCGGACGCCCGCGCTGGACATCGTGGCTCCCCGGCCGCGCCGCAGCCAGAACGAACTCATGGCCGAATTTTCACAGCGCCCCGAACTTCAGCCCTGTTTCGAGCTTTTGGGCGCATCGCTCGCCCATTGTTCGGAGCGCGGCGGCAACCCCTAACGACAACGCGCCTTCGGGCGCGC
>CAZNXQ010000038.1:0-15872 GCA_964576895.1 uncultured Desulfovibrio sp.
CGCGGGCGGGCCGCCCTGAAACTGACGCCGCACGGAGCAGGGCCGCAAGGCCCTGTTCCTGATTCTGCCGGGGAAGCCCGCGCGGTGGCTGAATCAGAGTATATTGCGATTGAAACTATCCATTTTCAATCGCGACGCCGCCTGCCATTTCGCGTCCAGAACGCGGTCTGGACGCGTATTCGGCGCGGGTGCCAGCTAACGCAGTCACCAGAGCGGCTTGGATGTTTTCCTTACCAAACCGCTCTACGGAGTCGCCATGCCCCTTTCTCCTCCCAACATCCTCACTGTCGCCGGGTCCGATTCCGGCGGCGGCGCCGGCATCCAGGCCGACCTCAAGACGATCATGGCCCTCGGCTGCTACGGCATGAGCGTCATCACCGCGCTCACGGCCCAGAACGGCCTGGGCGTGACCGGCATCCACGCGCCGGAACCGGAATTCGTGGCGCTGGAGCTGAACACCGTGCTCGAGGGCTTTCCCGTGGCCGCGGCCAAGACGGGGATGCTCTTTTCCGCGGGCATCATCCGGGCAGTGGCGCCCATCCTGCGCGGGCGAAGCTTCCCGCTGGTGGTGGACCCGGTCTCGGTGAGCCAGAGCGGCAGCCGCCTGCTGGAGGAAGACGCCGTGACCGCCCTGCGGGAAGAGATGCTGCCGGGCTGCGACCTGCTCACGCCCAACCGGCCCGAAGCGGAAATGCTCACGGGCCTTGGCATCGCCTCTCTGGAAGATGCCGCCGCCGCCGGGGAAAAGCTTTTGGGCATGGGGCCGAAGGCGGTGCTCATCAAGGGCGGCCACATGGAGAGCGCGGTGGTGGTCACGGACGTGCTCTGCCGCCCCGGCATGGAGCCCAAGCTCCTGCCCCAGGCCAGGGTGGAGACGACCAATAACCACGGCACCGGCTGCACGCTTTCGGCGGCCATTGCCGCGGAACTGGGCAAGGGCCTGCCGCTGGAGGCGGCCGTTGCCGGGGCGCAGCGTTTCCTGAACCGCGCCCTGCGGGCCGCGTATGCGCCCGGCAAGGGCTGCGGTCCGGTCAATCATGCGGCGGGGCTCCTGCCGGCGTGACAGGAGCTTGACGCCGGGGCCTGCCGGCGGCTGTTGCGGATGACGGCGGGGCGCCGCGCGCGGGGCCTGCGGCGGGTTGGCGCAGTCCTTGCAAATGGCGGGGTGTCCGACCATCGCTTCCGGAAGCGCGGCGTGGCCCGCGGGTCCTGGCGCGTCCGGAGAAGGCGCGCGCCGTGCGGTTTCCGGTCGGGCAAGGGTGGGGCAGACATGCCGTTTCGCTTCAGGATGCAGAAAGTGCTGGACTACCGCGTCCAGCTCGAAGAGGAGGCCAGGGTCCGCCTTGCCGACGCCGAGCGCAGGCTGCGCGAAAGCCGGGAGCGCCTTGACGCCGTTCTCGACGAACTGGCGCGCGCCGAGGAAAAAGCCCGTGGCGGCCTGCTGCAGGGCGGCGAGCGCTGGCTGCACGAGCAGTATCTGAGGGGCTTGAGCAACGACCGCGCCCAGGCGGAACTCCAGTGCCGCATGCAGGCGCAACTGGCGGAAGAGGCACGCGCCCTGCTCGCGGCCCGCGCCATGGAACGCAAATTGCTTGAAAAGCTCAAGGAACGGCAGAAGACTCAGTATCTGCGCGCGGAACGGCTTCAGGAGCAGCATTTCAATGACGAAATCTCGACACTCCGCTACAAGGCTTCGGCTTTCTAGGCTGGTCCGCTGCCTGGTTGCCCTGTGCTGTCTCAAGGTGGCCGCCCTGGGGCTCGCGTTTTTTGACGTGCCGTTGCCGCGCTGGCTTGGCTGGGGGAGCGCGGAACAGGCGTCCGTCGTTCCCGATGCCGGGGAGAGCAGCCGTCGGCTGGAGGCGGCGCTGCTGGCCCAGAACGGCGGCGTTGAGGCCGCCGCGGCCAGCGAAAAGGCCGCCGCGCCGCAGGCGCCCCCCGCGGGCACACCGCCCCCTGCCGACACCGATGTCCAGCCGCAGGGCGCGGAAGCCGCCGAACTTGCCGCCGCCGCGCGGCCCCGTCCCCGTTCCGGCCTGAGCGTTTCCGGCCTGCCCGCGCCGGTGATCGCCGACAGCACGGCCTCCGCCGGGCTTGCCGCTCCGGGCGCGACGGGGGCGCTGAACGGCCCCGCGCTGCCCACGCCGCCGCCCCTGGGCTCGCCGCTGGTGGCCGCGGGCATACCCGCGCCGCAGGTGGCAACGCCGCGCGCGGATGACGGCGAGGGCGTGAGCCTGTGGAATCTGCTTGGCCTCACGTCGCTGCCCATTCCCGGCCTGGGAAGCGCCCAGGCGGCTCACGCCGCGGCGCTGGACATGCCGGTGCCGAGCACGCCGCCATCGCCGCAGGGGGCATCGCCGTTCGCTCCGGCCGAGCAACTGGCGCCGCTGGCCGGACAACCCGCCGCCATGGGCGGCCCCACGGCGCTGCCTGGGGCGGCGCCCATCCCTGCCGGCATTCCCCGCGGGCAGGCGGCGGACGGTTCGCCGCTGCCCCCCCGCGCCGCTGATGTTCCGGGCCGGGCGGGTCAGGCCGCGCCGGCTTCCGCGCCGTTTGCCGCGGGGCAGGGCGCATCCCCTCTGCCTGCCCTGCCCAGGACCGATCCCTCGACCACCTGGCCCGCGCCCGCGCCCAGCGTGACGCCCCAGGCGCCGGTGGCCGATCCCAATGCCAAGGCGCAGGAACTGGCCCGCCAGCAGCAGGACATCCTCATGCTGCGCCAGCAGATGGACCAGCGCCTCAAGGATCTCCAGAACGCCGAAGACAAGATGAAGGACATGATCCGCGAGGCGCGCGAGCTGGAAGACAAGAAGATCCGCAACCTCATCATGATGTACGCCAACATGAAGCCGCGCATGGCTGCCCAGGCCATGGAGAACATGGACGAGCGCGTGGCGGTGCGGATCCTTTCGGGCATGGCGCCCAAGCAGTCCGGCGAGATCCTCACTTATACCAATCCCGCCAAGACGGCCAAGTTCACGGAAATGATCACCCGCATGCGGATGCCGGAATAATGCGCCTCAAGCTTCTGGTGGCCTATGACGGAACGGGGTTCAGCGGCTGGCAGATCCAGGAAAAACCCCAGCCGCCCCCCACGGTCCAGGGCACGCTGGAGGCGGCGCTGGCCCGGCTGACGGGCGGCTTTGTGCGCGTGTTCGGCTCCGGGCGCACGGATGCGGGCGTCCATGCCCACGGGCAGGTGGCGCATTGCGATGTTCCCCACCGTCCGGGCTTTGACTGGCGCCATGCGCTCAATGCCGTGCTGCCGCCCGCGGTACGCATCCTCTCGGCCCATGCGGCGGCGCCGGATTTCGACGCGCGCCGCGATGCGCGTGCCAAAACCTATGTCTACCAGTTCTGGTGCGAGCCCCGTTTTGTGCCACCTCAGCTGGCGGCCTTTGTCTGGGCGTGCGGACCGCTGGACGCGGCGCCCATGCGGGCGGCGCTGCCCCATTTTCTGGGCGAGCGGGATTTTGCGTCGCTGCGGAATGCCGGATCGGACACGCGCGGCAGCGTGCGCCGCATTTTTGCCGCCAGTCTGGAGACGCTGCCGCCGCGGGAGTTTTATCCGCCGCATGCGCCCCTGCTGCGGCTCAACGTCACGGCCAACGGCTTTCTCAAGCAGATGGTACGGAACATGGCCGGTCTGCTGGCCGCCTGCGGCCGGGGAAAGCTGGCGCCCGAAGCCGTGCCGGCGCTTCTGGCCGCAGCGGACCGCGCAGCCGTGAACGCGCCCACGGCGCCGCCGCGCGGTCTTGCCCTGGCCCGCGTGGACTATGGGCCGGGGCCTTACTCCAGCCCCTGAAGCACGCCGCGCTTGCCGAGCCAGTCGAGCATGGAGAGGCGCACCCGCTGCAGACGCCCGGCCAGGGCCTGGATATCCTGCGCCGCCGGGGAGCCGGGCGCATAGGCCATGAGGGGCTGCTGGCGGCAGACGGCCTCCGGCAGTTTCCTGTCCATACGCACATGGCCGAGCAGGACCGGCTCAAACTGGAGAAAGTGGGCGCATGCGCCCTTCAGCTTGTCAAAGGCGGCCTGCGCCTCCCTGGCCGATGCCGCCTGGTTCACCACCACCATGTAATCGCGCAGCCCGAACCGGGCATTGAGCACCTTGATGAGGGCGTAGCTGTCCGTGAGCGAGGTGGGTTCCGGCGTGATGATCACCACGCGCACGGCGGCCAGGGCCGCGAAGGCCTGCACCGTTTCGGAAATGCCCGCGCCCAGGTCCAGAAACACATAGTCGTAGTTGCCGAGCAGGGGGTCCAGACGCTCAAGCAGGGCGGCGCGCAGATCCGGGCTCAGGTCGTTGAGTTCGGGCACGCCCGAAGCCGCGGGCAGCACGTCGAAGCCCGCCGGCGCCACCGGATGGAGCACCTCGGCAAGGCTGCGGCCGCCGAGCAGGGCGTCCTGAAGATTGCCTTCGGGCGTGATGCCGAGCAGGACGTCAAGATTGGCGAGCCCCATATCGCAATCCATGAGCAGGGCCTTGAAACCCTGTTCATGGAGCGCCCAGGCGAGGTTGAGAGTGAGGTTGGTCTTGCCGACGCCGCCCTTGCCGCTGAGCACGGCAACGCTCAAGGTCGTGTTCATTTGGAATCTCCGCCGAAAAAGAGAAAGCGTTTTTCTCCGGAATGGACCAGGGTCGACCCCTGGCGCGCGTTTCCGGAAATTTCCTGATGGATGTAGCCCTCGTCCTGGGCCAGCGCCGCTTCCAGCGCGGCTTCCACGCGCTGGAGGAGCTCCTGCGCGTGGGGCGTCCGTTCCTGGCCGACGTGGATCACGCCCAGGGCGCAGACCGCGCCGTTGCCGGCCGTGATGCCCCCGGTGGGGAAAAAGGGGCGCGCCGCTTCGGCAAAGGCCGTCTGGACCGCTTCGAGGAAACGGCGCGTCCGAAGCTGGCCCATGCCGGGTAAAAGGATCACATAGCGCCCCGGCGCGCCCGCGCCGAGGCTGTCGCAGGCTTCGAGCAGGCTCTGGAGCGTTTCGCCGAGAAGGCGTTCCAGCCGGGCGACCGTGCCGTCCCCCAGGGCCGTGGCCAGCCGGCGCCGTTCGGCCACGGCCGAGGCCACCAGGCTCAGGCCGCCGCCGTTGCGCGCAAGGCGCAGGAGTTCGCGCTCCAGCTGGGCGGCGAACATGGAGCTGCCCAGCGCGCCCAGAAGGACGTCGCCGGGCACGGGCGGCTCGGCGCAGGCCGGGTCCGCGCGCAGGTCGGCCAGGCGCACGCCCGTGACGACCTCGTCGGGCACGGGCAGGGCGTACCATTGGCTCAGGGGATAGGCGCGGCAGAATTCCTGCCAGCCTTCGTGGGAAAAGCCGCGCACCACGCGCGCCACCAGAAGGGCCTTCTCGGCCGCGTCGGGGGCCGTTCCCGAATTTTGGGGCTGCGGCAGGGTCTGGGGCGCGGCCGGGGCGGGCGGCGTGCCGTTGCCGGAGAGGCTGCGCGGCAGGTCGCCGAGCTCGCGGGCGAGCGCCTGCGGATCAGTGGTGTTCTTGTTCATGGCGGTACAGAAGGTAGTCGTGCTGGAATTGGTCGATGCGCCCGTCAAGCACCGCGTCCACATCCCCGGCTTCGGTGCCGGTGCGGTGATCCTTGACGAGGCGGTACGGCTGGAGCGTGTAGGTGCGGATCTGGCTGCCGAAGGCGATGGCGTCCTTGCCCGCGTACTGGGCCTGGCGTTCGGCATCGCGCTTTTGCAGCTCCATGTTGTAGAGCCGGGCCTTGAGCACGCGCAGCGCGGATTCCTTGTTGTGGTGCTGCGATTTTTCGTTCTGGCACTGGGCGGAAATGCCGGTGGGCAGATGGGTGACGCGCACGGCCGAGCTTGTGGTGTTGACGCTCTGGCCGCCAGGCCCGCTGGAACGGAAAATGTCGAAGCGCAGGTCGGATTCCTTGATGTCGAGCTGGATGTCGTCGCCCGCGTCGGGCATGACATCCACCGAGGCGAAGGAGGTGTGCCGGCGCCCTGAGGCGTCAAAGGGCGAGATGCGGATCAGGCGGTGGATGCCGCGCTCGCTCTTGAGAAAGCCATAGGCATGCGGCCCGGAGAGCCGCAGCGTCACGCTCTTGATGCCCGCCTCGTCACCGGGGAGGTAGTCCAGTTCCTCCACGGCGAAGCCGCGCCGGGCGGCCCAGCGGGTATACTGGCGCAGGAGCATTTCCGCCCAGTCCTGGGATTCGGTGCCGCCCGCGCCGGGATGGATCTCCAGGATGGCGTCCTGGCCGTCCTCCTCGGCGGAGAGCAGCATGACCAGCTCCGTCTCGTCCAGGCGCGCGGCAAGGTCGCTCTGCGCCGCGGCCAGGGATTCGAGCGCCTCCTGGGCCTCGGCTTCGCCGGCGTCGCCGCTTTCCGTGGCGAGGAGGAGCCATTCCTCCATGTCGTCGTGGGCCTTTTTCAGGGCGGAAAGCCGGTTGACCTCGTCTTCGAGGCGGCGTTTTTCCTGAAGCAGCGGCGTCAGCGCCTCGGGTTTGTCCCAGGCGCCGGGCCGCGCGAGCTCGGCCTCGATGTCCGCAAGGCGTTTCTGGTCGGCAGCGGCGTCAAAGCCGCCCCCAGAGGCTGGTGAATCGCTGGGTCAGCGGCCCGCAGGCCGCGCGCAGATCGCTGAGCTGGAGCATTGGTGTCTCCTGGTGTCTGAGTGCAAAATTTCTGTCAGGTCAGGCGCGTGTGCCGTGGCGCGTTTTCCGGCCCGCGCGGACCAGCAGCAGCGCGCCCAGCGCCAGAACGGCCGCGGGCGGCAGCCAGGGCGCAAGCGCGTGGTAACGGCTTGGCGTCGCGCTGAGCCGGGCGCGGGCCGCCAGTGTGCCCGCGCGGAACTGGGGCCCCCTGACGGTGAGCCGCCCACGCGCGTCCACCACCGCCGAAATGCCGGTATTGGTGCCGCGCAGGAGCCAGCGGTTCTGCTCAAGGGCGCGCAGGACGGTGAGATACAGGTGCTGGCGCGAAGCGGGCGTGCCCCGGAACCAGCCGTCATTGCTGATGTCCACCAGGATATTGGCGCCGTTCGCCACCCGCTCCTGGGCGAGCCACGGAAATATGCCTTCATAGCAGATGAGCATGCCAAGGGCAAGGTCGCCGTAGCGCAGGGGTCCGGCGGACGTGCCTTCCGCATAGATGCCCACGCCCTGGAGCAGGGCTTCGAGAAACGGCCAGTTGAGCCAGGAGGGCAGGTATTCCCCGAAGGGCACGAGGTGTTCCTTGTCGTACCAGCCCATGACGCGGCCGTCCGGCGCGAGCAGGAAGGCGCGGTTGAAAATGTCCGGCTCCGGCGGGGGCGTTCCCGGCGCGGGGGGCGTCTGCGCGGGGCGGCGCTCCACACCGGGCGCGCCGAAGAGCAGGGGCACGCCCTCCTGCCGGACCAGCCCGCGCACACGGGCCGCCAGCCGGTGCGTCTGGAAAAAGAAGGGCAGCGCGGTTTCGGGCCAGATGACGAGCGGCCGTTCCGGGGCGCCGTCTCCCGGCGGCGCGGGGGCGGAGGCGTCCGTGGCGTCAGGAACGGGGGAAGCGTTCAGGGCCGCCAGGCCGCGCTCGGTGAGGGAGCAGTAGCGGTCCACGGTTTCGCGCTGCATGGCCGGCAGCCACTTCTGGCCCTGATCCACATTGCCTTCCACAAAGAGGACGGCCATGCTGTCCGGCCCGGCGGGCGCCGTTTCCAGGGGCGTTGCCTCAAGGCGCCACAGGCCGTAGCCGAGCGTCAGCGCGGCCAGCGCGGCGCCGGCGGCCAGCCGGCCGGGGAAGAAGCGGGCCGCGCGCGTCATGCGCGGGGGCTGGGCGGTGTCCAGACCTGCCAGATGCGGCAGGCTGAAAAGCGCGAGCAGGGCGGCCCAGAGCCAGAGCGCGCCCGTGCCGTAGGCGCCGAGCGTGTCCGCCGTCTGGACGAGGAGGGGCCAGGGCGCCAGGGCGCCGGCCAGCGGCAGCCAGGGAAAGCCCAGCAGGAGGGCGCAGGCGTATTCGAGCAGATACCAGAGCAGCGCAAGGGCCGCGGCCAGACGCCACGGAGGCCGTCCGCGCCAGAGCCGGGCGGCGGCGCAGAAGACGCCGCCCGCGCCGGTGATGCAGGCCGCGATGAAGACCGCGCAGGGCAGGGCCAGCGCCCAGGGGAGGCCGCCCACGTCATGGACGGGGAGGCTGAGCCAGTACAGCGCGGCCGTGCCGCCGGCAAGGCTGACGAGCCAGCCCCGGCGGAAGGCCGCCATGGCGCCGGGCGCCGTCAGGCCGAGGGCCGCCAGCGCGAGCGGCCAGAGCAGGACGAGCGGCGGCGCGCTGAGAACATCATTGGGAACGCCGAGCCAGAGGCCGAGAACTCCGGCGGCCGCCCAGAAGACGGGCAGGGAACGGGTCACGGCCGCGCGCGGCCCTCCGCGCCCCTGCGGGAATTTCCGCCGGTCACAGTTCCTCCTCCGGGATGGCGGCGGCATCCTTGGCGGGCTCCATGCGCAGGAGGCGGATGAGCTTCATGTCCGCGTCGATGATGGTGAACGTCCAGCCGTGGAGGGTGAAGGATTCGCCGGCGCCGGGCACATGGCCGGCCTCCATGCTCAGGTAGCCGCCGATGGTGTCCACCTCGTCGGAGGAGATGTTGACGCCGAGTTCCTCCAGATCCTCCAGCAGGGCGCGGCCCGTGAGCTCGTAAACGCGGTCGCCCACGGCGCGGATATCCTGCTGGCGCGGGGCGTCGTGCTCGTCCTCGATGTCGCCCACGATCTCCTCCAGCACGTCCTCGATGGTGATGAGGCCGGAGGTGCCGCCGTATTCGTCAAGGGCGATGGCGATGTGGAGCTTGCGCGCCCGGAATTCCTGAAGCAGGGTGCGGATGGATTTGGTTTCGGGCACGAAGAAGGGCTCGCGCATGACCTCGCTCACGGGCGGGGGCGTGGCGTCCGCGTCCACCAGACAGCGGAGCACGTCCTTGGCGTGGAGGATGCCCACCATGTTGTCGCGGGTGTCCCGGAACACCGGGATGCGCGAGTGGCCGGAATCCACGATGACGCGGGCCACCTCCGGCAGGGGCATGTCTTCCGGCACGCAGTCGATGTCCGTGCGGGGGATCATGGTATCCTGGACCTGAAGATCGTTGAAGCGCAGGATGCCGAGGAGCATGGACTCCTCTTCGGGTTCCACCTCGCCTTCGGCGCGCGCTTCAAGGATGGCCTTTTCCAGCGATTCCTCGCTGTCGTGCCCGAACAGGCGCCCCAGGCGCGACCAGATGGTACTGTGACCTTCGGAGCCTCCGTCCAAAACTGCCTCCAGAGTAACAATGAAAAAACGCGCGGCGTGCCGGGCGCCGGGGGGCGCCTGTCCTGGCCGCGCATGTCCTTATGCCCTGCGGGCGCGCTTCTTGTCCATGCGTTCCACCCACTGGAGGATCGGCCTGACCCCGCGGGAGGGCGAGCTGTGCGACCAGTGGATCTCGCTGCCGCCCTGCTCAAGAATGGCCCAGTTGGTGAATTCCACACCCAGGATGCGGGCCGGCGGCGGCCCGCTGCTGTGCCGGACATTGACCACATCGCCCGTGCACCAGAAGGCCGTGGTCTTGTCCTGCGCGCAATCCAGCACATAGACGACCAGGCAGAGCAGGTGCGAGCCCCTGTCGATGCCGCGCAGGATTTCCGCCTCGTGGTCGGGAAAGCGCAGGGCCAGCCCGGAGGCGGAAATATCCTCCACCTGGACGGGCTTTTCCGTCATGCCCGGCGTGGCATGGGTGAGCGGCGGCCCGATCTCCTCCGTGGAGCGCGGCAGCGGCAGCCCTTCGGACAGGGCCCAGACGCCGATGACGCGCACGGCGTCCTCCTGCGGACGCACGCGGATGAAATGGCGCTTTTTCTCCACGCGCAGCGTCTCAGGGAGCGCAATGGTGGCGCGCGCCTTGCCGAAATCGGGGCTGATGTCGAGAAAAACCGAGCGGAAGACATAGAAAACCGGGCCGTCCTCCCCGTCCACGCGGAAAAAGGCGTCCACGGGCAGGCCCTTCCAGGCTTCATCCACATAATCCGTCACTTCCAGATGCAGGGTCCGCTCGTCCACGTCGAGCAGGATGGCGGAAAGCCCGCTCGTGCCGGGCGTATCGGAAATGAGACGGAGATTGAAGGTGGCGAACTGCTCGCGCGCGATCTCCAGCGTGCCGAGCAGCTGGGCGCGCCGGTCACTGGCCCTGCGCCGTTCGCGCCGCAGACGCCAGAACAGCCAGGCGCCGCACAGGGCCAGGAAAAAGAAAAGGGAAAGAAGCAGTTCGCCGGTATTCGTCATGGGCGTATAATCCGCGTACGCCTCGTGGTGCGTCGTGTTCCGGAACGGCCGGATGTCAAACGTCCGTTTCCGGATGCGGGGGTGGTGCCGCGCGGTCCTTTTCTCCGCTGCCGGGGCGCCGCAGGAGGCCGAGCTTGCGCAGATGGATCTCCAGACAGGCCACGGCCGCGGGCGTCACCCCGGAGATGCGGCCCGCCTGCCCCAGACTGCCGGGCCGCACGCGGGCAAGCTTTTCTTCCACCTCGCGGGAAAGTCCGCTTACTTTGGCATAATCCAAATCCAAGGGCAAGCGTGTGCCTTCCAGCCCGCGGGAGCGTTCGGCAAGGGCTTCCTGCCGCGCCAGGTAGCCCGCGTACTTGAGGTCCGCCTCCACGCCGAAGCGGGCAGTGGCGTCCATGCTTTCCAGCAGGAGCGAAAGCTCTGCGGCCAGTTCGCCGCAGGCGCCGCCCCGCGCCGCCAGCAGGTCCGGAAGGCGCTGAAGGTCCAGTTCCGGACGGCGCAGCAGCTCGGCCAGGGTCCGGCCCGGTTCCAGGCTCCGGCCGGCGTCCGTTCCTGCATCGTCCCCCGCGGGCACGCGCGCCTCCCGCAGCCGGGCGGCCAGCCGTTGGCGGCGTTCCCGCGCCGCCTCGAAGGCGCGCCAGTGCGCGTCGCCCACCAGACCGAGCTCCCGCCCCAGGGGGGTCAGCCTGAGGTCCGCATTGTCCTCGCGCAGGAGCAGGCGGTGCTCCGCGCGGGAGGTGAACATCCGGTACGGCTCCTCGGTGCCCAGGGTCACGAGGTCATCCACCAGCACGGCCATGTACGCGGTGTCGCGTCCCGGCGCGAACGGCGGCCGGCCGCGTTCGGCGCAGGCCAGGTTGAGCGCGGCCCACAGCCCCTGGGCCGCGGCCTCCTCATAGCCGGAAGTGCCGTTGATCTGCCCGGCGAGCCAGAGGCCGGGCACGGCCTTGCTCTCCAGCGTGGGCCAGAGCTGGACCGGGTCGGCGTAGTCGTATTCGATGGCGTAGCCGGGCCGCACCATGACCGCGTTCTCAAGACCGGCGATGCTGTGGATCATGGCCTCCTGCACATCCAGGGGCAGGCTCGTGGAGATGCCGTTGGCATAGACTTCCGGGCTTTCCAGCCCCTCCGGCTCAAGGAAGACGTGATGCCGCTCCCGGTCGGGAAAGCGGGCCACCTTGTCCTCGATGGAGGGGCAGTAGCGCGCCCCCGTGCCCTGAATGACGCCGGTAAACAGCGGCGAGCGGTCAAAACCCTGGCGGATGATCTCGTGGGTGCGGGCATTGGTCCAGGTGATGTGGCAACTGGTCTGGGGCAGCGGCGGCCTGGGCCCGTGAAAGCTGAACCCCTGCGGCGGCGTGTCGCCGGGCTGTTCCTCCAGGCGCGAAACATCGATGGACCGGCGCAGGAGGCGCGGCGTGGTGCCGGTCTTGAGGCGGCCGAGCGTGATGCCGAGGCCGCGCAGGCTGGCGGAAAGGCCAAGGGCCGGCGCGTCGCCCATACGGCCCGCCGGCCGGTGCGTCAGCCCCACATGGATGCGGCCGTCCAGAAAGGTGCCGGTGGCGAGCAGGACGTGGCGGCAGCGGAATTCCCGCCCCAGGGCCGTGCGCGCGCCGGAAACGCGGCCATGCTCCGTGAGGATGTCCGTGACCTCGTCCTGCCAGAGCGTCAGCCCCGGCTGGCTGTAGAGGCTGCGCTTGACCGCGTCCTGATACGCCTGGCGGTCCATCTGGGCGCGCGTGGCGCGCACCGCCGGGCCCTTGCTCATGTTCAGCGTGCGGAACTGGATGCCCGCGGCATCGGCCCAGAGGCCCATCATGCCGCCCAGGGCGTCGATCTCGCGCACCATATGCCCCTTGGCGAGGCCGCCAATGGCCGGATTGCAGGAGAGATGCCCCAGCCGGTCGAGATTGCTGCTCACCAGCAGAACGGAAAAACCGAGCCGGGCCAGGGCCATGGCGGCCTCGGCGCCGGCGTGGCCGCCGCCGGACACCACGCAGTCGAAGGCGGCGTCAGGCATGGGACGCCCCGGAGCCTGTCATGAGCAACCGGCCGAAGACGGCCGCATCCCCGCAGATATGGCTGAGGGACGCCCGTTCGTCCGGCTGGTGGCAGGTATTGAGGATGCGCGACCAGACCACGGCGGGGAGGCCGCGGCCGCGCAGCAGCGCGGCCACGGTGGCGCCCCCGATGCCCACGGCGCGCGGGCGGACCCCGTACACCTGTTCCACGGCGGCCGCCAGCGCGGGAAACAGGGGCGCCACCGCGGGCAGGTCCGTCGGCGTGGCCGAGGCCGCCTGGCTGTGCTCCACGTCCACGTCAATACGCACGCCGCGCCGTGCCGCCACTTCCGCCACGGCCGTGCGGGCGCGCTCCAGCACGGCCTCGCGGGAAACGTCGGGCAGCAGGCGGCAGTCCATGAAAAAGACGTCCCGCCCAGGCAGGATGTTGATGGCGTCCCCATTGGGCTCGTGCCGTGTGGGCTCGAAGGTGGAGACCGGCGGGGAAAACAGGGGATCGCGCCCGGAAAAGGCGCTGTTCAGGGCGGCATGGCAGGCCACGGCCGCCTCGGCCCCGGCAAGGAAGGCGTTGCGCCCGCGTTCCGGCGCGGAGGCATGGCACTGGCGTCCGGTGGTGGTGATTTTCAGCCAGAGCTGGGCCTTTTCCGCCATCTCCACCACGTCGCCTTCCGGGGAGCCCGCGTCGGGAACAAGATACCAGTCGTCGGGGCCAAAGCACTCCGGCGCCGCCTCCAGCACATGACCAAGGCCGTGGCGGCTGCCGCATTCCTCGTCGGCCATGAAGACGAGGCCCAGACTCAGGCGGGGCCGCGTGCCCGTGGCGGCCAGCGCCTCGGCGAGCAGGAGCATGCCCGTGAGCGCCTGCTGGTTGTCTTCCACACCGCGCCCGTAGATGAACTCCCCCTCGCGGCGCACGCGCCAGGGGTCGGACGTCCAGGCGGCGGGGTCGCCGGCCGGAACGACGTCCATATGCCCGAAGATCCAGAGCGTGCGGGAAAGCTCGCCGGGAACGCGCGCCACCAGATTGGGCCGCATGCCGGAGGGCACGCGACCGTCCGGCGAATCCACGCGGCGCACGTCCGTGACGCCGCAGGCGGCCAGCAGCCCCTCGATGAAGGCGGCTTTTTCCGCCTCGCCGCGGCCGCCGTTTTCCGGGCCCAGGGCGGGCAGGGCCGTCAGCTCGGCCTGAAGGGCCGCGGCCCGTTCGCTCTGGGCGCGAAGATGGCGGATGAGCGTGTCACTCTGGCGCATGGGGCCTCCGGAAGTTGCGGCGGGCGTTCCGGCACACCGGGCGCGGCACACGCCGTCGGGAAACGGCAAAAAGGCTGCCGACAGTGTCGGCAGCCCCGAAACGCCGGTGCGTCGTTGCCGGGCAAGGCGCCGGACGAAACGGCCTAGCGGCCCTTGGCGGCGCGCTTGGACGCCTTGAGCGGGTTCACCTTGGCGGCTGCTGCTGCCTGCACCTTCACATGGGTGGCGAAGTTGCAGCGCCCGCCCGCCCATTTGCTGGCCGGGTCGGGATAGCTGGAGCAGAACTGCTCGCTTTCAAATTCGCGCACGCGGTCACAGCCGTTGCACTGCTCCACGCAGGGGGAGAGGACAAAGCCGTTGAGGACGACGCCTTCGGCGGTCCTGACGGCATTCTGCAAAGGACTCATAGCCAACCTCCATGCGCCGGAGCGCGGGTTTTTCGCCTGTTGCGCGCCGGGGTCGCGCTCCGAGGCCGGGAAACGGCCGCGCGCGAAGACCCGGAATGCGGAAGGGGTACTATAGCCCCCTGCGGTCCCCTGTCAAGGAAAAAGCGGGCCCCCACGGGGAGCGGCGGCACGGGGAACGGCCTTTTCCGCCGGGGCCGCGCATGCCCCGCCAGCGGGCCGGGGGCGCCGGTCCCGGCTGCGTTCCTTCCATATTGCATTGCGTGGCATGAAACGATACAAAGAGGCCCATGTCCAACCGACGCCTGCTCTTTCTCGCGCCCGCCCAGGCCGTGACCGCCGTTTTTCCGCAGTTGCGGGACGCGGGGTTTGAGGTCGGCATTGCCGAAACCCTCAAGGGCGCTTCGGTCTTCATCCGCAAGTCCGGCCCCGGCGTCATTTTCGCGCGCCCTGTGCTGCCGGGTTTCCGGGTGGAGGACCTGCTTGCCGTGGGCGCGGAGGACCCCAATTTCCCGCCGGTCATCGTCATCACGGACAAGGGCAGCCCGGCCGAGGCCGAGCGTCTCATGGGCCTTGGCGCGCGCGATTACTGGCTGGAACCGCTGGACGTGGAGCGCATCATGGCCGTGGCGCGCGAACCGCGCAGGGCCGCGCCCGTGCCGGACGCCACCACCCTTGGCGGCCACCGGCCCGCGCCGGGCGAGGGCGCTCCGAAGATCGTGGGCAGGCATCCGGCCATTGAGCGGGTGCTCAGGCTGGCGCGGCAGGTGGCGCCCTCCAGGGCCACGGTGCTCATTACCGGCGAGTCGGGCACGGGCAAGGAAATGTTCGCCCGCTATCTCCACGCCATGAGCAAGCGCGCGCGGGGGCCCTTTGTGGCCGTGAACTGCGCGGCCCTGCCGGAGCATCTGCTGGAGAGCGAACTTTTCGGCCACGAAAAGGGGGCCTTCACCGGGGCCATTGCGCGCAAGCTCGGCCGTTTTGAACTGGCCAGCGGCGGCACGCTCCTGCTGGACGAAATTTCGGAAATGGACCTTGCCCTTCAGGCCAAGCTCCTGCGCGTGCTTCAGGAAGGGGAGATCGACCGCGTGGGCGGCTCGGAGACCGTGCGCGTGGACGTGCGCGTGCTCGCCACCACCAACCGCGATCTGGAAGACTGGGTCAAGCAGGGCAAGTTCCGCCAGGACTTGTATTTCCGCCTCAATGTCATCCCCCTGCGGCTGCCCGCCCTGCGCGAGCGCGGCGACGATGTGCTGGATCTCGCGCGCTTTTTTGTGGATATGTACGTCCGCGAGTACGGGCTTGCGGCCACGCCGCTTTCGGACGCCGCCGTGGCGTGGCTGCGCGGCTACGCCTTCCCCGGCAATGTGCGCGAATTGCAGAATCTCATGGAGCGCGCCGTTCTGCTGGCCAATGGCCGCCCCATCGAGCCCGCGCATTTTCTGCTGGAAAATGACGACTGGCCCCTTTTTGCGGAGGAAACGGACGGCGAGGCCGCGCCCGCGGCTGACGCGGCGCCCGCGCCGGGAGTTCCGGGAACATCGGGCGCGGCAGCTCCGGCGGCCGCAGACGCCCCGCAGGCGCTTCAGCCCGGCAGCCCGGCGCATCTTGCCGGGCCGGTCATCCCGCTGCACGAGATGGAGCGGATCATGATCGCCAAGGGGCTGGAAGCCACGTCGGGCAACCGCACCCAGGCGGCGGAGCTGCTGGGCATTTCCGTGCGCACCCTGCGGAACAAGCTCAATGAGTACCGCGCCCAGGGGCACGCCATCGACTAGGCCCGGATCTCATTAAAAAGTTCTGTTATACGCTGCAGTTGACAAATATTCCTTAACTCCGTCTGTCGCGGAGCGACAGACGGGTGCTGGTGCCGGAAGAATCCTAAAAAATACGATTTTTTCGGGCTGGCAAGGAAGAGAAAAATTTTCGCAGGGAGTGTACTCAGGTACTCGACCAAG
>CAZNXQ010000039.1:0-15799 GCA_964576895.1 uncultured Desulfovibrio sp.
GGAAGTCCACTTTGAAGGCTGCATGCCGCTGGAGGCCCTTGCCCGGCGCGGCCCGCGGACGCTGACCTTCGGGCCGCTCAAGCCCGTGGGCTTTGTGGACCCGCGCACCGGGCGGCGGCCATGGGCCGTGCTTCAGCTCCGGGCGGAGAATGCCAATGCGGAAACCTGCAACCTGGTGGGCTGCCAGACCAAACTCCTCCAGTCGGAGCAGGAACGCATCTTCCGCCTGGTGCCCGGCATGGAAAACGCCGAGTTTGTCCGCTATGGCAGCATGCACCGCAATACCTACGTCAATGCGCCGGAAGCGCTCAGCCCGGAGCTGGAGCTGAAAAACCGGCCCGGCGTCTACCTTGCCGGGCAGATTTCCGGCGTGGAGGGCTATGTGGAATCCGCGGCCAGCGGCCTCTGGCTTGGCCTGTTCCTCGCTGCCCGCGCCAGTGGCCGCGCCCTGCCGGCGCCCCCGCCGGAAACGGCGCTGGGCGCGCTGCTCGGACACTTGCGGCGGCCGGAAAAGCATTTCCAGCCGTCCAATATCCATTTCGGCCTCATGCCGGAGCTGGACGAGCGCGCGCGCAAAAAGGAACGCAAGGCCCTCTACGCCACCCGCGCCGAAGCCGCATTTGCCCGCTGGCTGACGGAAAGCGGCCTGCGGAATGGATAACCACCCCGACCCTGGAGAGACCAGCCCCATGCAATGGGATCCCGCGCTCTATGACACGCAGCATGACTTTGTGGCAGAATACGGTAAGGGGCTTCTGGAATGTATCGCTCCCGATGCGTCCCAGTCCATTCTTGATCTCGGCTGCGGCACAGGGACGCTGACAGACCAGCTATCCAGCCGCGCGGGCAGCGTTGTGGGCATTGATGCGTCGCCGGAGATGGTTGGCAGGGCAAAACAGCATTTTCCGCATCTTGTCTTCATGGTTGGTGACGCCCTGGAGCTGCCCTTCGCGCATCGGTTCGATATTGTCTTTTCCAATGCCGTCTTTCACTGGATACCCGATCACGACCGCCTGCTGAAAAGTATTCGCCGCGCCTTGAAGGCCCAGGGACGGCTGATATGCGAATTCGGCGCCCAGGGAAATGTGGCGACCATCGAAGCGGCCTTTTCCCGCGCCTGCGAGGAGTATGGCCAGGCCCATGCCAGCAGGTTCACGTTTCCCACGGCTGATGCGTTTGCGCGCCTCCTTGGGAACAACCGTTTCACCTGTGAGCAGGCAGTGGCCTATGACCGTCCAACGCCCCTGCGCGGCGGCGAACAGGGGCTGCGTACCTGGATGCGGCAGTTTTTTGCCGCCGACCTGGGAGCCATGCCCGAAAAAGACCGGGAGACACTTCTGGACCGCGTGGAGGAACTGACATATGGCCGCCTGTGGAACGGGAGCGCCTGGGTGGCCGATTACCGGCGATTGCGGGTAGTGGCTCGCATCCGCAATTTCATTGCGAAAGCGCTCTAAAGGGCCCGACTGTTTCCGGCCGGGCCCTTGTGTTCCCCATTCAGGCGCCAATGTTCCCCTCGCGTGATTTTCGGAGCGCAAGGGCTGCCAGAAACGCATGGATGACGGACGCCGCCGCAAGGGCGGTGATGCCCGTCACATCCCGGTCTGGCAGCACCTCCACCAGATCCATGCCGATGAGGCGGCATTCCGGACAAATGGCGCGCATGAAGCAGAGCGCTTCGTATGTGGAGAAGCCCTCCACCTCCGGGGTTCCGGTGCCCGGCGCACAGGAAGCGTCCAGAAAATCAATGTCAAAACTGAGATAGACCGGCCGCCCGTCCGTACGCGCCAGGACCTCCCGCGTAACATCCGCCACGCCGCGGCGATGCGCCTCTTCACCCATGATGATGCGCAGCCCCCGGCTGCGGGGCCAGTTCAGGGCATCGCGGCTGTAAAGCGGCCCGCGGATGCCGATCTGCGTGGAGTTATCGGGCAGGATGAGCCCTTCGGAGATGGCGTGATAAAACGGCGTCCCATGGTTATAGGGCTTGCCGTAGTATTCGGGAATGGTATCGCTGTGCGCGTCGAAATGTACCAGCGCCACCGGGCCCACGGCCTCCTTTACGGCCCGCAGCACCCCCAGGGTGATGGAATGGTCGCCTCCCATGACGACGGGCACCGCCCCGGAGCGGAAAAACGGCACCAGGCCGTCGCGGATCATGTCCAGGCTTTCGGCCATATAGCCGGGCACCGTGTCGATATCTCCGCAGTCCGCCATGGAGAGCCATTGCTCAATGTCCACATCCAGCACCGGGCAATAGGGCTTGAGGATGGTTGAGGCTTCCCTGATGGCGGCCGGGCCGAAACGCGCGCCGGGGCGGTAGGAAACGCCGCTGTCAAAGGGGACGCCCACCAGGGCGGCATCCACCGCATGCGGACTCTCGCGCCGCTCCTGGCGCATGAAGGTGCGAATGCCACAAAAGCGGGGCGATTGCAGGGAATTGGGACGGGATGCCATGAGCTGCCAAACCTCCTCATCGGGGTGAAGAAACCGTCAGCGGAACAACTGCTGCGGAAGCCAGAGGGAAAGCTGCGGGAAAAGGATCAGCAGAAGGAGCATGAGGGCCTGAAGGCCGATGAACGGCAACGCGCCCGCATAAATGTCCCTGAGCTGGACCTCTTTGGGCGCCACGGCCTTCATGTAGAACAGATTGAGCCCATATGGAGGCGTGATGTAGGCCATCTGCATGTTGACCACAAAGAGGACGCCGAACCACACGGGATCCATGCCCAGGCCCACGATGATGGGGATATAGATGGGCATGCACATGAAAAGGATGGCGATGTCGTCCATGAACATGCCCAGAAGGAAAAAGGAAAGCTGGATAATGAGCATGACCACCAGCGGGTCCGGATCCAGCCCAAGGACGAGCTGGCGGATCATGACCGTGGCGCCGAGCCCGGTGTAGACCTTGCTGAAGATGAGCGCGGCAATGATCAGGAAACCGGCAAAACCGCAGATGGCAAAGGTCTGGGAACATGCCGCGCGCAGCATGGCAATGTTCAGACGCCCCTTGAGCATGGCGCAGACCAGGGCGCCGGCGGCGCCGAGGGCCGCGGCCTCGGTGGGCGAGGTGACGCCAAGGAAAATGCAGCCCAGGATGGTGACGATGAGCAGCAGCGGCAACGCCAGGGACCAGAGCGAGCGCAGCTTCACCCCCAGGGGCACAAGTTCTTCCGCCTTCATGGCCGGCGCCACGGCGGGGCGCAGCCAGGCGAGGACGGCGATAAAGACGATATACATGCCCGCGAGCAGCAGTCCGGGGATGACCCCGGCCGCAAAGAGCTTGCCCACGGAAACGCCGGTGAGGAAGGAATACATGATCATCATCAGGCTCGGCGGGATGAGAAACCCCAGCGCTCCGCCCGCCTGGACGATGCCCACGGCCAGGCGCTTGTCATACTTCCTGGCCAGCATGGCCGGAACGGCGATGACGCCCATGGAAAGCACCGTTGCGCTGCTGACGCCCAGCATGGCCGCCATGAGCGCGCAGATGAGCACCGTGCCGATGCCGAGAGCGCCGCGCATCCTGCCCGACCACAGATAGACCGTGTCGAAAAGATCCCTCGCGATCCTCGATTCATGAAGCACGAATCCCATAAAGATGAAGAGCGGCACCGCCGTCAGCACCACATTGTTCATCAGCTCAAGGGTGGCGAAATAAACCACGTCCAGCGCGCCGTCTCCCCACAGGAACACGGCTGCCAGCGTGCCCACGGAACCCAGGCAATAGACGATGGGCAGTCCCGTGCCCATGAGCACGAGCATGGACAGGAACATGAGGGCTGTGATGAGATAGGGGCTCATGGCAGGGATTCTCCGGTGCGGGCAAGATGCAGGTTACGCAAAAACTCGGCAAAGCTTTGCAGCAGCATCAGGAATATGGCCACAGGGATCAGCGCCTTGATGTGATAGATGGGCTGTCCCCACGCCGAGGAGGAGAATTCACGCATCTGCCAGGATTCAAGCGCATAGAGCGTCGAGGTGTAGAGCAGCCCGGCGAAAAAGATGAAGGTGAAGACATAGGTCAGACAGTTCAGCCACGCCCGGCGGCGGGGCCGCATGCGGCCGGTGAAGATATCCACCCCTACCTGGACCTTCTGCATGATGGAGCTTGGACCGGCAGGATCATATAGGCCCCGAAGACCATCAGCCCCAGTTCCATGCCCCAGATGGTAGGCGCGTTCATGAAGTAGCGCATGAATGCGTCATAGAGCAGGATGCCCGTCAGCGGTAAAATGAGCCACATGGCCGCATTGCTCACCCAATGATTGAGCGCGTCTATCCCGCGCACGAGTTTTGACAGCATGCTACCTCCGGTGGGCACAGGTCCCTGGATCCAGACAGGCGCGCCGCGCACGGGCGGCGCGCCCGCATCCGTCAAAGGCTTAGAGGCGTCCGCTGGAACGGGCAAAATCCTTGAGGACTTCCACCCCGGTCCCGGCGTCCTCAGATTTTTGCGCCTCTTCCTCCCAGATCTTTTCCGCAGCTTTCACGAGTTCTTTCTGGTCCTCGGCGCTGAAGGTCGTGGTCTTGCCCTGGAAAACCTCCTTCAACGCCTTGAGGCTTTCATCCGCGCCCCAGATGTAGTAGGCCCAGCGGGTCTCGTCCGCGGCGGCCTGGATGGCGGCGCGGATGTCCGGGGGCAGCTTTTCCCAGGTCTTTTTATTGATGATCAATGTGTCCGTGATCGGATCGATGAGCGGAGTCACATTGATCCAGTTGGCAGCCTCGTAAAACTTGTTTTCCTTGTATTCTGCCGGGCTGCCGTAGACCACGCCGTCGATCTGGCCGGTCGTCAGCGCCATGTAGATGTCTTCAGGGGGCAGATTGACCACATTGACTCCCAGTTGACTGAGCATCTTTGCCGCCGCGCCCACAGCGCGTATCTTCATCTTGCGCATGTCGTCGAGCGAGCGGATGGGCTGCTTGCTCAGGATGTTGTACGGCGCCGCCCAGGTGGGGCCGAGATACACCACGCCCAGCTTTGCATAGTCGTCGCCCACCAGCTTTTTCAGGCCGCGCCGTTCATAGATGACATCGGCCTCCACCGGCGACATCCAGGACATAGGCAGCCCCGACTCCAACTGGCCACTCTTGCGTTCCGTGAAGTGGTGCCCCATGCCGTGACCAATATCGATCATGCCGTTACGGACGGATTTAAGGATATTGCCTGATCCCACCAGCTCGCCGCCGGTAAAGACCTGCACCTCGACCTTGCCTCCTGTGAGCTTTTTGACCTGGTCAGCGAAAAATTTCGCCCCCATGGCCGTGGTCGGGGAATAATAGGTCTGCATTTTCAGAGTGTAGTCGGCAGCTGGCGCAGGCGCAGAACCGAGCGCACATGCGAGGATGAACACTGCCGCGGCGAATGACCATTTCATGTTCATGGGGCCTCCTTTGCCTGAGGGTATCGTTATGGGAACCGCTCCCTGATGCTCCCAACGGGCCCATTCCGAAAGCGGGCGCCGGTGCAGGAAATTCCAGCTCATGCATATATTGATGCATCTGTTGATGCAACAATATCCCGATTCTTCGCAAAATGTAAAGCCGTATTTTCCCCTGCCCTTCCCCGAACGCCAGGCGCAAAACCGGCGGAAATCACCCATATTGCCAACGATACTTGAAAGGGCCGCGGTTCAAGGCTATACTGCCGTCTTGGCATCCCCGCCGAAATGCGGCTCTGTGGCACTCCGGCCGCGCCGGAATGAAGGCAGCGAAACCTGAGGAAAATGCTCTGGAGCATTTTCGCAGGGATACCAGACCGCTTGCGCGCGTCCGAAAAAAGGCGCGGCACATCAGGAACTTGCCATGCGGGAAAATGACGGATCACGAAACGGATATGCCGAAAGCCCCGGCGGCCAGGGCAACCAGGCGGCGCAGCCCCCTGCGGAAAAGGATCGGGACCGTCAGTCCAGCCGGGAACTGGTCTACGAGTATTTGCAGGAACAGATGCAGCAGGGCGCGCTCCTCCCCGGCAGCGTGCTGGATCTCAAGGCCATCAGCGCCAAGCTCCATATCAGCAGCACCCCCCTGCGCGATTCCCTCATCCGGCTGGAAGCCGAGGGGTATCTCACCATCCATCCGCGCAGCAAGGTCGTCATCAACACTCTTGAGCTTGCCGATTTTCCCTATCTCTACGAAATCATGGGCGCCCTGGAGTTCACCGTTATCGCCAATTCCATGGAAGCCTATACCGAAGAGACCCTGGACCGCATGCGCGGGCTCAATGCCAGGATGCACGCCGCCGTCCTCGCCGGGGACATGGGGGAATATGACGGCCTGCACTATGCCTTTCACGAAACCTTTTTCCAGATCTCGCCCAACATCTTTGCAAAGCGGATCCTCACCCCCATCAAGAACCGGCTGTGGGATTTCCCCCGCAAGAACTTTGTACAGGAATGGTATCTTGCGGCCGTCCGGGAACACAGCCTCATCGTGGACGCCATTGCGGAACGTTCAGCGGAAAAACTTACTGATGCCATCAAGGGGCTTCACTGGGGCTACAAGCACAACGAGCCCTACATCAAGAAAATCTACAATCTCGAATGAGTCTGCCCGCGCGATGCGTGGCACGCTCGCGGGCCTCCCCCCTGCTCCGCCGGAGGCACAGGCGCCCCTGAAAAACGCAAAGAACCCGGCCATTGCTGGCCGGGTTCCCTCATTTCCGCATGCTGTGCCGGACGGTATCAGTTTGTCGTCAGATCCACCATGACCGGATTTTCTTCCAGTTCTTCGAGGAACTTGTCCGGGCGTTCCTTCTGTTCGGGCACCTCGATCTCGCCGTTGACGTATTCGCGGTAGCCCGTGCCCGCCGGAATGAGGCGGCCCACAATGACATTCTCCTTGAGGCCGCGCAGGTGATCCATCTTGCCCTTGAGCGAGGCCTCGGTGAGCACCTTGGTGGTTTCCTGGAAGGACGCCGCCGAGATGAAGGAAGACGTGGTGAGCGAGGCCTGCGTGATGCCCAGCACCAGCGGTTCCGCCGTGGCGGGCGCGCGGCCCTCGGCAATGGCCTTCTGGTTTTCCTGCCGGAACTCGGCCTTGTCCACCTGCTCGCCTACAAGGAAGCTGGTGCCGCCCGCGTCGAGAATGGTCACCTTCTTGAGCATCTGGCGCACGATGACTTCAATGTGCTTGTCATCAATGCCCACGCCCTGGAAGCGGTAGACCTCCTGGATCTCGTCCACCAGATAGCGCGCCAGGAACTTCTCGCCGCGGGTGCGCAGGATGTCGTGCAGCTCAGGATAGCCTTCCGTGAGGGCGTCGCCGGCTTCCACAAAGTCGCCGTCGGCCACGGTGATGTGCTTGCCCTTGGGCACGAGATATTCCTTGGCTTCGCCGATCTCCGGCGTGACCACCAGCTTGCGCTTGCCCTTGGATTCGCCCTCATAGGTGACCGTGCCCGCGATCTCGGAGATCTCGGCTTTGTCCTTGGGCTTGCGTACCTCGAAGAGCTCGGCCACGCGCGGCAGACCGCCGACGATATCCTTGGTCTTGGAGGTCTCACGCGGCTTGCGGGCGAGGATGTCGCCGGCCTGGATGGCCTGGCCATCCTTGACCATGATGATGGACCCCACCGGCAGAGTATAGACGGCCGCCGCGGAGCCGTGCCCGCGCTTTTTCACCGTGCCGTCCTCGTCGCAGATGGAGATGGCCGGGCGGAAGTTGGTGGTGCGGTACTCCATGATGGTCATGGAGGCCTGCCGCGTCACATCGTCCACCTTTTCCTGCACGGTCTTGCCGTCGATGATGTCCGAGAAGCGGGCGACGCCCTCCTCCTCGGCCACAAAGGGCTCGTTGAACGGATCCCATTCGGCGAGCACCGCGCCCTTGGCGATCTCCTCGCCGTCATGCACCATGAGGCGCGCGCCGTTGGGCAGAATGTACTTTTCGCGCTCGCGCCCCTGCGGGTCCACGATGGTCAGCTGGCCGCTCTTGCCGAGCACAAGCTGGGCGCCCTCGCGGTTGGTGACGGCGCGCACGCGGTTGAGGATGACGCGGCCCGCGTTCTGGGCCTCGAACTTGTTTTTCTCGATGGTGCTCGATGCCGTGCCGCCGATATGGAAGGTGCGCATGGTGAGCTGGGTGCCCGGCTCGCCGATGGACTGCGCCGCGATGATGCCCACGGTCTCGCCGGTATTGACGAGGTGGCCGCGCGCCAGGTCGCGCCCGTAGCAGAGCGCGCAGATGCCGCGTTCCGACTGGCAGGTCAGCGGCGAACGCACCGTCACCGAGGAAATGCCCTTCCTGTCGATGAGCCTGGCCTCCGCCTCGGTGATGAGCGTGTTTTCGGGCAGGAGCACGGTTTCCGGATCGTCCGGGTCCATGACGGGATAGAGGAGGACGCGGCCCACCACGCGCTCTGAGAGCGGGGTCTTGATGTCGCCGCCTTCCTTGAGGTGCGTGAGCTCGATGCCGTCCACCGTGCCGCAGTCATGCTCGGAAACGATGACATCCTGCACCACGTCCACCAGGCGGCGGGTGAGATAGCCGGAGTTGGCCGTTTTGAGGGCCGTGTCGGCCAGACCCTTGCGCGCGCCGTGGGTGGAGGTGAAGTACTGGAGCACCGAAAGCCCCTCGCGGAAGGACGAGGTGATGGGCGTCTCGATGATTTCGCCGGAAGGCTTGGCCATGAGGCCGCGCATGCCGGCAAGCTGGCGCATCTGGTCCTGGTTGCCGCGCGCGCCGGAGTTGGACATCATGAAGATGGGGTTGAAGCTCTGGTTTTCCTCCGTGCGGCCCGTCGCCGGATCGGTGACGATGTCGTGGGAGATCTCCTTGGTCATTTCCGCGGAGACATCCTGCGTGGCCTTGGTCCAGACATCCACCACCTTGTTGTATTTCTCGGTGCGGGTGATGATGCCGTCGCGGTACTGACGCTCGATGTCATCCACTTCGGCCTGGGACTTGGCGAGGATGTCCTTCTTGCTCTCCGGAATGGTGAGATCCTTGACGCCGATGGTCACGCCCGCGCGGGTGGCGAACTCGTAGCCCATGTCCTTGAGCCGGTCACAGAGGATGACCGTGGACTTGATGCCGCAGGTGCGGTAGGCCGCGCCCACAAGCCGGGCAATGGCCTTCTTGGTGAGCACGGTGTTCACCGTGTCAAAGGGCAGTTCGGGCGGCAGGATGCCGCTCACGAGCACGCGGCCCGGCGTGGTGTCGTAGAGCTTGCCGTCAGGCATGCGCGCCTTGATGCGGGCATGCAGCGAGACCTGGCCCGCGTCGTAGGCGCTTTCCACCTCCCACGGGGCGCAGAAGACCATGCCCTCGCCCTTTTCAAAGCTGCGCTCCACGGTCATGTAGTAGAGGCCGAGCACGATGTCCTGCGAGGGCACGATGACCGGGCCACCGTTGGCCGGGGAAAGGATGTTGTTGGTGCTCATCATGAGCACGCGGCACTCGATCTGCGCCTCCACGGAGAGCGGAATATGGACGGCCATCTGGTCGCCGTCGAAGTCCGCGTTATAGGCGGTGCAGACGAGCGGATGCAGGCGGATGGCCTTGCCTTCCACCAGGAGCGGCTCAAAGGCCTGAATGCCCAGGCGGTGCAGGGTGGGCGCGCGGTTGAGGAGAATGGGGTACTCGCGCACCACTTCCGAAAGGATGTCCCAGACCACCAGTTCCTCGCGCTCCACCATCTTCTTGGCGCTCTTGATGGTGGAGGCGTAGCCGCGTTTCTCCAGCTCCGAGTAGATGAAGGGCTTGAAGAGCTCCAGAGCCATCTTCTTGGGCAGGCCGCACTGGTGCAGCTTGAGGTAGGGGCCCACGGTGATGACCGAACGGCCGGAATAGTCCACGCGCTTGCCGAGCAGGTTCTGGCGGAAGCGGCCCTGCTTGCCCTTGATCATGTCGGAAAGGGACTTGAGCGGGCGGCCGTTGGTGCCGGTGATGGCGCGGCCGCGGCGGCCGTTGTCGAACAGCGCATCCACGGCTTCCTGAAGCATGCGCTTTTCGTTGCGGATGATGATCTCCGGCGCGCCCAGCTCCATGAGCCGCTTCAGGCGGTTATTGCGGTTGATGACGCGGCGATAGAGGTCGTTGAGGTCCGAGGTGGCGAAGCGGCCGCCATCCAGGGGCACCAGGGGGCGCAGTTCCGGCGGGATGACCGGGATGACCTCCATGATCATCCATTCCGGCTTGTTCTGCGACTCCAGAAACGCCTCCACGATCTTGAGGCGCTTGGTGATCTTCTTCTTGCGGGTCTGGCTCTTGGTGGCCTCGCCCTCTTCGCGCAGTTCCACGCGCAGCTTTTCCAGATCCAGTTCTTCCAGAAGGGTGCGCACGGCCTCGGCGCCCATGCCCACGGTGAGGGCGTCGTCGCCGTAGCGGTCGATGATCTGGAGGTACTGATCCTCGGAAATGACCTGCTGCTTCTGGATGCCGGGCACCTGACCGGGGTCCAGCACGATATAGGAATCAAAATAGAGCACCTTCTCCAGGTCGGCCATGGTCATGTCGAGCAGGGTGCCGATCTTGGAGGGGAGCGTCTTGAGGAACCAGATATGCGCCACGGGCGCGGCGAGCTCGATGTGGCCCATGCGCTCGCGCCGCACCTTGGAGGCGATGACCTCCACGCCGCACTTCTCGCAGACGATGCCCCGGTGCTTCATGCGCTTGTATTTGCCGCAGTTGCACTCGTAGTCCTTGACCGGGCCGAAGATCTTGGCGCAGAACAGGCCGTCGCGCTCCGGCTTGAAGGTGCGGTAATTGATGGTCTCCGGCTTTTTCACCTCGCCGTACGACCATTCCCGAATGGCCTCCGGCGACGCGATGGAGATCTGGATGGCCTTGAGGTTGCGGATATTGGTCGCGTTGGTGGAGGTACCGCGTGCCGTGAACAGATCGTCCAGACTCATATATGTCTACCCTGCCTTGTGAAAAGCTCGTTGAGGGTCGTCCGGCCGCCGCGTGCGGACGGCAGCGCGCCGGGGGCCGGGGCCGCCGCGCAGCCCCGCGTCTATTCGGCGTCGTTGCCGCTTTCGTGCATCCAGCCCACGCGCTTGGGCTTCTTGCCTTCTTCCTGATGAAGGTTGACATCCAGGCCAAGGCTCATGAGTTCCTTGACGAGCACGTTGAAGGATTCCGGCAGGCCGGCTTCCAGGAAGTTGTCGCCCTTGACGATCTTCTCATACATTTTGACGCGCCCGGCCACATCGTCGGACTTGACCGTGAGGAATTCCTGCAGCAGGTACGCCGCGCCGTAGGCTTCCAGCGCCCAGACTTCCATTTCGCCGAGGCGCTGGCCGCCGAACTGCGCCTTGCCGCCCAGGGGCTGCTGGGTGACGAGGGAATAGGGGCCCGTGGAACGGGCATGGATCTTCTCGTCCACCAGGTGGTGCAGCTTGAGGATATACATGACGCCCGTGGTCACGCGGTTCTTGAAGGGTTCGCCCGTGCGGCCGTCGTAGAGGACGGTCTTGCCGTCGCTGGCGAGGCCCGCCTTTTCCAGCCAGCCCCAGATCTCCTCCTCGGTGGCGCTGTCAAAGACCGGCGTGCGCGTGACGATGCCGTTGCGCAGCTTCTTGACCGAGGCCACGAATTCCTCGTCGTCCATGCCGTCCACCAGGGCGTCGATCTCAGGCGATTTGAAGACCGCCTTGACCTCCTTGCGCACGGAGTCGAGCATGGCGCCGGAATCCACCAGTTCGGCGAGCTGGCGCCCCAGTTCCTTGGCGCCCCAGCCGAGGTGGGTTTCCATGATCTGGCCGATATTCATGCGCGAGGGCACGCCCAGCGGGTTGAGCACGATATCCACGGGCCGGCCGTCGGCAAAGAAGGGCATGTCCTCTTCGGGCAGGATGCAGGAAACCACGCCCTTGTTGCCGTGGCGGCCCGCCATCTTGTCGCCCACCGAGAGCTTGCGCTTGATGGCCACATAGACCTTGACCATCTTGATGACGCCCGGCGCGAGGTCGTCGCCTTCCGAAACCTTTTCGCGCTTGGAATCGTAGATGCCGTGGAGGTAGTCCACCTCGCGGTCGTAGTCCTTGAGCAGGGCGGCCACTTCGTCGTTGACTTCCTTGCTCTTGAACAGGCCAGCCAGCTTCTTCACCGGCAGTTCCGCCAGTTGCGCGGCGGTCAGCGCGGCGCCGGCCTCCACCAGGATCTCGCCCTTCTTCCTGCCGGCAACGGAGGTCGCGGTCTGCTTGCCGAGCACATGGGGCGCGATCTTCGCCCGCGTGCGCTCGCCCAGGGCGCGCATGTGGTCGGCTTCCTTCTGGTCCAGCACGGCCGTGTCGTGCGCCTCGATGGCAAGGGTGCGCTCGTCCTTTTCGCCGGAGCGGCGGTTGAAGACCTTGACGTCGATGATGGTGCCCTCCACTCCCGGCGGCACCTTGAGGGACGTGTTCTTCACGTCGCGGGCCTTCTCGCCGAAAATGGCGCGCAGGAGCTTCTCTTCCGGGGTGAGCTGGGTCTCGCCCTTGGGCGTGATCTTGCCCACGAGGATGTCATCCGGCTTGACCGGCGCGCCGATGCGGATGATGCCGCTCTCGTCAAGATTGCGGAGCATGTCCTCGCTGACGTTGGGAATATCGCGGGTGATCTCCTCAGGTCCAAGCTTGGTATCGCGCGCCACCACCTCGAATTCCTCGATGTGGATGGAGGTAAAGGTGTCGTCGCGCACGGTGCGCTCGGAAATGAGGATGGAGTCCTCATAGTTGTAGCCGCACCAGGGCATGAAGGCCACCACGAGGTTCTTGCCCAGCGCCAGCTGGCCCTCGTCGATGCCGGGGCCGTCCGCCAGGATCTGCCCCTTTTTCACCATATCGCCGGGGCGGCAGGTGGGCTTTTGCCCGAAGCACGAGTTCTGGTTGGACTTGTGGTACTTGAGCAGGTCATAGGCGCGCACGCCGCCCTGCTCCTTGTAGATGTCGCCCTCGTAGGCCACCACGATGCGGTCCGCGTCCGCGTATTCCACGCGGCCGTCGGCCGGGGCCACGATGCAGGCGCCGGAGTCGCGCGCCACGTCCGTCTCCATGCCGGTGCCCACCAGGGGCTTTTCCGAACGCAGCAGCGGCACGGCCTGACGCTGCATGTTGGAGCCCATGAGCGCGCGGTTGGCGTCGTCATGCTCCAGAAAGGGAATGAGCGCGGCCGAGATGGAGACCATCTGGCTCGGCGAGATGTCCATGAGCGTCACCTCGTCGCGGTGCCGCATCTCCACCTCGCCCTTGACGCGCACGGTGACGTATTCATCCAGAAGATGCCCGTCCGCGTCCATGCGCGCGTCGGCCTGGGCCACCACCTCGTCGCCCTCGCGCGAGGCGTCCAGATGCACCACCTCGTCCGTGACCGCGCCGCCCCGCACCACGCGGTA
Source organism: uncultured Desulfovibrio sp. (assembly GCA_964576895.1). Lineage (GTDB taxonomy): Bacteria > Desulfobacterota > Desulfovibrionia > Desulfovibrionales > Desulfovibrionaceae > Desulfovibrio. The sequence goes on from CAZNXQ010000039.1 coordinate 13,325, forward strand.
GGGCGTTTCGATGAAGCCGTAGTCATTGACCTTGGCATAGGTGGTCAGCGAAACGATGAGGCCGATATTCGGGCCTTCCGGCGTTTCGATGGGGCAGATGCGGCCATAGTGCGAGGTATGGACGTCGCGCACCTCAAAGCCCGCGCGCTCGCGCGTGAGGCCACCGGGGCCGAGGGCGGAAAGACGGCGCTTGTGCGTGACCTCGGAAAGGGAGTTGGTCTGGTCCATGAACTGCGAGAGCTGGGACGTGCCGAAAAACTCCTTGAGCACCGCGGCCACAGGCTTGGGATTGATCAGATCGTGCGGCATGAGCGTGGAGATCTCCTGAAGGCTCATGCGCTCCTTGATGGCGCGCTCCATGCGTACCAGGCCGATGCGGTACTGGTTTTCCACCAGCTCGCCCACCAGGCGCACGCGGCGGTTGCCCAAGTGGTCGATGTCGTCCGCGGGGCCGTGGCTGTCCTTGAGCTGGACCAGCACCTTGATGGCCGTGAGGATGTCCTCGTCGCTCAGGACGCGCAGATCCGCGGGTTCGTTCAGCCCCAGGCGCTGGTTGAGCTTGTAGCGGCCCACCGGCGAGAGGTCATAGTAATCGGGATTGCGGAACAGGTTGTCGAAAAAGCCGGCCGCGATCTCGGGCGTGGGCGGGGAAGAGGGCCGCAGCCTGCGGTAGATCTCCTCCTGGGCCTTCTGCTGGTCGGGGATGCGGTCCTGCACCAGGGTGTCGCGGATGGACGATGAGGTATCCGTGCCCTTGGTGTGCAGGACGGAGAGCTTCCGGATGCCGGCCTCGCGGCAGCGTTCCAGCAGGCCCTGCGTGATCTCGTCGGCAGCCTCGGCCAGCACTTCCTGCGTTTTGGGGTCAACCACGTCCTCGGCGAGAAACATGCCGTCCAGCAGGTCGGGGCGCACCTCGATGGCCGGGATGCCGCCCTCGCAGATCTGGCGCCAGGCCCGCTTGGTGACGGGCTTGCCCGCGCGCACAAGGACATTGCCTTCCTTGTCGGTAATGTCGGCGTAGGCCGTGTCCTTGCGGTAGAGCTCCTTTTCCACCTCCCAGAGCAGGCGGCCGCCCTCTTCGAGCAGGTAGTGCTCGCGGGTATAGAAGTAATTGAGGATCTGCTCCTTGCTCATGCCCATGGCCTTGAACAGGATGGTGGCGGGCATCTTGCGGCGGCGGTCGATGCGGACATAGAGGATGTCCTTGTGGTCAAAATCGAAATCGAGCCACGAGCCGCGCATGGGGATGATGCGGCAGGAATAGAGCACCTTGCGGCTGGTATGCGTCTTGCCGCCGTCGTGCTCGAAAATGATGCCCGGCGAGCGCTGGAGCTGGTTGACGATGACGCGCTCCGTGCCGTTGATGATGAAGGTGCCCTTCTCGGTCATGAGCGGCAGCGTGCCGAAATAGATGTCCTGCTCCTTGATGTCGCGGATGGTGCGGTTCCCCGAGGTCTCGTCCGTATCATAGACCACCAGCCGCACCCGGATACGCACCGGGGCCTCGTAGGTCAGGCCCTTGGAAATGCACTCGGCCTGGTCGTACTTGGGCTCCTGGATCTCATAGGAGACAAACTCAAGACTTGCGGTCTTGTTGAAATCCTCGATGGGAAAGACCGTATGGAAGACGCCTTCAAGCCCCTCATCGCGATTGCGGTCCGCCTCGGGGACGCCCTCCTGAAGAAACTTCCGGTACGAATCGATCTGGAGATTCAGCAGATGGGGAATGGGCAGGGAAGTCTTGATTTTGCCGAACTGTTTGCTGAGCTGGCTCATGAGTACCTCAAGAGGTCTAGCGGTTGCGTCCGTCACGGAGAAACGGGGCCCGCGCCGTGGCTGTGCCGGGAACGCGCGTTGAGGGAACTGTCAAACACCATCTGCCGAACGCGGCAAAGACGACAAAAACCCATCCCCGCCGGTGCGCAGGGCCTGGGTCATTGCGCCATGTATTTAAAAAAACCTTCTTTTGCAGCAGGTTACCGAAAACAGCGTTGAACCCTCCCGTATGCGTTGTGAACGAAATCAAATATCCACAATTTAAACGTTTGGCAAGTGCGCGGACGAAGAATTTTTCTGCGGCGTCAGCATGTGGCGCGATGCAGGAAAAAGTCGCGGTAGGGGCGCCACTTTTCCCCGGTCAGTTCAGCGGCAAGCATGGCGAAGGCCACGCGGGCATGGCCATGAAAGTTTTGGGCCGCGCCCAGGCGCAGGCAATGTTTTTGGGCCGCCCGCAGACCGTCGATCATTTCCAGCAGCGTCCGGGCGCGGCTGGCGGCATCATGGCGCGTGATGACCAGGTGGCGCCCGTTGGCGGCAATTTCCGCCAGGGCCCGCGGCCTTTTCAGATAGATGGCGGCAATCCTGGCGGCTTCGGCCGCGTTGTTGCGCGGATATGCGGGAAGGATGTTTTCGCCTGGGCTGAAAAGCTCGTCCATGCCATTTTCGCATTTTTCCATCAGCAGCGCCGCGCCCAGG
>CAZNXQ010000040.1:0-2684 GCA_964576895.1 uncultured Desulfovibrio sp.
CTCATGTCCGTGGCGGGCGCCTACTGGCATGGCGACGAGAAGAATCCCATGCTTTCGCGCATCTACGGCACCGCCTTCGCGGACCAGAAAAGTCTGGATGCCCATCTGCGCCAGCTGGAAGAGGCGAAGCGCCGCGACCATCGCAAGCTGGGGCGCGAGCTCTCGCTCTTCACCTTTCATGAGGATGTGGCGCCCGGCATGGTGTTCTGGCTGCCCAAGGGCATGCTGGTGCGCACCATCCTGGAGGACTTCTGGCGCAAGGAACATCTCAAGCGCGGCTATGACATCGTTCAGGGCCCGCAGCTTTTGCGCGTGGAAACGTGGCAGCGTTCCGGCCACTACGACCACTACCGCGAGAACATGTATTTCACGCAGATAGATGAGGATACCTACGGCATCAAGCCCATGAACTGCATCGGGCACATGCTCATCTACCGCCATGAGCTGCGCAGCTATCGCGACCTGCCGCAGCGCTATTTCGAGCTCGGCGTGGTCCACCGGCACGAGAAGAGCGGCGTCCTGCACGGGCTTTTGCGCGTGCGCCAGTTCACGCAGGATGACGCGCACATCCTCTGCACGCCGGAACAGCTTCAGGGCGAGATCCTTGACGTCATCCACCTCATCCGCGACCTCATGGGCCTGTTCGGCTTCGAGTACAAGGTGGCGGTCTCCACCCGGCCCGAAAGCAGCATCGGCACGGACGAGGCGTGGGAACAGGCCACCACGGCGCTCATCCGCGCGGTGGAGGCGGCGGGCATCCCCTACGAGATCAATGCCGGGGACGGGGCCTTCTACGGGCCCAAGATCGATGTGCGCCTGCTGGACTGCCTGGGGCGCGAGTGGCAGTGCTCCACCATTCAGGTGGATTTCACCCTGCCGGAGCGTTTCGAGCTCGTCTATGTGGGGCAGGACGGCGAACGGCACCGGCCCGTCATGGTGCATCGGGCCATCATGGGCTCTCTGGAACGTTTCATCGGCGTTCTAGTGGAGCAGTTTGCCGGCGCGCTCCCCACATGGCTCGCCCCGGAGCAGGCGCGCCTGCTCACCGTGACGGACGACGCGGCGGAAGCCGCCGCGCGCATGCGGCGCGAGCTGCTGGAGCTGGGCGTGCGCGCGGGCGAAGACACGCGCAACGAGAAGCTCGGCTTCAAGGTGCGCGAGGCGCAGCTCGCCAAGGTTCCATATATGTTGGTTGTGGGGGACAAGGAAGTGCAGGCCGGCGGCGTCAACGTGCGCCTGCGCAACGGGGAGAACCTGGGGCTCAAGTCCGTGGCGGAGGTGGCCGCCCTCATTCGCGCGGACGCGGAGGAGCCCTTCAAGCGAGGAGGGATGCGCTATAGCTTCTCCTAACATGAGAATGCGCCGCGACATGCCGCAGGACGGCGTGCGGCGCAATGAGACGATCCGCGCGCGCGAGGTGCGCGTCATCGGCGCCGAGGGCGACCAGCTGGGAATTTTGCAGCGCAACGAAGCCATTGCGCTGGCCAAGGAGGCCGGGCTTGACCTGGTGGAGGTCGCCTCCACCTCGGAGCCGCCTGTCTGCCGCATCATGGACTATGGCAAGTTCAAGTACGAGCAGCAGAAAAAGAAGGCCGAGGCCAAGAAGCGCCAGAGCGTTGTCCAGATCAAGGAAATCAAGGTCCGGCCCAAGACCGACGACCACGACTACGAGACCAAGCTTCGCCACATCCGCCGTTTTCTGGAGGATGGCGACCGTTGCAAGGTGACGGTCTTTTTCCGTGGGCGCGAGATCGTCCACAAGGATCGCGGCCTCGCCATCCTTGAGCGGATGGTCCAGGATCTGGCCGAAGTGGCCAAGATGGAGCAGGAGCCGCGCGCCGAAGGGCGCACCCTCCAGATGCTCCTCGTGCCCAGGAAATAATCCCCTTGCGGCCGCAAGGTTTTTGCGGCACTATGCAGCCCCGGCGTCCGGGAATGGCCGCCGGAATCACAAGGAGTGCGTCATGCCCAAGATCAAGACCCGGCGCGCCGCCGCCAAGCGTTTCCAGCTGACCGGCAGCGGCAAGTACAGGCGCCGCCGCCAGAATATGCGCCACATCCTCACCAAGAAGGCTCCGGGCCGCAAGATGCGCCTTGGTCAGGCCACGCTGGTGGATTCGGCCAATGAAAAGGCCGTGCGCCGCATGCTGCCCAACGGCTAGGCCATTTCTCCCGGCCATGTCCCGCGCCGGTCGCGCGGGTGCGTCCGCGCGGCGTTCATCCGCCAGCAACGGGTGGCGGTCGCGTGGACCGGTTCCGGATGCCTTTCGTGGCGTCCAGTGGTTTTGAGTCACAGTACCCCCGGCGGGCACGCCTCCGCCTTGTCGGGAGAAGGAGGGAACACCCATGCGTGTGAAGAGAGGACTTGCCAGCCATCGCCGGCACAAAAAATTTCTTGATGCGGCCAAGGGCTTTCGCGGCGGCCGCAGCCGTCTGTACCGCACCGCGCGTGAAGCCGTGGAGCGCTCCCTGCAGAATGCCTTTGCCGGGCGCAAGCAGCGCAAGCGCGATTTCCGCGCGCTCTGGATTTTGCGCATCAACGCGGGCGCGCGGCAGGGCGGCCTTTCCTACAGCCGTTTCATGCACGGCCTCAAGCTCGCGGGCATTGCCCTGAACCGCAAGGTGCTCGCCAACCTTGCCGTGGAGCGCAAGGACGATTTCGCGGCTGTGGTGGAACTGGCGAA
>CAZNXQ010000040.1:2784-15402 GCA_964576895.1 uncultured Desulfovibrio sp.
CCAACCTTGCCGTGGAGCGCAAGGACGATTTCGCGGCTGTGGTGGAACTGGCGAAGGCGGCCCTCAAATAGCACGACATGCCTTTTTGAGAAAGGCATGCGCTCCGGCGGCCGCGTAAAAGCGGCCGCCCGCGCCGGATGAGCCGTTTCTGACGGATACATGCGGCATTGCCCACACAGCGCAGGCGCGACATCAGCCAGAACGTGTCCTGCACCCAAGCAGAATGCTCCAGTGGCCTGCCGCACTTTTTGCCGGGCGTCGGAAAGCCGCCCGGCCACCTTGCGGAGCATGGGGGACGCATGGATCTCATCGCAGCATTGGAAAGCCTGGCGCCGGAACTGGAAAAAGGGCTGGCCCAGGCTTCGTCATTGGATGCCCTGGAAGCGCTGCGCGTGGAATTCCTCGGCCGCAAGGGACGGCTTGCGCGCATCATGGGGGAGCTCCCCGGTCTTGCTCCCGCCGAGCGTCCGGCGGCCGGACAGGCCGCAAACAGGGCCAAGACCCGCTGCAACGAGCTGTTTGCCGCCCGCAAGGCGGCCATCGAGGCGGGGCGCGAGGCGGGCCTGCTCGCCCGTTTCGATCCTTCCATGCCGGGGCGCGCCTTCTGGCGCGGCTCCCTGCATCCGACCACCCTGGTCATGAACGAGGTGTGCGGCATTTTTCAGGGGCTTGGTTTCGACATCGCCTCCGGGCCGGAGGTGGAGATCGACCACTACAATTTCGAGGCCCTGAACATGCCGCCCGAACATCCGGCCCGCGATATGCAGGACACCCTGTATATTACGGAAAGCGTGCTCATGCGCACGCATACCTCCCCGGTGCAGGTGCGTACCATGCTCGCCACGCGGCCCCCGCTGGCCGTGGTGGCGCCGGGCAAGGTCTATCGGCGCGATTCCGACCTCACGCACACGCCCATGTTCCACCAGATCGAGGGGCTCATGGTGGATGAAGGCATCAGCATGGCGCATCTGCGCGGCACGCTCACGGCCTTTGTGCGCGCGGTTTTTGGCGCGGACACGCGCGTGCGCTTCCGGCCGAGCTTTTTCCCCTTCACCGAACCCTCGGCGGAAGTGGACATCTCCTGCTGCATGTGCGACGGCAAGGGGCATGCGGGGAACGAGCCCTGCCGCGTCTGCAAGGGCACGGGCTGGGTGGAGATCCTCGGCTGCGGCATGGTGGACCCGGCGGTCTTCGCGGCTGTGGACTATCCGCCTGAGGTGAGCGGCTTCGCCTTTGGCCTGGGGGTGGAGCGCATCGCCATGCTCAAGTACGGCATCGGCGATCTGCGTATGTTTTTCGAGAATGATGTGCGCTTTCTTGCCCAGTTCGGCTGGGGCGCCTAGCCGTCCCATGGCAGACGGTCGCCGATCCCGTGGTGAGGAACGCTGCCCGCGGCGCCGCTGCGCGCGGTGTCTGCTGGCGGTCTGTCTGCTCTGCTGTGCCGTGACGTTCCTGTGGCTCGCGCCGGCGCAGGCGCGTTCGGCCCTGAGCCCCCGCCATTCGGGCATGGAACCGCCGGGAGGGCCGCGTCCGCTGGAAACCATGCCCGGCAATGCGCCTTCGCGCACGGCCGAGGGGGGCATGGGCTATACGGACGCCTACGGCAATACGCTCGACGAGCGGCAGCCGCCCGAAAAGACGCCGCGCAAGCGGCCGCGCGCGGGCGCCTACGGGGGCTATGGCGGAAAGGCCGAAGTGCCCCCCCTGCCCGACCCCGCGGCGGAAAACCAGCCGCCGGTCTGGACGTTCAAAAAATAGTGCTGGTACCGCGCGCCCGGCGGCAGCCGGTTCCCGGCGGGCGCCCGTTCTTTCCCTGTCCCCGGCAAGGATGTCGTCATGCTGCTTTCTCTTTCCTGGCTCCGCGAATTCACGCCGTATGAGGGTTCCGCCGAGGCGCTCGGCGACAGGCTGACCATGCTCGGTCTTGAGCTGGAGGACATTGTCCGGCCGTTTGACGCCATCGCCGGCATTACGGTCGGGCATGTGGTGGAATGCGTGCCGCACCCCGATTCCGACCATCTGCATTGCTGCAAGGTGGACGTGGGGCAGGGCGAACTGCTGGACATCGTGTGCGGCGCGCCCAATGTGGCCGGCGGGCAGAAGGTGCCCGTCGCCCTCGTGGGCACGCGCCTGCCGGATGGCATGATCATCAAGAAGGCCAAGCTGCGCGGCCAGCCTTCCATGGGCATGATCTGCTCCGAGCGCGAGCTTGGCCTGAGTGACGCGCACGACGGCATCTTGGTGCTGCCTGAGGCGCTCCTCCCCGGCGCGCGCATGGTGGATGCCCTGGAACTGGACCGGGAAGTGCTGGATATTTCCATCACGCCCAACCGGGCGGACTGTCTTTCGGTCCTCGGTCTTGCGCGCGAAACGGCCATGGCGTTCCACCTGCCGTTCAGCGTGCCGGAACTTCCCCTCATCATGGACGACGCGGCGCCGGCCTGCGAAGTGCCGGTGGATATTGCCGACCCCGAACTCTGCTGGCTCTATGCCGGGCGCGTCATTTCCGGCGTGCGCGTGGCGCCGTCGCCCCTGCGGCTGCGCTATCGGCTCCATGCCGTGGGCGTGCGCGCCATTTCCAATATCGTGGATGTCACCAACTATATCCTGTTTGAATGCGGGCAACCGCTCCATTCCTTTGATCTGGACAAGCTCAGGGGGGGGCGCATCGTGGTGCGCACCGCTGGCGAGGGGGAACATTTCGTCACCCTTGACGGCAAGGAGCGCGTCCTCACCGCCCGCGATCTCTGCATTTGCGATGCGGAGCGTCCGGTGGGCCTCGCGGGCGTCATGGGCGGCCAGAATACCGAGATCACGCCCGAAAGCCGGAATATCTTTCTGGAGAGCGCGGTCTTTCGGCCGCAGTCCGTCCGCGTCACGTCGCGGCGGCTCGGCCTGACCTCCGAAGCCTCGTATCGGTTTGAACGCGGCGTGGATCAGCGGCGGACCCTCTGGGCCCTCGACAGGGCCTGCGCCCTCATGGTTTCCCTGGGCGGTGGCTTTGTGCGCAAGGGGCTTTCCCTGGCCGAACCGCGCCCCTTCACGCCTTGCCGCATTCCCTTCCGGCCTGCCCGCGCGGATGCCCTCCTGGGGGTCGCCATTGACCGCGAATTTGCCGCGCGCACTCTGGAAGGCGTGGGCTGCGCCGTTGAGCGGGACACCCCGGACGCCTGGACGGCCATTCAGCCCTCGTGGCGCCCCGACCTCACCCGTGAGGCGGATCTGGTGGAAGAAGTGGGGCGCGTCTACGGGCTGGATTCCATTGAGCCCGTCCTGCCGCCGTTGCGCCGCCGTCTGGATGCGGCCGGCGCGCCCGAATCGCGCTTTGCCTTCTGGGGGCGCATCCGCCGGTGGGGCGCGGGGCTTGGGCTCAACGAGGCGGTCAACTACAGCTTTGTGGGCCATGAGGAGCTGGACTTTCTCCGGCTCGGACGGGAGGGGCGCATTTCGATCATGAATCCGCTCTCGGCGGATCAGGATGTGTTGCGTACCGCCCTTGCCCCCGGTCTTTTGCGGGATCTGCGCAACAATCTGGCCCAGGGCGCCCAGGGGCTGCGCCTTTTCGAGCTTGCCAACGTGTTTGAGGCCGACGCCGCATCGGAAACCACGGCCCGCGAGACGGGCATGCTGGGCATCCTGCTCTACGGGCGACGGCATGAGGCCGGCTGGCCGCACGCCGAGGCGGACATGGACTATGCCGACATCAAGGGCATCGTCGGGCATCTGCTGGCCTTTCTCCATCTTCCGGAACCGGAATGCCGCCCGGCGCAGGGGCATCCCTTCCTGCTCCCGGCCGTGGACATTCTCGTCAGCGGCGAGCGCGTGGGCGTCATGGGCCGGGTGCTGCCCGCCCTGGCCGGGGAATTCCACGCGCGCAAGGCGGTCTGGCTCGCGGAACTGGATCTGGAGCTCCTGCGTCGGCTCCATGACGCGGTGGCCGTGACCTTCCGGCCGCTGCCGGTCTATCCTCCCGTGCGCCGCGACATTACCGTCATCGCCCGCCCCGAACTGACCGTGGGCGAGGTGCTTTCGCAGGTGCGCGATCTTGGCCTGCCGCTGCTGGAGGATGTGGCCCTGGTGGACTGCTTTGAGCCGGAGGCGGACAAGGGCGCGGCTGAGCGTCACCTCACCTTCCGCCTCACCTTCCGCCATGCCGACCGCACCCTCAATGATGCGGAAGTGGACAAGGTGCGGGAGAAGGTGGCAGAATCCCTGAAGCAACGGCTGGGCGTCCGGATTTAGCGCAGTTGCGGAACCTGTGGCGTTTCCGCGTCATGGGCGCGGGCGCCCGCGCACATGCCGGAGATGTCCGGGCCGCATCCGGTCGCGTCGGGGAGAACGGGGTGTGAAGGAAAAGACCTACCGTATCGGCGAAGCCGCCGAACTGCTCAACCTCAAGACCCATGTTCTGCGCTTCTGGGAAAGCGAGTTTCCCCAGTTGGCCCCCCTGCGCACGGACAAGGGCCAGCGTCTCTATACGGAAAGCCATCTCGCCCTGTTGCGGCGTATCCGCCAGCTCCTGCATGAGCAGGGCATGACCATCGAGGGCGCGCGCCGCGTTCTTGAGGGCAGCGCCGTGCTGGACGATTCCGTGCCCGAGCGCGTGAGCGCCGTGCCGGACCCCGCCTTCATGCGCATGCTCCGGCAGGAGCTCGTGGCCGTGCGCGCGCTTCTTGTCCCGCCGGATGAGGGCAGGTCATGATCCTTTCCCCCTCCCTGCTTTCCGCCGATTTTTCCCGTCTTGGCGAGGAAGTGGCCGCCCTGGAGGCCGCGGGCGTCCCCTGGCTGCATCTGGATGTGATGGACGGCGCCTTTGTGCCCAACATCTCCTTTGGGGCGCCGGTCATCAGGGCCCTGCGCCCCCGTTGCGGCCTGTTTTTTGACGTTCACCTCATGGTGGAGGAAGCGGGCCGGTATCTTGAAGCCTTTGCGGAAGCGGGCGCGGATCTGCTGGTTATCCATGCCGAGGCTGTCCTCCATGCGCAGCGCTGCCTGGGCCGCATCCATGATCTTGGGCTGCGGGCCGGCCTCGCGCTGGATCCGGGCACGGATATTGCCGCTGCCCGCTGGCTCGCGCCGGATCTGGATCTGCTCCTCATCATGGGGGTAAACCCAGGCTTTTCCGGGCAGTCCTTCATTCCGCAGACGGTTGCCAAGGTCCGCGCCGCGCGGGAAGCGCTTGATGCCTGGGGCAGAGCGGACGTCCCCGTGGAAGTGGACGGCGGCGTCTGTCTGGAGAATGCGGCCGCGCTTTGGGAAGCGGGCGCCGACATTCTGGTTTCGGGCTCGGCCTTTTTCCGCAGCGCGAGCTATGCGGCCGGGCTTGCCGCCTTTGACGCGGCCGCCCGCCCCTCCCCGCAGACGCAGCGGCGCCCCGGCCTGGACGCCGCGCAAGCCTGGCGGCATGGAGTGCCCGCCAGCCAGCAAAAAGGAAAATGACCATGCCGAGCCGCCGAGACTGCGCCAATGCCATCCGTGCCCTCGCCATTGACGCCATCGAAAAGGCCCGTTCCGGGCACCCCGGCGCGCCGCTGGGCATGGCCGACATGGCCGAAGCCCTCTGGCGGCACGGTTTCAGGCACAATCCCGCCGATCCCGCCTGGCCCGACCGCGACCGTTTTGTGCTCTCCAACGGGCACGCCTCCATGCTGCTGTATGCCGTGCTCCATCTCACAGGCTATGACCTTCCCATGGAGGAGATCAAAAATTTCCGGCAATGGGGTTCACGCACGCCGGGGCATCCCGAGCGCGGGCTGACGCCGGGCGTGGAGATGACCACCGGGCCGCTCGGCCAGGGCATCGCCTCGGCTGTGGGCATGGCTCTGGCCGAAGCGTTGCTTGCCGCGCGGTTCAATACGGCGGAGCATACGGTGGTCGATCACCGCACCTATGCCTTCTGCGGCGAAGGCTGCCTTATGGAGGGCGTTTCGCATGAGGCCTGCGCGCTGGCGGCGGCGTGGGCCCTCGGCAAGCTCACGGTGCTGTTCGACGCCAACGGCGTTTCCATTGACGGCAAGGTGGACGCCTGGTTCTGCGAGGATGTGGGGCAGCGCTTCGCGGCCTATGGCTGGCAGGTCATCGGCCCGGTGGACGGCCATGACGGCGCGGCCCTTGACGCGGCCCTGGCCGAGGCCCGCGCGGAGACGAAACGGCCCGCGCTCATCATCTGCCGCACCCATATCGGTTTCGGTTCGCCCAAGAAGGATTCTTCGGCAAGCCACGGCGCGCCTCTGGGCGAGGAGGCGGCCACGGCCACGCGGCGCGCTCTGGGCTGGACGGCGGCGCCCTTTGAGATTCCGGACGATATCCGCGCCGCCTGGGATGCGCGCGCGCAGGGCAAGGCTCTGGAAGATGCCTGGCAGGCCACCTTTGCCGCCTATGCCGCGGCGCATCCCCAACTGGCCGCGGAGTTTCGGCGGCGCATGGCTGGCGAGCTCCCGGACGACTGGCCGCAGATCGTGAGCCGGCTCATGGCGGCGGCCACAGCCGGGGACAAGGCCGAAGCCACGCGCGTGGCCTCGCGCAAGGCGCTGGAGGTGCTGGTGCCCGCCGTTCCGGAACTGGTGGGCGGCTCGGCGGACCTTTCCGGCTCCGTGGGCACGCAGACGGCGGCGTCCGTTCCGCTGGACACGGCGTCGTATGCCGGCAATTATCTGTATTACGGCGTCCGCGAATTCGGCATGGGCGCCATCATGAACGGCCTTGCCCTTCATGGGGGCTTCATCCCCTATGCGGGCACGTTCATGGCCTTTTCCGACCAGGCGCGCAACGCCCTGCGCCTTTCCGCCATCATGGGCCTGCGTGTTGTCTGGGTGCTGACGCATGATTCCATCGGCGTTGGCGAGGATGGCGCCACCCATCAGCCCGTGGAACAGATCCCCACCCTGCGGATGGTTCCCAATCTCCATGTCTGGCGGCCCTGTGATGACGTGGAGACGGCCGTTGCCTGGCGGTCGGCGCTGGAAAGCGCCGCCACGCCCACCTGCCTTGCCCTTTCGCGGCAGAAGCTGCCGCAGCTTTCGCGCGACGAGGCCCAGGTGGCGGCCATTGCCCGTGGCGGTTATGTGCTGCGCGAGTGCGCGGGCGAGCCGGAACTCATCCTCATGGCGACGGGCTCGGAAACGGCCCTGGCCGTGGAGGCGGCCGTGACGCTGGGCGCGCGGGGCAGGCGCGTGCGAGTGGTTTCCCTGCCATGCGCCGAGGTCTTTGACGCCCAGGATGCGGCGTGGCGCGAGAGCGTCCTGCCGTCGGCGGTGCGCTGCCGTCTGGCCGTGGAGGCGGCGGCCCCCTCGTGGTGGCGCAAATATGTGGGCCTTGACGGCGAGATCATCGGCATGGAAGGCTTTGGCGTGTCCGCACCCGGCGCGGTGCTCTTCGAGCGCTTCGGCTTTACCGCCGACAACGTGACCGCGCGGGCCCTTGCCCTGCTGGAGCGGTGCGGCGCGGCATCCGCCCGCTGAGAAGAAGGATGCGCGTGCGGCGCTCCTGCGGGCGCGAAACAGCGGTTTTTCGAGAACTGCCGGAACCTGTGGTTGCCTGAGCCGCTGGCGGCGTGCCGCCATGGGGACGCGGGCAGCGGAGTTGAAAACGCGGAGCAGGCAATCGCTGCCTGCCCTGAAAAGGCCAAGGAGGCATCATGGCCGTCAAGTCATTGCGTGATGTGGACTGCAAGGGCAAGACCGTGGTCAGCCGCGAGGATCTCAACGTGCCCATGAAGGATGGCGTCATCAGCAACGACAAGCGCATCCGCGCGGCGCTCCCCACCATCCGTCTTGCGCTGGACAAGGGCGCGGGCGTCATCGTGCTTTCGCACCTCGGCCGTCCCACCGAAGGCGAGTTTGAGGAAAAGTATTCGCTCAAGCCCGTGGCCGCCCACCTCGGCAAGCTGCTGGGCGTGCCGGTGCGTCTGGCCGTGTCGCCCGATGCGGCCAAGGCCGCGCCCGGCGAGGTCGTTCTGGTGGAGAATATCCGCTTCTTCAAGGGCGAGAAGAAGAACGATCCGGCTCTGGCCAAAAAGCTCGCCGCTCTGGGCGATGTCTATGTCATGGACGCCTTTGGCGCGGCCCACAGGGCGCACGCCTCCACGGAAGGCGCCGTGCGCGAGGCCGCGGTGGCCTGCGCCGGGCCGCTCATGGAGGCCGAACTCGCGGCCTTCGCCAGGGTGCTCGACAAGCCCGCGCGGCCGCTCGTGGCGGTCATTGGCGGCTCCAAGGTCTCCACCAAGCTCGGCCTGCTCGACAACCTGCTCGCCAAGGTGGACAGCCTCATCGTGGGCGGCGGCATTGCCAATACGTTTCTGGCCGCGGCGGGGTACAGCGTGGGCGCGTCGCTGTATGAGCCGGACCTGGTGCCGGAAGCCAAAAAGATCATGGAGAACGCGAAAGCCCAGGGCAAGCGCCTGCCGCTGCCTGTGGATGTGGTGACGGCCAGGGCGCTGGAACCGGGGCAGAAGGCGACCGTCCATGCCGTGGACGATGTGCCCGCCGACGAGATGATCCTCGACATCGGCCCCAAGACCGTGGCCCTGTATGAAGAGATCCTGGCCGACGCGGCCACAGTGGTCTGGAACGGGCCTGTGGGCGCGTTCGAGATCGAACCGTTCGGCGCGGGCACCAAGGCCCTTGCCGAGGCGCTTGCCAGGAGCAAGGCGTTCGTGGTCGTGGGCGGCGGCGATTCCGTGGCCGCTGTGGAAGGCTATGGCCTGGCGGACAGGATGGGCTATATTTCCACAGGCGGGGGCGCTTCGCTGGAACTGCTCGAAGGCAAGGTGCTGCCCTCGGTGGCCGCTCTGGAGGCCCGCGCCGTCAGCTAGCGCCTGATTGTCGTGTCCATCTGCAAAAATTCTGCGCAGAATTTTTACAGATGGACACTGGAAGATGTCGTCCCGTGGCCTGTCCTCACTGCCGGACAGGCGCGGGACGAATATTGGAGGCCGCCGGGCGTTCTTCCCGCGCTGGCGCGGCATCCCGGTGTCCGGGCGGCGGCTCCGGTTCCCATTGTAAAAAAACTCTAAACATGCTCTCATGCGGGAACCGGCGCGGTGCCGGTTCCAGGAGAGAGAGATGAGCGAATCCCCCCGTTCCGGAGCAGCGGAATACCGTTGCGGCTGGGTTGCCCTCGCCGGGCCGCCCAATGCCGGAAAATCCACGTTGCTGAACGCCCTGCTCGGCCAGAAAGTCACCATCGTCACACCCAAGCCGCAGACGACGCGCAACCAGATCGTGGGCATCTTCACCGATGCCGAAGCCCAGATCATCTTCATGGACACACCGGGCATGGCCCAGCTGCGCGGCCGCCTGAGCAAGACCATGATCCAGGCCGTCTGGCAGAGCCTCAACCAGGCGGATGTCGTCCTTCTGGTGCTTGACGCCCATCTCTATATCCGCCATCCGGAATTTCTTGAGCGCGATCTCGCCCCCCTGGGCGAGGCCATTGCCGCGGACGACCGCCCCACCATCGTCGTGCCCAACAAGGTGGACCTGTTCGCGGACAAGAGCCGCATGCTCCCCCTGCTCACCAGGGCGCACGAGCTCTGGCCCGGCGCCGAGATCTTTCCTGTTTCCGCGCAGAACGGGGATGGCCTCGTCGAACTGCGGACGCTCATTGCGTCGCGTCTGCCCGTGGGGCCGGCACAGTTTCCGGAGGACCAGATTTCCACAGCCTCCCTGCGTTTCATGGCCGCCGAGATCATCCGTGAAAAGCTCTTCCTCTACCTGCATCAGGAAGTGCCCTACGGCGTGGCCGTGGATGTGGAAAGCTGGCAGGAGGACCCGGAGCGCGGCCTTACGGTCATCCACGCCGTCATCTATGTGGCGCGCCCCATGTACAAGGCCATGGTCATCGGCAAGGGCGGCAGCGGCATCAAGAAGATCGGCAGCGAGGCCCGCCGGGAGATCCGCGAACTCGTGGACGGCAAGGTGCATCTGGAACTCTGGGTCAAGGTGCGGGAAAACTGGACGGAAGACGCGGCCTTTCTCCGCGAGCTGGAGCAGGCGTCAGGCGGGGGTGGGGAATGAAGCCGGAAGAGCTTGCCGCGCGCCTTGGCCGGGTGCGGGAACGGCTGGGGCAGGCCTGCGCCGCGTGTGGACGCAGGCCCGAAGATGTCCTCCTGGTGGCGGTTTCCAAATTCCATCCCGCCGCGGACGTGGCGGCCGTTGCCGGTGCCGGACAGGTGGATTTCGGCGAGAATTATGTGCAGGAAGCCCTGGAAAAGCGCGCCGAACTGGCGCGGGAACCCTTCGCGGGCCGTATCCGCTGGCACATGATCGGCCATGTGCAAAGCCGCAAGGCCGCGCAGGTGGCCGGAGCCTTTGCGCTCATCCACACGCTTGATTCCGTCAAACTGGCCGATGCGCTGGAGCGGCGCCTGGCGGAGTCCGGGGCGCTCCAGCCGGTGCTCATGGAGATCAATATCGGGGAGGAGCCGCAAAAGGCGGGGGTCATGATCGGGGACGCCGCCGCCCTTGCGGAGCATGTGCTTGCCAGGTGCCCGCATCTCGAACTGCGCGGGCTCATGTGCCTGCCCCCGGTCTTTGACGCCGGGGATGCGGCGCGGCCGTACTTTGCGCGCCTGCGCCGTCTTGGCGAGGATCTGCGTTCGCGCCTCGGCATCGGGCTGCCGGAGCTTTCCATGGGCATGAGCGGGGATTTCCCGGCGGCGGTGGCTGAGGGCGCCACCATCGTCCGCATCGGGACAGACATTTTCGGGCCGCGTCCGGTGAAGATGGGCGCGCCCGTGGCATGAAGCCTGCATAGGATATTCCGGGGACGGCGCGCGTTCCGCGCCCGAAGTTTGCAGAGAGGATACCCATGGCGGCCAAGGACAAGGAAGCGGCGGCCCTGCCTGAAGGCCAGGCGGAAAAGCCCCGCAAGAAATCTCGTATCAAGCGCATTGTCATTATTTTGGCGATACTGCTGATGACGCTCGGCGGCGCGGGCCTCGGCGCGTACTGGTGGCTCTTTTTGCGCACGCCCGCCGCGGAAACCCCCGCGCCTGCCGCTGAACCCGCCCCGGATGCGGCCAAGGGCGCTCCGGCGCCTGCTTCGGCCCCCGGCGCGCCGGGCCAGGCCCAGCAATCGCCAGCGGCCGGGGCGCGCATAGAGCGGCAAAGCGATCTGCCGCGCAGCAGCGGCATGGTCCTGCCGCTGCCTCCGGTGACGGTCAATCTTTCCGATCCCGGCGGCCGCCGCTATCTCAAGCTCGGCATGGAAGTGGAGGTCAACTCGGATGTCTCCGCCGAGCTCAAGGCGCACAGCGCGCGCATCCGCGATGCGGTCATCATGCTGCTGGCCGGGAAATCCTATGGGGACATCGCCACGCCGGACGGCAAGGTGCTGCTCAAGGCGGAGATCGCGGCGCGGCTCAATCAGATCCTTGGCGCGCAGCGCGTCGTCCGGGTGTATCTGACGGATTTTGTTGTGGAATAAGCTTCGCACGAGGTTGAACATGGCGCAGGACGATCAGGAAGCCCTGGCCGCGCAGTGGGCGGCACAGCTTGAAGAGGATGGCGGCGACCAGCCGGATCCGTTTGAAGCGGCCACAGCGGCGGCGGCCGAAGGCGCCCCGGAAGGAGGCGCCGCCGGCGGCAGCCCGGACGACGAGGCCCTTGCGGCGCAGTGGGCCGACGCCCTGGCCGCGGAAGAGGAGGAACGCGGACCCGCCACCTTCGGCAATGCGGCCTCCGGCGCGGGGACCAATCCCAATGGCGGTTCTTTCGGCTCCCAGGCGCAGGACGCGCATTTTCAGGACATGACGGAAATGTCCCGCCAGCCGCGCGATAACAAGCTCAAGCGCGAGCTGGACTTTATTCTCGACATCCCGCTGGACGTGTCGGCGGAACTGGGGCGCACGCGCCTGCTGATCAACGAACTGCTCCAGCTCGGCCAGGGTTCGGTGGTGGAGTTGAACAAGCTCGCGGGCGAACCTCTGGAAGTCTATGTCAACGGCAAGCTGGTGGCGCGCGGCGAGGCCGTGGTCATCAATGAAAAGTTTGGCGTGCGCCTGACGGATATCATCAGCCCCATCGAGCGGGTGAAGCAGCTTGGCTGACATGCGGACGGACGTCGCGCTGCCCGACGGCCTTTCCGGACATTCCGTGCGGGGGCTCGCGGATACTGTATCCCCGGCTCCGGGCGTTGTGGATGTCGTTGCGCCCGCCGTTCAGGGCGTCGGAGGCGACCCCGCGAGCGCGGCCGCCATTGGCGACACGGTTCGCGCCGCCGCCGGGGAGATCATCCGGGGGCTGGACCTGGCAGGCCGGGCGCTGGGCGAATCGGTGGACGCCGCCTCCGATATGGCCTTTGCGCGGGCGGCGGAGGTGGCCCCCGCCGCGACGGGCACGGCATCCGGGCTGGGGCAGACGGCCTTCAGCTGGAGCGGCTATGTGCAGGCCGTAGGCATCCTCTGTCTGCTGCTGGCGGCGCTGTGGCTGGTGCTCTGGCTGGTGCGGCGTTATGGCCGTTTCAGCTTCCTTCCCCGGCCCGGCGCATTGCCGCGCGGGGCGCTCGTCATGGAAGCGCAGATGCCGCTTGGGCCGCGCAAGGGGCTCATGGTGGTACGCTTTTTGAATACAAGGTTGCTGCTGGGGGTCACAGAACAGCAGATATGCCTGCTCAAAG
>CAZNXQ010000041.1:0-15115 GCA_964576895.1 uncultured Desulfovibrio sp.
AGGCCATTCTGGAAAACCGCTTCGCGGCCTATGCCGCCCGCATCGCCGCCCTCTATGCCGACGAGGCGGCGCAGGCGGGCCTGGCGGGATTCTAGTGTCTGATTGCAAAAATTCTGCACAGAATTCTGCGAAGAATTTTTGCGGGATCATTCGCCCAAAAATGTGATTTCTGGCTCATCCACGGCGCTTTTTGCGCCGCGCCAGACTCTCGTCTGGCGTTAGAAGTCATTTCATACGAATTATGAAACGACTTCTAGCCTGAATCGTTTTTGTCGTCCGGCTTATGCCGGCTCCGGCCTCTCCCGTCATAGTATCACCAAATGCCCGGCAGATGAAAAATATATATGCGCTCCGGTTGATGGGATGATACTGGAAAGCTAGCGCATGAAACCTTTTTGCACCCGGCGCTGAAAGGCCGGGGAGGAACGGAGATCATGAGAAAGGTCATCATCGTCACAGGGGCGGCCACGGGCATAGGGCTTGCCACGGCACGGCTTTTGCGAAATACCTATTACATCGCGGGTACCTATTTCCGCACGCCGCCCGCTGTTGAGGCTTTGTCGGAAACGGAGGGGGAGTTCCTTCAGTGCGACGTGAGCGACCCGGAAGCGTGCGCCCGGCTGGTGGCGGCCGCCGCGGCCAGAGGCCGTGTGGCGGGCCTCGTGCATTGCGCGGCCATAAATCCCACGCCCGCGCCGGCTGTGGCGGACATGGAGCCGGATTTCTGGGAGCGTATCCTGCACAATAATCTGGACAGCACATTTTATCTGGCCAGAGCCGTTGTGCCCGTCTTGCGCGCCAACGGAGGCGGCGCCATCGTTTTCGTGAGCTCTACGGCCGGACGCCGGGGTTTTTCCGGAGCCGGAACGAGTCCGGGCCACGGCAAAGTGGCCTATGCCGTGAGCAAGGCGGCCATCCTCGCCTTCACGAAAGGACTCGCCTTTGAACTGGCGGCGGAGAATATTCGGGTCAACTGCATGGCCGCTGGCCCCATTGACACGCGCATGCTGCCCAACAGGGAGGCCGTGGCCCGGCGTGTGCCCATGGGCCGGCTGGGAACTCCGGAAGAGGCCGCCGAGGCCATCGCCTTCCTGTTGGAAGGGGCCACCTATACCACCGGATGCACTCTGGATGTCTGCGGAGGCCAATACATGAACTGACGCAAGTCGGCATGCCGGGCGGAGG
Source organism: uncultured Desulfovibrio sp. (assembly GCA_964576895.1). Lineage (GTDB taxonomy): Bacteria > Desulfobacterota > Desulfovibrionia > Desulfovibrionales > Desulfovibrionaceae > Desulfovibrio. The sequence continues at coordinate 1,186 of CAZNXQ010000041.1, forward strand.
GAACATGGATCTGAAAAGCATGGAGTGTTTCTGCGCCATCATCGAGGAAGGTCAGATAAGCAAGGCCGCCAAACGGCTCAATCTGAGCCAGCCGCCGCTTTCCATGCGGCTGAAGGAAATAGAGCAGGAAATCGGCTGCCCCCTTATCCTTCGCACATCGGGCATCTGGAAAGTGACGGCCGAAGGGCGGCTGCTTTATGACAAATGCCGCCAGATCCTCACGCATGCGCAAGGCCTTGTGGAAAGCGTGCGTAACGCGGCGGAGAAATGCCGGGGCAGCGTGCGCATCGGTATCGGCTCCCACTGTGTTTCGTTTTTTCAGAAGATTGTGCCTGAACTCGTCAGACGCTATCCCGGCATCTCCTGTCGCACGGTCATCGCGGATTCGCCCACAGTGGAGCGCTACCTCCAGGAACGCGAGGTGGAACTGGCCATCCTGCAGCTGAATCTGGTCAACAACAACTGCAAGCTGTTCAATCTGCCGCAGCAGCGTCTGGCGGCGGTCTTTTCCCATCTTGTGCCACCGCCACCCGCAGGAGAGGAAATCTCGTTTGACGCGCTGGCCGCCTATCCCCTGCTCTTTTCCCGGCGCTGGGCGGATTCCGACGGATTCCGTCCCATCATCGCCGCCTTTCAGACCAGGGAGCTGAAGCCGAGGATCATTCTGGATACCCAGATGCCCTGGCTGCTTTTTGAGCTGCTCTATACAACGCCCGCGGTCGCCATCATGCCTGATACCGAAATCCCGCGTGACCGGCCCCATGATTTCCCCATCCGCGTCATTGAGCATTATGTGCGCTTTCAGCCGGTGGTCGCCTACCTGCAGGAGGCGTATCTTTCGCCCCAGGCGAATGCGGTCATTGAATTGCTCAAGGAACAGTGGCCCACATAGCGCTGGTTTGGAGCGAACCCTTTCCCCGCCGCATGTCCTGACCCGTCCGGGGAAGGGCGGAACCAGGACGCTCCTCTCAAACCCCGGTTGTCAAGAACGGGGATTGCCTCACGGCATATCCTTTCTCCGCCTGCGCCCTCTCCTCCTTTCACTGCGGTCGCAATAGGTTTTGCCTATATGCGACATATAAAAAAAGTCTTGGTCATCCCGTTCACGAATCCGTAGATTGGGACAATCGTGGAATTGGGAAACGGACAAGGCATCAGCCTTGGACGGTTCATGCACTGTCCGGCACTCCACAAAGGAGGAACCATGAAAGCGCTGGCACTCAACGGAAGCCAAAATGCAAAGGGAGTGACCTGGCAGGCGCTCAGCCTTGTCGGGGAGGAACTGGAAAAGAACGGCATCGGCATGGACATCGTCCACATAGGCGCCAGGCCCGTGGCTGGCTGTCTGGACTGCCGCAAATGCCGGACCAACGGTCATCGCTGCGTCCACAAGGATATCGTCAATACGCTCATCGAATCCCTGCCGGACTATGACGCTCTGGTTTTGGGCTGCCCTGTCCACTATATGGGGATACCCGGAACCTTCAAGGCCGTCCTTGACCGCCTGCTTTATGCCACCGAGCATCTTGAGGGCTGGGGCCCCAAGCCCGCCGCCACCATCGCCGTCTGCCGGCGCGCCGGGGCCATCAATGCGGCGCAGCAGCTTGGCAACTACCTCAACTGTTCCAATCTGCTGACGGTGAACAGCCAATACTGGAACATCGTCTTTGGCTGGAAACCCGAAGAATTCCTGGCCCAGGATGCCGAGGGTGTGCAGACCATGCGCGTGCTTGGCGGCAACCTGGCCTGGATCATGAAAGTGCTTGAGGCATCACAGTTGCCGAAACCGGTATATGAAAAACGGGTGCGCGCCAATTTTTGCCGCTGAACCGGTTTTCCGGCAGACACCCGGCACGGCGCACAAGGGAATATTTTTGCGGAGGGATCCATGATCATAGATTTCCGGCTCCGGCCGCCCTTCAGCGAGTATCTGAATCTCGGCATGTACAAGAACAGGGATCGTTGTCGGGCGTACGCGGCCAATATCGGCGAGGAGCTTCCGCCCTCGGTGGCGAAGGAATCCATGACGGCCCTGTTTGCCGAGATGGATGCCAACGGCATTGACATGGGTGTGGCGACCGGGCGCGCGGCCCATTTCGCCGGCGGCATGAGCAATGATGTTCTGGTGAAGCTGCTGGAGACCTACCCCGGCCGTTTCATCGGCTTTGCGGGCCTGAACCACCAGGACTGGCGCTGGTCGCTGCGGGAACTGGAGCGCATGGTGCTTGACGGGCCGCTTTCGGGTGTGGTGCTGGAACCGGGCGCCACGCGGCCCGCCATGTTTGGCGACGATGCGCTTCTGTATCCCATCTATGCCGCCTGCGAAAAGCATGGCGTGCCTGTCATGGTGATGCTGGGCGGCAATGCGGGCCCCAACGTGGATTACAGCTTCCCGCGCATCATCCACAAAATCGCCGCCGATTTCCCCGGCATTGATTTCATCGTTTCGCACGGCGGATGGCCCTGGGTGCAGCAGGTGCTTGGCGTGTGCTTTTTCCAGCCGAACATCTGGCTTTCGCCGGATCTCTACCTTTTCAATCAGCCGGGCTGGCAGGATTATGTGACCGCGGCCAATTCCTATATGCAGGATCGCCTGCTCTACGCATCGGCCTATCCGTTCCTGCCGCTCTCCTGCGTGCAGCAATTCAAGACACTGTTCAGGCCGGAAGTGCTCCCCAAACTCCTTTACGGCAATGCCGCGCGTCTCCTGCATCTTGAACAGCGAGACGGCCACCTTGCCCCGGCCGGTCACGAAGCTCCGCTTCCGACAACATAAGGGAGGAGAACATGCTCGCCGGTTTTCTTAGCAGGGCCATGCTCGTGAGGCTGGCGCTTCCCGTTGGCATCGGCATGGCTGTGTTTCAGTGTCTGTTCACCTCCGGGATATTGTATCTCAGCAATTCCATTCTCACGCTGGATTTTTTGGGTTTCGCCATGGTGCTCACCTTCCTTACCGTCCCTGCCATCAAGGCCGGGGAGGGAAAGGAAGAGAACAGGATCTTCATTCTGCTGGATCTTTTGCTTGCGCTCGCTTCGGCGGCTGTCATCACCTGGTTTGTCATCAGTAATGAGGCGCTCCTTGACGAACGTTTCGCCTATACGGACGATGTGCCGCTGACCGCTGTCTGGCTCGGCTGCGCCCTCATTCTTCTCACCATGGAGATCACGCGACGCACCACGGGGCTGCCGCTCTGCATCATTGCCGGAGCGGCGCTTCTGTACTTCCTGTTCGGTGACCGGCTGCCGCCCATGATTTCGCATCCGCCGGCCACGCTGGAAAACCTTGTGGACTGCATGACCATCCAGACGGACGGTATCCTCGGCCCGGCGCTTCAGCTCTCCTGCACGGTTCTCTTCGCCTTTACCCTGTTCGGGGCGTTTCTTGAACGTTCCGGCATGAGTTCCATCTTCATGGATCTTGCCTGCGCCCTGACCCGCAAGTCCCAGGGGGGCCCGGCAAAGGTGGCAATCTTTGCCTCCGCCCTGTTTGGAACGGTTTCCGGATCTTCGGCGGGCAATGTTTACACCACGGGCGTTTTTACCATCCCGCTCATGAAGCGTTGCGGCTACAATCCCGCATTTGCCGGTGCGGTGGAGGCTGTGGCCTCCACCGGCGGGCAGCTCATGCCGCCGGTCATGGGGGTGGCTGCCTTCATCCTCGCCGAGCTTGCCGATACCACCTATCTTAACGTGGCAAGGTGCGCACTTTTGCCGGCCATCCTCTATTATCTGGCCCTGTATGTGATGATCCACATGGAGGCAAGAAAGCATGGCCTCGGTTATATGGATCCCCGCTATGTGAAACGCATGCGCGACATTGCGGGACGCCTGTATTTCCTCCTGCCGCTCGCTGTGCTCATCTATATGATCGCTGCCGGTTGGGGTGTGACGCTCTGCGCCAATATGGCAACGCTTTCCGTCATCATTCTTTCCTGTTTCAGGCGGGACACCAGATTCTCACTGCGAAATTTTCTGGGATCCCTCTATCTCGCCTCACGAAATTCCCTGCTGATCGTCGCCTGCTGCGCCTGTTCCGGCATTGTGGTCGGCACCATCACTTATACCGGTATCGGACTGAAATTTCTTGAAGGCGTGACCGTGCTCGCGGGCAATCATCTGTTTCTGCTGCTCCTGATCATCATGGCTGTCAGTTTCCTTCTTGGCATGGGCATGCCCACGGTTCCGGCCTATATCATTGTGGCTACGCTCGCGGCGCCGGCGCTGATCAAGATGGGAGTGCCGGTAGTGGTGGCGCATCTGTTTGTGTTCTATTACGCGGTGCTTTCCTTCATAACTCCGCCGGTATGCCTGGCGGCCTATGCAGGCGCGGCCATTGCGGGCAGCCCGCCCATGCGTACGGGCTTTGTGGCCATGAAACTCGGCCTTGTGGCCTTCATCCTGCCCGTCTTTTTTGTCTATGAACCGGCATTACTGCTCATGGGCAGTCCGTCAGAGATCCTGTTGGCGTCCGTCAGCGCCATTGCGGGCACCATCGGCCTTTCCGGTGCGCTGCAGGGCTGGTGTCTGCGTCCGTGCGCGCTCTGGGAGCGGGGTTTGCTGCTGATTTCCGGGCTCTGTCTGATTTTTCCCGGTGTGGAGACGGATCTGGCCGGCGCGGCATGCCTCATTTTTGTCATCATTGAGCAGTTGTTCCGCGGCCGCATGGCTTCCGGCGGCGCGGGAGCGACTGCGCTGGAAACCCAGGAATAGCGCCCTTTCACCCACAAGGAGGAAACGATGATGAAACGAATGCTCATGCTGCTTGCGGCAATCATGCTCGTGTTTGCGAACGCGGCCCACGCCCAGACCCAAATCAGCATCTCGGCGGCGCCTCCCGGCGGCCCGTGGTATGTGGGCATGGGCGCATATGCCAAGGTCATCAATTCCCTGTTTCCCGAATTGAACGCCACGGTCTTTCCCGGCGTGGGCACAGCCAACGTCGTTCATGTCAGTCAGGGAAAAAGCCAGGTGGGCGTGACCTGCGTTGCGCTGATGGCGGCCGGAGTGGAGGGGAGCGAGCCCTACAAAAAGCCGCAGGCCATTCTGGGCCTCGCCAATTTCAACGATCTTTCCTACCAGTTTGTCGGCATCCCCGAAGGGAGCGGCATCGAATCCATTGAACAGATGATCAGAGACAAGGCACGGGCCCGGATCAATCTGGGCAGCAAGCCCGGCGGCTATGCGGAGCTGTTCAGCCGCTGGCTTCTGGATGGCTACGGCGTTGACAGAAAGACTATCGAATCCTGGGGCGGAAAGCTGTTGCCGCTTAATAAGAACGAGGCCACGGCCCTGCTCCAGAACCGCCAACTGGATCTGGAGCTGGATACCTCCAGCAGCAGTTTCCCGCCGAAGTATCAGGAAGTTCTCAAGACGACGGACATCAGGTTTCTGCCCATTGCGCCCGATGTGGTGGAAAAACTGGTTGCAAGGCATCCGGGAGTGGTGGCCGCGGTCATCCCCAAGGGGCATCTGGGCGGCCATATCGACCGGGATCTGACGACGTTCGCTTCCACAAACGGCCTGATCATCAATGCCGACATTCCTGACGAGGTGGCCTACAAGCTGGCTAAAGCCCTGCATCTGGGCGCGTCGGAGATCGGCCTCGCCTTTCCGGGCTGGAACAACATTACCGCCGAGAATATGTGCAAGGGGCTGCCTATCGAAATTCATCCGGGGGCGGCCAGGTACTATCGCGAGATCGGCTGCCTGAAGTAGCGTGGCGTTTCCCGTTTGTCGCGCGTACCACCGGCGTGTGGCCGCCATGGGAGAGAGCGCACATGGCGGCATCAGGAACCCCCAAACAAGGAGGGAGAAATGGAAGAAGTTGTCAGGGGCAATGTGCGAAAGCCGGTAAAGATCACCGTCCTGAGGCGGATGACCACCACGGAAATATATCCGTCCATGCCCGAAGGCGTGGTGGCCGATGCGCAGCCTGTCTGCCAGAAGTTCCAGGAGGGGCAGAGCTTCATTGTGGACAGCACGGGCAACAAGCCCGCAAACTTCCCCTGCGAATGGGCATGGATGGATCTTTCTGCCATCATCATGGGGATGCAGATGGGAGCGCATTTCATCCGTTTTCGGGATGGTCTGCAATATGTCTGCTGCACGGATGGGTTGCGGCCAGTATTCTTCAAAATCGAGCGGATCAGTGATGCATGAGGTGCGGTCTCTCCTGCCGATCCCCCAGGGCGTTGGTTTTTGAGCAGAGGCCAACACTCCCGTGCCGGATGCTGGGAGCGTTCTGCGAGTGGTGAAGGATATGGGGCGGCTGTGCCGCCCCTGTTCTTCCCTTGCCGTCGATCTCGATCAGCGGGGAAAGTCCATGCTGGATGCCGAGTTGGTTGTGTCTGTTCTGAAACTGCCCAAGAGAGAAAAACGCGGATGAGGCTGCGACGCCCCTTGCGAACGCCGATCTCTGCGCCGCGAGGCGGATGCGAATGAAAATGCCGAAGGAGACTGGTTGATGAAGGCTGATACAGTCCTCTGAAAGCCAGAAAGAGGGTAGTAGTTGAGTTGGGAGAAATACTCCATAAAAATATTTTTATGGAGTATTTCACTGTATTATACGGTTAACTCAACTCCATTGCGAAAACGCTCTGACGCGCTCAGACGGAGGCGTCGGCCAGAAGCGCCTCGCGGCGCTCGCGGCGGCGCACCAGGAAAAAGACCACAAAGGCGCCCGCCAGCTTGGACAGGCTCATGGCCACAATGCCCTCGGACGAGGCAATGCCGATGATGAGCAGAAACACCAGGCTGTCCAGCGGCGCGCCCAGCAGGCTGGAAATGAGGATGCGCTGCGAGAACGGCTTGCGGGTGAAGGTGAAAAGCGCCCAGTCGCCAAGTTCGCCCACGGCGAAGGCCGCGGCGCTCGCCACGGCCAGTTGGGGGGACGCCATCCACCAGCTTACAGCGCAGCCCACGAGCATGGCCCAGAGAATGTGATGCCCCACGCGGCGCTGGGCAAAATCCCGCACCACAAAGACAAAGCCCACGATGAGCGATGCCGGGGACCAGAACTCTCCGCTGGGCAGTTCCAGCATCGGCGTAATGGCAAAGACCCAGTTGACGCCCACAATGAGCGCCATATAGGTGAACAGCGAAAACATGGCGATGTCTCTGATCCTCTGGAAGTGATTCGGCGGTTCCCGTCCCGGCCGGCATGCCCTGGAGGCGATGCCGGGCGGCAGGCGCCACAACGGGCGCAGGATAGCGGACACGGGGCCGGAAGTCGAGCAAAACCCTGCCCGCGCGGGCGAGTCCTCCGGCGCTGAACCGCACAACACCCGCCACACGCCGCCCGCGTGTCAGAGCGGATGCTCCCGGTCATAGCGCTCGATATGGGCGATGAACGCGTCCTCCAGCGTGGGGTCGGGCCTGTCCGTGACCGAGGACTTGAGTTCGTCCGGCGTGCCCACGCTGATCATGGAACCCCGGTAGATGAGGGCGATGCGGTCGCAGTATTCCGCCTCCTCCATGAAGTGCGTGGTCACGAGCACCGCCGCGCCCGCCGCCGTGAGCGCCGAGATATGCTTCCAGAAATCGCGCCGCGTACGCACATCCACACCGGAGGTCGGCTCGTCCAGAAACAGCGCCGGCGGCTCGTGGAGCGTGGCGCAGAGCAGGGCCAGGCGCTGTTTGAGGCCCAGGGGCAACGTGGCCGTGCGGGCCCTGAGCCAGCCTGTGAGGTCCAGGGCATCGGCCAGCACGGGCAAGAGCGCGTCGCGCCTTCCGGCGTCCAGACCGTAGAGGTCCGCGAAGATGGTGATGTTCTGCCAGACCGTGATGTCGGGATAGAGGGAAAATTTCTGCGCCATGTAGCCCAGGCGCGTGCGCGCGGCGCTGCCGGAACGGAGCAGATCCACGCCGTCCACGGCGCAGTCTCCCGAACTGGGGCGCGACAGGCCGCAGAGCATGCGAAACGTGGTGGACTTGCCCGCGCCGTTGGGCCCCAGCAGGCCGAAGATCTCCCCGGCGCGCACCTCGAAGCTGATATCGCGGGCGGCCACAAAGTCCCCGAATTTCTTGGTCAGCCTGTTGGCGACGATGCGCGCGGCCGTTCCGGAAGTGCCGGATGCCCCCGTTCCGGCGGCTCCCGCCTGCGGCAGGCGCCCATAGGGCGAAGGACGCTTGTCGATGCCTCCCACCGCGCCGAGATAGGCGTCCTCCAGGCGCGGCGGCACGGGCCTGCCCCCCCGCGCCATCACTTCCTCCCGCACCGTGTCCGGCGCGTCCGCCGCCAGCACCACCCGCAGGGAACTGCCCTGGATAAGGGCATCAATGACGCCCGGTCGCATGCTCCAGTATGCCAGCGCCTCCCGGTGCGCGTTGCCGCCATTCCCGGCGCCCGTCGCGTCACGCAGGAGAAAAACGCGGCCCTCCGCGCGGCGGGTGAGCTCCTCCGGTGGCCCGGCAAAGAGCGTTGTTCCGGCATCGAGCATGATGACGCCGGGGCAGCGTTCGGCCTCGTCCAGATAGGAGGTCGACCAGAGCACGGTCATGCCGCCGGTGCTGAGCTCCTGCACCATGCGCCACAATTCCCGGCGCGACTGGGGATCGACGCCCACGCCGGGCTCGTCGAGCAAAAGCAGACGCGGCGCGCCCAGGAGCGCGCAGGCAATGCCCAGTTTCTGCTTCATGCCGCCGGAGAGCCGCCCGGCCAGGCGCTCCGTGAACGCTTCGAGCGACGTGAAGGCGAGCAGCCTGCGGAAAAGCGCCTCGCGCGCCTCTTCCGCCACGCCGCGCAGGCTGGCGTAGAGCCGCAGGTTCGCCATGACGCTGAGATCCTCGTACAGGCCGAAGCGCTGCGGCATGTAGCCGATGCTGTTGGGGTCGCGCCGCAAAAGCTCGTCGGGGGAGAGGCCGAAGATGCGGAGTGTGCCGCCCGTGGGCACCATGAGCCCGGCCAGAAGGCGCATGAGGGTCGTTTTTCCCGAAGCGTCGGGGCCCACAAGCCCGGTGATGCGCCCGGCGGGAATGCGCGCCGTGACCCCCCTGAGCGCTTCGGTCCGGGCCCTGCCCGCGCCAAAGGTCATACGCACGCCGTCAATGACGACGGCCGGGGCGTCCGCAACGCCGGAAAGCGCGGACGCTGCCGCGGGCGCGGGATTCATGGCGCGGCGGGGTCCACAAAAATGGTCACGGGCATGCCCTGGCGCATGACATTTTCCGGATCTTCGGCCCGGATCCGCAGGCGGTAAACCAGGGCTGTGCGCACTTCGCGCGTCTCAACGGTCTTGGGCGTAAACTCCGCCGTGGGCGAGATGAAGCCCACCGTGCCGGGAAAGGTCTTGCCCGGCGCGGCATCCACCGCCACGCGCACGGCCATGCCCGGCGCGATCCTGCCGAGCTCCGGCTCGTCCACATAGGCGCGCAGCCACACCGGATGGGTGAGCGTGAGGGTATAGACGGTCTGCCCCGGCTGGACGATGGCCCCGGCCTCGCGCGCCCGTGTGAGAACAATGCCCTTTTGCGGCGCATGGAGCACGCCGTCCGCCAGCTGGATCTCCGCATGGCGCAGTTCGGCCTCGGCGGCGGCCACGGCCGCGCGCTGGGCAAGGACATCCTCTTCACGGTAGCCGGACAGGAGCATGTCGAGCTGATCCTGGGCGGAACGCAGGCGCGCCGCGGCCTCGCGGTCGGAAGCGCGGGCATTGTCCAGTTCCTTCTGCGAGATGGCGTTGCTGGCGCGCATGCTGGAGACGCGATGCAGGTTGATGGCCGCATTTTCCGCCACGGCCCGCGCCGCCGCCACCTGCGCCCTGGCCTGGGCGATCTCCTCCGTGCGGTAGCCGCGCTCAAGGCGCGCCAGATCCGCCTTTCGCCCGGCCAGCACGGCCGCCGCCTGATCCCGCTGCTGGAGCAGCAGATCGGCATCCAGACGGGCCAGGGGCTGGCCCTCGGTCACGGCATCGCCCTCGTCCACAAGGACGGACGCGATGCGGCCGCCCACGCGAAAGCCGAGATCCACCTGCCGGATGTCCACATTCCCGTACAGGGTCAGGCCATTGCCATGGCGGCCCTCATAGAGCTTCCAGCCCCACAGGGCGCCACCCAGACAGACGAACGCAAGGGCACCCATGAGCAGCCCCCTTGCCATGCGGGAAAACGCCATACGCATATCCTCGCGCCATGAACACGGCCGCGGCAACCACGCCGCGCCCCGCGGCCGGCGCTTTCATGTTACCGCCGGCCGCCGCTCTCGTCCAGAGCGGCGTTTCTCAGAACAGGAACAGCGAGGCAAGGCCCAAAAAGATGAAGAAGCCCGCGCCGTCGGTAAGCGTGGTGAGGAAGATGCTTGACGCCTGGGCCGGATCGCGCCCCAGGGCGCGGAAGATCAGCGGGATGGACCCACCCGCCACGGCACCGAGGATCATGTCGCAGAGAATGGCGCCGCCCATGACGCAGCCCACCAGACGGTTCCCCGTGAACCACCACGCGCCGAGAAAGGAGGCCCCGGCCATGAAAAGACCGGTGGCAAGGCCGATCTTGCCTTCGCGCAGAACGGCCTTCCAGGCCTTGCGATGATCGAACCTGTCCGTGGCGAGCTGGCGGATCATGACGGCCAGGGCCTGCTGGCCCGTATTGCCCGCCTGGTTGGCCACCATGGGCATGAGCACCGCGAGCACGGCCATCTGGGCGATGGTGCCCTCGAACATATAGACCACCGAGGCCGAAAACGCGGAATTGAGCATGTTGACCGCCAGCCAGGGCAGGCGCTTGCGCACGCTCTCCAGCCAGGGGGTATCCACGCTTTCCTCCGGGTCCGCGCCGACCATGCCGAGCATGTCCGCGCTCGCCTCGTCATGGATGATGTCCATGATGTCGTCATAAGTGACCACGCCCATGATGTGGCCCTCGTAGTCCACAACGGGCATGGCCAGATAATTGTAGTGGGAAAGCAGGTTGGCGACCTCGCCCTTGTCCGTGTCGTAGGTGACGCTGACCACGTTCTGCCCGGCCACGGCGTCCCCCACGATGGTCCCCGGCCGCGCGAGCATGAGGTCGCGCAGGGAAAGAACGCCCACCAGCACGTCGCGGCCGTCCACCACATAGCCGTAATAGGGGCTTTCCTTGTCCGCCATTTCGCGCCGGATATGGGCGATGGCCTCGTCCACGGTGAGATCCTGCTCCAGCAGGATGAGCTCCGTGTTCATGACGCCGGCGGCGGAGTCCGGGTCAAAATTCAGCAGGTTGCGGAGCTCTTCGGAATCTTCCCTGGTGAGCTTTTCCAGCAGGACATCGCGGTGGTCCTCGTCCAGCTCGTCCAGCACGTCGGCCGCGTCGTCCGGCGCCATTTCCGCGATGATCTGGGCCGCCACGTCCGCATCGAGATTTTCCAGGACATCCACGGCCACATTGCCTTCCAGCTCGGCAAGGGCCTCGGCGGCGTCCTCCTTGGGCATGTGCCTGAGCGCGCAGACCCGCTTTTCCAGGCTGAGATTTTCCAGATGGTCGGCAAGGTCGGCGGGATGGATGAATTCCGCCTCTTCCCCGGCCTCCCGGCAAACTTCCGGCAGGCTCAGGCCGTGCGGTTCGGCCCTGTCGCCGCTTCCGGAAGACATGGCGCCGGCGCCCGGCGAAGCGGCGATGTCAGGAGCCCCCTCCGCGCGGGGAGCCCCCGGAACGTCCGGCAGGGGGCCATGCTTCTCGGCGCCAGGATCGGTCATTTCGGCTCCTTTACCGGCCAGCGGCATTGCTTGACGCACGGGGCGGGGCATTTTATGAAAGCCCGGTGCCCGCGGCTGCGACCGAAGCATGGCGTCCGCTTCCGCCGTCACCATCACAGCAACTGTCATGTATACCATGCCCTCCGGGGCGGGACAAGCCCCGGCCCCTCCCGCCGCGCGGGGCGCCCGGCGCGCTTTCGGCCACCGGCGCGAGAAAGGAAACGACATGAAAACAGCATATCGCCGCGCCGCCATTGCCGTGCTCCTGCTCCTGGCGGCCGGCGCGGTTCTCGTCTGCGCCGTCATGCCCCCGCTGGTGGAGGATGCGGTGCGGCGGCAGATCGCGGAACTCCCCGCCCTGCTGCCGGAAACTCCGGGGGTGACGGTCGCGCCGCCGCAGGTGCGGGAGGTGCGGTTTTCTCCCCTCTCCCGCGAGCTTGTCCTGCGCGGCATCGAATGCCGCGGGGAAGTGCGCGATGCGGCCCCGGCGCAGGGCGCCGCCCCGTCCCCCCTCACCTTCAGCGCGACGACCGAGGAGCTTTCGCTCAGGCTTACCCTGCGCGCCGCGCTCCTGACCACGCCCCTGGGCCGTTTCCTCCTGCCGGGCGCCGACGCGGAGCCGATACTCCTGCCCGTAGCCGACAGCGCCCGAATCCGCAATCTGACCCAGACCGTGACCTCGCCCGATCTTGCCCTGACAAGCACGCTCCGCGCCGGAGAGGCCGAGGGCATCCGCGCGGATGCACGCCTGCTCCGCGCCCTTCTGACGGGCACGGCCGACATGCCCGGCGCTTCCGCCAACGGCCCGGACGCCGTTGACATCATCTACGGCATGGCGGCGGAACGCCTGCGCCTTGCCGACATGACGCTGGACATGACGCTGGACGGCGGGAAAGCGCGGATTTCCGCCACCTGCGCTGAGGCCGACGTCGTGGACAAGGAATGGCGCCATGTGGCGGAAGAAACCTTCAGGGATATCCGCGCCACGTTTCCCGACGGGCAGAAGCTCACCCTGGCTTCCCTGAAGTATGGCGCCGTGGCCCTGCCGGAAAAGGCGCAACTGCGCGCACTCCTGAGGGAACTCGCCGTTGCCTCGCCCTCGGAGCAGCGGCTCCGGGCGGCGCTGGAGGCCCTCGTTTCCGGGCCCGAACCGCTGGTGGGCGAACTCGTCCTTACGGATCTGGCCCTTTCCGTGACCCCGGACAACACCCTTGACGCACAGCATGCCCTTCGCCTGAAGCGGGGCGGCTCCCTCTGGCGCGCCAGCGCCCCGCTCGACCAGGAGCTCGTCGTTGAGGGCCTCTCGCTGCCTGTGGCCTCCGTGGAAGCAGCCACCGGGCTCCGCTTCCCCGGCCTGTCCGTCCTTGTGCTCGATGCCACGGCGGCCGTGCGCGGCACCGGCCCCCAGGGCTCCGCCGCCGCGTCCCCGGACGAGCATACCGGGGACATGACGCTCCGCGGCCTCGGCAGGCTGGACTATGCATTCACGCTCGCGTCAGGCGGCCATGCCTCGCCAGAGGACATCCTGCGCGGCACCTACAGCGATCTTTCGCTCCGCTATGCCGATGAGGGGCTGTTCGCCTATCTTGCCAACGGCATCATGCCATCGGCCGAAGCGGCCATGATGCTCATCAAGGTGGGGCTTGCGCGGTTCTGCTCGGCCGATACGCCGGAAAACGCCACCCTGCGCGCCGCACTGGAGACCTTTGTGGAGCGTCCGGGCAGCATCTCCCTCAAGAGCCGCGCGCCCTTCAACCTGCTGGAAGCGCTCCTGCAGGCGGGTGACGGCGATGCCGGGGCCCTTTTCAGCGCCACGGCCGAACCGGGCCCGCGCACGCTTGCGGAAAGCATCCGCTGCATCCAGACGCTGGGCGCCTCCCAGGGGCAAGGACGCTGACCATGCGGACGCTCGTCCTGAAAAAGGATGAAGACCGGCGCATCCGCGCGGGGCATCTCTGGGTCTTTTCCAATGAGGTGGACACGCGCAAAAGCCCGCTCGCGGACTTTGCGCCCGGCGAGGAGGCCACCCTGCTGGACGCGCGCGGCGCGCCGCTGGGCAGCCTCTGCGTCAATCCCGGCTCGCTGATCTGCGGACGCCTGCACAGCCGCGCGCCGCAGACGCCGCTGGACGAGCCCCTGCTCCGCGAACGCCTGGCCCAGGCCCTGGACATGCGCCAACGCCGTTTTTCCGGGCCGTGGTACCGTCTCTGCCATGGCGAGGGCGATCTTCTCCCCGGCCTGATCATCGACCGCTACGGCGACCA
>CAZNXQ010000042.1:0-15095 GCA_964576895.1 uncultured Desulfovibrio sp.
GTCCCCACCTGGACGCTGGAAAGCTGCGGCTTTTTCCTCATCTGGCTGGCCATGTTCCTGCTTATTTTTTTCCAGAATGCCAGCCTGGCCGCCATCACGACCACTGTGGCGCTGCTCACGCTCACGGCGTGGCGCGTGCTGCCGTCCCTGAATCGCGTGGTGGGCGCCACTGTGGCGTTGCGCAGCCTGCAGGCCACGGCCCTGCCGTGCCTGGACTTTTGTGAGGAATTGCGCGCCGCCGACGCCATGCTGGCCGTGGCGCCCGCGCCGGGCTTCCGCATCAGCGGCGACATCGTCTTTGACCATGTCAGCTACCGCTATCCCGGCGCGGACAGGGACGCGCTCACGGACATCTGCTGCACCATTCCCCTTGGCAGCACCGTGGGCCTGGTGGGGCGTTCCGGCGCGGGCAAGAGCACCTTCATCAATATCCTGAGTGGCCTTCTGGAGCCCACTTCCGGGCGACTCCTCGTCAACGGCAAACCCATGAGCGCCGCGGAACTTGCCGCGTACCGGCAACACATCGGCTATGTCCCGCAAAATCCCTATCTGCTCGCCGGAACAGTGGCCCAGAACGTGGCCTTCAGCGACTGGGGCAAGGAAATTGATGCGGAAAAGGTACGCAGGGCCTGCCGGGAAGCAGCCATCGATTTTCTGGGTGAAGATTGCAGCGAAACAGACCGGGTAGTCAGCAAGGGTGGCAACGGCCTCTCCGGCGGCCAGTTGCAGCGCGTCTCCATCGCCCGCGCGCTCTATACGCAACCGGAGATCCTCATCTTCGACGAGGCCACGAGCGCCCTGGACCAGGCCAGCGAGGCCGCCATACAGGAGACCGTGCTGGCAAGCAAGGGCAAGAGGATCTGCGTCATCGCCGCGCACAAAATGAATACTCTTGATGTATGTAATACATTTATATGGATTGAATCCGGTGGTATCAAGGCAAGTGGCAATCCTAAGGAGACAATATGCAAGTATAAAATGAGTTCCAGTTCACATATAAGTCAATATAGAAATAAAACAATACCTGAAGAATAGGAGAAAAAAATGGATATCGAAAATCAAATTGGTATTTTTGTAAAAGAATTAGACAATGAATATTACAATACACACCTGAATCGATATATTGAATTGGGAAAGCATATACCATTTGGTAAAGATTGTATGTTTGCAATTGAACTTGGAGCTACACCAATATTTCAAATACTTTTGCATAACTATTTTTGCTATCAACGAGTAATGGGTACTGACTGGTCTAACAATATAGAAGAAAAAATATATACCAAAAAATATACGATTTTACATCAAGAAAGTCTTAGCGAAATAATAAGTATAGACCTAGAACGAGAATTGTTTCCGTTAGAAAAGGAATGCGTTGATTTTGTGTTATGCTCAGAAGTCATAGAGCATTTAGATATTGATCCAATGTTCATGCTTACAGAGATTAATCGTATTATGAAAAAAGATGGGAAAATCCTTATTACATCCCCCAATTCATGTTCAGCAAGAAATTTTAATAAAATAGCACATGGCTATCGACCTCATTTTTTTATGCAATATATAAAGGATCGCTCTCCCAATAGACATAATATAGAGTATGATGTCCATAGTCTCCGAATCCTGCTTGAGAGTGCGGGTTTCCAAATAATTGAATACTTCACTCAAGATGTTTTTGAACCACAATCATGGGAAGGTATAAGTCTATTAAAAAAAATGAATTTGCCTCTATCGGATAGGGGTGATTGCATTTTTATGATTGCTTCTAAGATATCAGATGTATTGGATAGATGGCCGGGAGGAATATATGCCTAGCCTTGTTCGCAAGACATATCGTCTATTAAAAAAATTTTCTCCTTCTCTTGCAGCGCTCGCTGCTGGTTGGTATTCCACGATAAGTGGATGGAGATTCGATGAAATTAAGCGGACTATAATTTCTCATGATTCGTCTATAAAAAATAACTTTATATCCATAAGCAGATCATTAAATATCATAGAGAATTCTATCAACCAAGAAAGAATCGCTTTCGTATCTCCACTCCCTCCTAGTGATACAGGTATAGCATCATGTACATATTATACGTTTAAAGAAGCTAATGAATACATAGATATTTATTCACCATTTTACAATGATGAGAATTTTCTTTTGATGTCGAAGACAATAGGTGGAAATATACGCATTCTAGACAGTTCCCTACTTCTATATGGAGATGAAATTATTAATTATAAAAAGATAATTATTGCTATCGGGAATTCAAAGCATCATTTTTATCTCCATAATATTTTAAAAAAAATAAAATACTTTAATATTCAAGATAAATGTGTGCTATATGTACATGATCCATATTTAAACAATTTTTTACAAGAAGGTCTACAAATTTCTAATAGCGAGTACATTGAACTATTGAATTCAGCATATAAATGGAAATCAAACATTCCTTCAGAGCTTGGCATACATACAACAAAATGGGAATTACATGATAAATTGACTGAATTAAAAATTACAGGCTTACAAATTTTGACAGAATTTGGATTTCGCAATTTCCTTGTTAATTCAAAAGCGGCGGAAATGATAATTCAATTAGATTGTAGAAATATAAAATTATCTATAAAAAGAATTTTTCATCCTGTATTTAATACTTATGACATATGTAATCAACATGTCACTGAAATTGATACAAATATACATAAGTTATGTAATGGAGATATGCCGCTCATAATCGGCACATTTGGAATTCCAAGTTATGCGAAATGTACAGAAATAATTATCTTGGCAGTAGAAGAGCTAATAAAACGTAAAATTCCCGCTTGCCTAATTGTGGCCGGATATGATGCAAATAAATTTTTTATTCATAATCCAGATTTAAAAAAAGAATTTATTATTATATTCGATTCTCCATCTGATGCGACACTAAATCAAATTATGCACAAAGTTGATATTGCATGTCAATTAAGATTGAAACACCTTGGGGAATCTTCTGGGGTTGTTCCTCAATTATTGGCTGCGGGGAAAAAAACTATTTGTTCTCCACTTGGCTCTTTTACGGAGTATGGAGATGCAGTTTCATTCTTTAGGGGCAATACACCCAAGGAATTAGCTGAAATGATTATTAATACCATGCAAAAAATAACGAATACGTCTAATGAGATAAATTACTGCAATAATAAAACTCCTAAAGATTTCCGCGATACTCTCATAAAATATTATATGTAAATATTAGTGGAGATTAAAAATGAGAACACAAGCGTTTTGTATGATGCCATTTTATTTTATTGAAATATTCCCAAGTGGCGATGTGTATCCATGCTGTCCTGCATATTGTAATAATTATACTTTTGGTAATATATTTGAACAGAAATTTGACGATGTTTGGAATGGTGAAAGAGCGCAAATCTTTAGAAAAACAATGTTTCATAGGATACACAAATACTGCAATAAATATACATGTTTCAAAAGAAGCATGGACTATTTATCAAATAAATTCAATATAATACCAAAAATTATTATGGACACATATCCGTTGGTAGTAAAATTTAGCCATGATGGTGAATGTAATTATAGATGCATTACATGCCGTGATGAAATATTGAGACATTCAGAATCTTCACTTATATCTTTGAATAATAAAATCAAGACATTTTTACCAATACTCAAAGATGCAAAAATTGCATGTCTCTTGGGAAGTGGCGACCCATTATCCAGCAGACACTCCCGACAATTGATCAAAATTATTGCCTATGAATATCCAAAAATCCATTTTGCTCTCCATACGAATGGCTCTTTGTGTAAACCGCAACTCTTGGATTCATTGGGGATCAGCAACAGACTTGCCCATATACAGATTTCGATCCATGCTGCATGCAAGCAGACTTATGAAAATTTTACCAGAGAAGGGAAATGGGAAAACTTGCTTAAAAACCTCGATTGGATAGCGAAGCAGCATAAAGACGGACATATACAAAAATTTGATATGATTTTTGTCGTAACCCCCTTGAATGTAAATGAAATGGGTAGTTTTGCGCAGCTTGCGAATACCTTGGGCGCCCAAGCATTTTTTTGGGAATATAGATGGTGGGGTGGAAAATATGGAGAAGACTTTAAGTCAGTAAATATTCTCTCCAAAGATCACCCTCTTCATAATACTCTCATTACCCAAATTCTAAATATAAGCAGCAATGACAATGTACACCTTTCCCCTGCATTTATAAAACTATTAAGACATAGTACAATAGGTTTCTACAAATTACTATCAAAAATAACGCACAATTGGATATAACTACCTAACTCTCTTGATTAAGTATTATATTTGTACGACTGGAGAATCACATGGAACACATTGAATCCGTTATCCTCTGCGGTGGCAGCGGAACACGGCTCTGGCCGCTTTCACGCGAAACCTACCCCAAGCAATTTGTGGACATGGGCAACGGACACACGCTCTTCAAAAACACACTGCTGCGAGCCATGCAGATCGCAAGGGCTTCTGCACCTGTCATTGTCTGCAATGAAACGCATAGGTTCTATGTAACTGCAGCGCTTCAGGAAACGGGCACTAATGCCACTCTTCTTCTGGAACCTGCGCCGCGCAACACGGCCCCGGCCATAGCGCTTGCTGCTTTTTCCCTTGCCAGTTCTGGGGCGGATCCACTCATGCTTATCCTGCCTTCGGATCATGCCATCGGCGACGAAAACGCCTTTTTGCAGGGAGTGGCAGCCGCGGCGCCTCTGGCGGAACAGGGGTATATCGTCACTTTCGGCATCGCGTCCGCTAGCGCAGAAACAGGATTCGGCTATATCAAAACCGGAAAATCCCTGGGAGCTGGCGGCTTTGACGTGGCCGGCTTCGTGGAAAAGCCCGATAGGGCCACGGCGCAGGCCATGCTGGAACAGGGTGGCTTTTTGTGGAACAGCGGCATGTTTCTGGTGCGCGCCTCTGTCTATCTGGAAGAACTGGAACGCCATGCCCCAGCCATCCACACGGCCTGTCATGCAGCATGGGAGGGGCGCTCCATTGATGGCGTTTTCTGCCGCCCGGATACTGAAGCCTTCCTGACCTCACCTTCCGACTCCATCGACTACGCCATCATGGAGAAAACGGAGCGCGCGGCAGTGGTGCCGCTGGCCACACGCTGGAGTGATCTCGGTTCCTGGGAGGCCTTTTATCGGGCCGAACAGGGCGACGAGAACGGCAATGTCTGTCATGGCGACGTTATCACGCATGACACGGAAAACTGCTATTTCAACGCCCGGCACCGCTTGGTGGCAGGCATCGGCCTCCGCGATCTTGTGGTGGTGGAAACATGCGACGCTATCCTGGTGGCCCCGCGTGACCGGGTGCAGGAAGTCAAGGCCATTGTTGCCAAGCTGGCGGCGGCCGGGCGGCAGGAGTGCAGGCAGCATCCGCGGGTCTACCGCCCGTGGGGCAGCTACGAGACTCTTGCTTTGGGTGACCGTTTTCAGGTCAAGCGTATCATTGTCGCTCCCGGTGAGGAACTCTCACTCCAGATGCACCATCACCGTGCGGAGCACTGGGTGGTGGTCAACGGCACCGCGGAAGTGACCAACGGCGACGAAACCCGCCTGTACACCGAAGACCAGTCAACCTACATACCCCTTGGCACGGTCCATCGGCTGCGAAATCCCGGCATCATCCCGCTTGTGCTGATTGAAATCCAGTCCGGCTCCTATCTCGGCGAAGATGATATCATCCGGTTTGCTGATGTCTATGGTCGAGAAGACACCTCGTCAGACACATGAAACATTGACGCGATAAAATCCCTATGGGTGTGCTTGACGCGCGGGCCCCACGGTCCCGCACGGCGGCGCAATGATACGCGGAAAGCCGGACTCGGTCTGAGGCGGCTCCCCCTACCCGCAGCGGGAAAAGCCGCAGGCGGGGCAGATGAGGCAGCCTTCCTGAAAGACCAGGGGTTCCCCGCACTCCGGGCACTTCTGACCGTCGATGTCCGTGACTGTGCCCAGGTGCACGTCCTTGAGATAGCGCTTTTCCAGCACCCAGGCGATGGCGTCCGGGATGGAGAGCAGCAGCCCCTTGCCCCGGAAGACCGGGTGCTCGCCGCCGATGCCCTTGATCTGGGCCACCACGTCGCGCACGGCCACGCCGGAGCGCAGCGCCAGGGAAACGAGCCGCCCGATGGCCTCGGCCTTGGCCGTAATGGAGCGGCCGGACTTGCCGATGGTGGCGAACACCTCAAAGGGCTGCCCGTCCACCTCATTGACCGTGAGGTACATGGCGCCAAGGCCGGTCTGCACCTTCTGGGTGAAGCCCTGCACCACATCGGGGCGCCTGCGGACGGCGGATACCGGGGCGGCCGGGGCCGCGCCGGGCTGGGCGCCTGGCTGGCCGTCGGGCCGGGCGCCGTCCATCTTTTTCTGGCCCTCGCCCGTGGCGAGCACCTGAACGCTCTTGCAGCCGTCCCGATAGACGGTGACGCCCTTGCAGCCCTCCTGATAGGCGAGCCAGTAGATATCGTGGATATCCTTTTCCGTGGCGGAATTGGGCAGATTGACCGTTTTGGAGACCGCATTGTCCGTATGCCGCTGAAAGGCGGCCTGCATGCGCAGATGCCACACCGGCGCGATGTCCATGGCCGTGACAAAGGTCTTGCGCAGGGACGCCGGGAGAAAGTCCATGTCCTGAATGGAGCCTTTGGCCGCCACGCTTTCCATGAGCTCCGCGCTGGCAAGGCCGGCATCGGCCAGGGCGGCCTCAAAATACGGGTTGACCTCCACCAGGCGTTCGCCGTCGAGGATATTGCGGGTGAAGCAGAGCGCGAACAGCGGCTCCACGCCCGAAGAGCAGCCCGCGATGATGGAAAGCGTGCCCGTGGGCGCGATGGTGGTCACGGTGGCGTTGCGGTACGGGCCCTCGCCGCGTGCCGCATAGATGGACGTGGGCCACGCCGGGAAGGGGCCGCGCTCCCTGGCGAGCTGCGCCGATGCCTTGTGCCCCTCGTTCTGGACAAAGGCCATGAGCCGCTCGCCCAGGGCCACGCCTTCCGGCGAGTCATAGGCCACGCCAAGCTCATAGAGCAGGTCGGCGAAGCCCATGACGCCCAGGCCGATCTTGCGGTTCCGGCGCACGGTCTCGTCGATCATGGGCAGGGGGAAGCGCGAGGCGTCGATGACATTGTCGAGAAAGCGCACGGCCAGATGGACGGCGCGGCCAAGCCCCTGCCAGTCCACGCCGTTGTCCGCCGGGTCCTTCTCCGCAGTGTGCCCCGGCACATGGAAGCAGGAGAGGTTGATGGACCCCAGATTGCAGGCCTCGAACGGCAGCAGGGGCTGTTCGCCGCACGGATTGGTGGATTCGATCTCGCCCTGCTCCGGCGTGGGATTGTCGCGATTGATGCGGTCAAGGAACACGATGCCGGGATCGCCGGACTGCCACGCCTTTTTCACGAGCAGATCAAAAATCTCCCGCGCGGGCAGCCGCCCCGCGGATTCGCCCGTGGCCGGCAGGCGCAGGTCATAGTCCTCGCCGCGCTCCACGGCCTGCATGAAGGCTTCGGTCAGGCCCACGGAAAGATTGAAGTTGTTGAATTCCCCTTCCCGTTCCTTGGCGCGGATGAAGTCCACGATATCCGGATGGTCCACGCGGAGGATGCCCATATTGGCGCCGCGCCGCGTGCCGCCCTGCTTGATCTGCTCGGTGGCGGTATTGAAGATGCGCAGGAAGGAAACCGGCCCGGAGGCCACGCCGCCGGTGGAGCCCACGCGGCTTTCCCTGGGCCGCAGCCGCGAAAAGGAAAAACCCGTGCCGCCGCCGGACTTGTGGATCATGGCCGCGTACTTGACGGCATCAAAGATCTCCTCGATGGAATCCCCCACCGGCAGGACAAAACAGGCGGAAAGCTGGCCCAGATCCGTGCCCGCGTTCATGAGCGTGGGCGAGTTGGGAAGAAACTTCCAGCTCGTCATGAGGTCGTAAAATTCGCGCGCCAGCGCCTCCGGCGTGTAGGGCGATTCCGGATACCTGGCCTCTTCCCCGGCTATGGCCGAGGCCACACGCCAGAACAGACCGCGCGGATCTTCCGCCAGCGTTCCTTCCGGATCCTTGCGAAGGTAGCGCTTTTCCAGCACAACTTCGGTATTGGGCTTGAGAGAGGGCCGGGGCAAATTCCTGGGCATGGGCATCATGGCGCGCAATCCGTGGGCTTGTGTCGGTGAAGAAAGGAAGAGCCGGAACCAAGGCGGCCTTATACGCCAGCCGGGGCCGAAACAAAAGCCCCGCCAAGCCGCTTGTTTCGGCTAACACGATGTATTAATGAAGAAAATTTTATGATTTTTTCTTGAATTCGCCGGAAGTCCCGCCCCGCGCGGGTGCCACGAAAATGCGCGCCCCGCTCCTGATGTCCCGCCGCGGGGGCGCTTCCGGATGTCGGCCCCCTGCCCCGGCATCAAGCCGCACACGGGCGCCGCAGGGAAGCGCGCCGGCATCCTCCAGCAGGGCCAGGCCGCACGCCGCGCAGGCATAGCGCGCCTGCCCGCGCACGCCCGGAACCGCGAACGGCGAGGAAAGCACGCGCGCCTCCAGCGCGGCGCCCGCGCCGCCACGGGATTTGCCGCAAGCGCCGTCTCCCGGCACGGGCCCCAGCAGGAGCGGCGAAAGCGAGAGGCTGCGCTTGGCAAGGCCGGCGCGCGCCGAAAGCGCGGCCAGCCATTGCGGCGCGCCCTCCGGCGAAAAGGTGAAGTGGCACCACGCCCCGCGCGTCAGCGGGCAGGGGTCGTCCTGCGTGCAGGGGGCGTGCGCCGAAAGGCCGCCGGCAAGGGCCACTTCCCGCAGGCGCATCATGGTCGTGCCGCCGAGGCGGGTGCCGGGCTCCACAAAGAGCAGGGCCGCCGCATCCGTTCCGGCGCCGTCCTTCCCCTGCGGCCCCGGAGACCTCAGGAGCGGCGACCAGGCCTCCAGCAGCCGCTCCAGCCGTTCGTCCACACGATCTCCCTCCCCGTCCTCCCAGCCGCCGCCCTCTCCCTCCTCGCGGGCGGCAACGCCGCAATGGCCGCCGCGCGCCGGGCGCGCTTCGTTGAGCACATTGGCCGCCGTAACCAGCCAGGGACGCGCCCTGCCGCCGCGCACAAGGGGCAGGGCGCGCGCCGCAAGGCTTTCAAGAGGCCCGCGCTCCAGGCGCACCGGCCAGACAGGCTCGCCCAGCAGTTCCCCCCAGGCCGCAAAGAGCGCGCGCCCCAGCTCCAGCGGCTGCGCCGCGCTGTCCAGCGCGAGCACGCGCACCGGCGCGGAGCGCCACTCCGGCCGCGCGAGCCAGAGCGCCAGTGGCACGGTCAACGGCCCGGACCCCGCGTCCATGAGCAGGGCGGGATGCTCCCCCCCACCCGGCGGCAGCAGGGGGAGCCCCCTGAAGAGCCGCGTCAGGCGCACCAGATTCCAGGGAAGAAAATAGTACAGATAGGCGCTCACAAAGGCCGGACGGCTCCAGTAGGGGCGGCGCAGTTCCGCCCGCTCGGCGGTGAGCGCGCGGGAAAGGGCCGCGATGTCCTCTGGCAGCGAGCGGCGATGCGCGCCGGAGAGCGGCCGGACGCGCTCCAGAGCTTCGGGCAGACGCGCCAGGGCCGCCTGGGCGGCGCCATCCAGCGGCGGAAAGAGCGTTCCCGTCACCGGCCAGGGCGAGGTCGCGGGGCGCCCGGCATGATGTTCGGGGCGCGCCCGCTCCCGTCCGCCCCCCTGCGGGCGGCGCGGCAACGGAGCGGTCCTGTGGCGCTTCCGCGCGGGAGCGCCGGAGGCCGGCGCGGACGGAACAGAAGGTGCGGAACGACGCTGCATTTACTCTCCCAGACGCATATGACCAAGATAGGCCTGCTGAAATGCCGGATCTTCCGTGAGCTCCAGCACAACGGCACGCCCGCAGAGGGCGGCCAGAGGCTCCAGCCGTTCCGGACATGCGGCCAGCAGGCACGCACCCTCCAGCGCCGTGTTGCCCACGGCGACGATGCGCCCTTCCGGCACCCCCGGCGCAAAGCCCAGTTCCTTGAGATCCGCGGGCCGCACATGCGCGCCCAGCGCCCCGGCAAGCGCCAGACGGCGCACCGCCGCCGGCGCCACGCCTCCGGCGGCGCACACGGCTTCCAGCGCCACGGCAAAGGCGGCCTTGACCTTGAGCAGCAGTTCCACATCGCCGGCGGAAATCCAGAGCCCCAGCGGCAGGCGCAGCCGCGCGCCGGTCGGGGACGGCTCGGTGCGGCCCCCAAGGGCGCGGGCCAGCGGAAGGGCAAGCGCCTCCGCCGCCGTGAAATGCCCGGCCGCATCAAGCACGCCCAGACGGCGCAGCAGGGCCAGCAGCGAAAGGTAGCCCGTGGCGCTGATGCCCGCCGCTGCGGCGGTCGTTGCGGCAGTTCCGGCCTCTTCCCCCTCCGGCCCGGCGAACAGCACAGGTTGCGGCCCCCCAGGCCCAAGGCGGAACTCCGTGACCACGCCCGGCGCCGCCATCCTGCCGCATTCGGGGCCGATGCCTTCCAGCGCGGGGCCCAGGGGCACGCTGGCAAGAAAAAGCCGGTCATCGTCCGTGAGCAGGGCCAGCTCGCCATTGGTGCCGAGATCCGCCAGCACGAAGGGGCGCGGCATCCCGGCCGCCAGCACGGCCGCGAGCCCGGCGCTCAGATCCCCGCCCACAAAGGGCGCGGGCAGCGGCGGGATGAGCACGGGCGCAAGACCCGGCAGTTCCGTCACGCAGCCGCCCGCATGCGAGCGCCTGTACGGAGCGGCGCACAGGCCCGTCACGTCGCGTCCGAGAAAAATATCCGTCATGGCGGTATTGGCCGCCACGCAGATACGCACCGGGGGGAGCCCCCGGCCGGCCAGGTCGGCGGCGATGCGGCGGACCGCCCCGCGCGCCAGGTCGCCGAGCGCGGCCAGCCCCTCGGCCTGGCGCGCAAAGGCCAGACGCGACATGACATCCGCCCCGGCCCCGGCCTGGGGATTGAGCTGGCTCCCCTCGGCAAGGACACGCCCGGCGCGGGCGGCGCCACCGCCCTCACGGGCAGGAAGGGCCAGCGCGCGCCACTGGAGGGACGTGGTGCCCAGATCCACGCCCAGCGCCACCGGCCCGGCCTCCGCCGGCGCAACCGCTGCCGGGGAGACGCCGGCGCCCAGGGGGGCAAAGGCTTCCGCCGGCACTTCCAGTTCCAGCGGTCCTGCGGCGTCGTCTTCCGGGGGGACGCCATGGCGGCACGAAAGGCGCCAACCATCCGCCAGATCCTGCGGGGAAAGGACGCTGTTTTCTTCCGCAAGGGGAGGCGGCGCCTCCCGCCGGTAGCGGACGCGGCACCGCCCGCACAGGCCCAGCCCCAGACAGAGCGGCCGCGGCGGCACGGCGCCGGAGAGCCAGATGGCGCGGGCGAGATTGTCCCCCGGCCGGGCGGTGATCTCCGTTCCGCATGACGCGGACTGCGCGGCTTCACCGGGAGTGGGAGCCGGGAACAGGCGCAGGCGCACGCCCATCCTGTCCGTTCCCGCCTATTTCCAGAGATTGCCGTACTTGGCGGCGATGCCGTCCGTGCGTTCCACGAGCCTGTCCACCAGGGCGTCCAGATCCTCGGCATTGACCGTGCCCACCTCGCGCGCGAGCAGATAGCCGAGATAGCCCTTGCCCTGGCTGAAGACCCAGCACACGCCATAGACGGAACCCACGCCGGGGCGGCTGGGGAATTCCGGCGCGGTGTTCAGCAGGACGCGCAGTTCCGGCGCGTCCCGCTCCTCATCGGCATTGAGCCGGAAAAGGCTGCTCTGGTTGAAACGCTCCTTGAGCCGGGTGCTCAGGCGCGCGCCGATGCTGTCCGTGCCGTCCACCTGCACATTGACGACAGTGGTGCGATCCGCGCTTTTCTGCGGCGCGTCCTGCACGGGCTTGCCGGCCTGGGGAGCGGCGGCCTGGGCGGCGCCCACGGGGGAGGAGCAAAGGCAGGATGCCGCCAGTAACACGGCGGCGGAGAAAAGGGAAAACGGGCGGATGGCGTGCATGAGTTTCCTCGCTGGCTTGGAGATGCGGTCGCCCTGCTCAGGGCGTGATAGCCGGAAAAGTCTACACATTTTTGGGAAAAAGGCCAAGCGCGGGCGCGGATGGACAAAGCCGGGGCCCCCGCCGGAACATGCGCCGGGGCATGCGCCAGCGTTCGCCGGGCCCGAAGCCCGCATGGATGAAGAAAATGGCGCATCCCCCTCCCCATGGCTTGTGCGCCGTTTCTTTTTCGTGTATCTTCAGCCCCTCAAAACACCATCCGCCGGGAAGGATGTGTGGGGGCTGATGGTTGAAGGCAGGCCCCGGTGCCGATGCCGGGCCGTAAACAGGATCTTCACAGGAGGGAATGGGATGTCTCAGGCAAACTCAGACATCGTTGTTGATCGGAGCAAATCGCAGTTCTCCGATCTCTGGAAGAAGGAAGACTACTGGGCCATCTGGATCGGCCTCTTCCTGATCGCCGTGGCGGTATTTCTTGTCTTCAGCGGTCGTCAGGGCCTGGAAGCCAAGTACGACCAGTACGCGGCCACGCTCAAGGCGGAAGCCGCCAAACCGTTCAAGACCATCGAGTGGTATGAGGCTTCCGCCGCCCAGAAAGGACTTCAGGGCCAGAAGCTCCCCGCCGTGGCCGCGCTCATCAACTATATCAAGACGCCCGCGCGTTGGAACTCCAATCCCATGCAGGCGCTCGTCCTGAGCAAGGCTGACGCCGACAAGATGAACGCCGCCACGCAGCCCAAGGTGGACGCCGCCAAGGCCGCCGAGGCCGCCGCGCTTGACGCCGCCAAGGCCGCCCAGGCCGCCGCCGCGGAGGCCGGCTTTCAGGAAGCCCCGCTGAACGAGGCCGCCACCGCCGCCATCGCCCAGTGGCAGGCCGCCAAGAAGGCCACCGCCGACGCTTCCAAGAAGCTCGTCAAGCCCTTCAACCGCATTCCCACGCTCATCATCCTCGGCCTGTGCCTCGGCGTGCTCGTCACCATCGGCGCCACCGTCATGGGCTTCAATCCGGTCAGGTTCTTCCTGGCCTTCCTGGGCGTGTACATCCTCTGCATCATCGCCAACATCCTCGGCAACCAGGTGACCATGCGCCGCTACGGCGCCAACGCCGAAATCTGGTCCATCGCCCTCGGCATGATCATCGCCAACACCATCGGCACGCCCAAATGGCTCAAGGACGGCGCCCAGGTCGAATACTACATCAAGATCGGCTTGGTTCTCCTTGGTGCCGACGTGCTCTTCCACAAGATCATGGCCATCGGCATCCCCGGCATCTTCGTGGCCTGGGTGGTGACGCCCATCGTGCTCATCAGCACCTACATCTTCGGCCAGAAGGTGCTCAAGATGCCCTCCCGCACCCTGAACATCGTCATCTCGGCCGACATGTCCGTGTGCGGCACCTCCGCGGCCATTGCCACGGCGGCCGCCGCCCGCGCCAAGAAGGAAGAGCTCACCCTCTCCCTCGGCCTCTCCATGACCTTCACCGCCATCATGATGATCGCCATGCCGGCCTTCATCAAGGCTGTGGGCATGCCTGAGATCCTGGGCGGCGCGTGGATCGGCGGTACGGTCGACGCCACGGGCGCCGTGGCCGCGGCCGGCGCGTGGATCGGCCCCAAGGCCCTCCAGGTGGCCGCCACGGTCAAGATGATCCAGAACGTCCTCATCGGCGTGACCGCCTTCTGCGTGGCCATCTACTTCACCACCAAGGTGGATCACAGCGGCGAGACCGTGGGCGCGGGCGAAATCTGGAACCGCTTCCCGAAGTTCGTCATCGGCTTCCTGGCGGTCTCCATCATCATGTCCATCATCAGCGCCAACCTCGGCAGCGATTTCGCCAAGATGCTCGTGGACAACGGCGTCAACAAGGTCGCCAATCCGCTGCGCGGCTGGTTCTTCTGCCTGGCCTTCATCTCCATCGGCCTGACCACCGACTTCCGCGCCCTTGCCAAGTACTTCAAGGGCGGCAAGCCGGTCATCCTCTATGTCTGCGGTCAGTCCCTCAACCTCTGCCTGACCTTGCTCATGGCCTGGATCATGTTCTACAAGGTCTTCCCGGAAATCACGGCGCGCATCTAGCGCTCCGCGCAACTGCAAAAGCCGCCGCGGCCGCAAGCCGCGGCGGCTTTTTCCTTTGAGACGCCATGCCGCCAGTTCTTCGCAAACTGCTCAAATTCTGCTGCTGTCTGGGCGTGCTGTGGATTTTCTTCGCCATTGCCGGGCCGTGGCTGTTTTCGCTTTCGCCCGCCTGGCAACGGTATGATGCCGTCCAGGAAGAATACAACATCCATAGCGGCGCCATTTACTATACGGATGTGCCTGTCACGCAGGAATCCGAAGAAGCCACGCGCAAGGCCGTGCGTGAGGGCATGGCGACACGCATGCAGCGCCGCCTTGAAGACCGCAAAACCGCTGAGGCGCATGAAACCGCGCGCTGACGGACTGCCGCGCACCACTGTGGCAGGCGGTCCCCCGGCGGAGCCACGGCCGCGCTATGTGGTGAGCGGCTGTCTGGCCGGGCTGGCCTGCCGCTACGATGGCGGCAGCAATCCCTGCCCGCGGGTGGTGCGCCTGGTGGCGGCCGGTCTGGCCGTTCCCCTCTGCCCTGAAAGTCTGTCCGGGCTGCCCGTGCCCCGGCCCCCGTGCGAGCAATGCGCCACCGGCCCGGAGCGCGACGACATCCGGGTCCTTTCCCGCGACGGACAGGATCTGACGGCGGCCTTTGCACGGGGGGCGGAACGGGCCCTCCGGGCCGCCCTCGCCGTGGGCTGCCGCGAGGCCATCCTCAAATCCCGCTCCCCGTCCTGCGGCGTGGGCCAGGTCTACGACGGCACCTTCAGCCGCAGCCTCCGGCCCGGCGACGGTCTGTGGGCGCGCCTGCTGCGTCAGGCCGGCTTTACCCTCTGGACGGAGGAGGATCTGCCCCCGGAGGCAGGGCACGGTGAAATGTTCACGATCTAGAGTCTGGACCTATTAATGCGGCTGCCGGCCTGGGATGTGGCAGCTTATGCAATGCCACAATCATCCGTCAAAAACAGCCTTTTCTGCGCCGTCTGCGTCACTGGACGATTTTTGTCGGTCATGTACTTGAGTACACTCCCTCCAAAAAT
>CAZNXQ010000043.1:0-12937 GCA_964576895.1 uncultured Desulfovibrio sp.
ACGTGCTGGCCGGCCGCGTGGTGACGCGGCGCATGAGCACCTTCCGCCGCGTGGAAGACATGGTCAATATCGGCGCCTACGCGCGGGGCAGCAATCCGGAGATCGACGAGGCCATCGCGGCCATGCCCGCCATCAACGCCTTTCTGCGCCAGGAAGTGGCCGACCCGCAGTCGCTGGAGCAGTCCATGGAGCAACTGCGCGCCCTGGCGGCCGCGGGCGCCCCGCAGCCCGGCGCGCCCGCGCCACACGGCCACGCCCCGCAGGTGACGCCGCGCTGACGACGGGCCAGCAACGGCACGTCAGGAGGAGACCGCGCGGAAATTCCGGTTGAGCCATTCGCCGATGGCGGCCACGCCGTCCTCGTCCACCCGGAACCAGGTATTGGCGAAGGGCGTCACCACCTTGCGCCACGAGAGAAAACGGCAGCCATAGCTCATGACGCCCTCGGCATCCGGCTTGGGCATGGCGCGCACGATGGCGCCGCGCACGAAGATGGCATTGGGTTCGCCGCTCCTGCCGAAATCGCCCTTGAGCAGAACGGGATCGCTGAGGGAGGAATGCGAGAGCGGGCTTGTGCCCAGCGCGTCCAGACGCATGCCGGAGGCCGAAAGCTCGCCCAGTTCGCACTCGTCGTTTTCCAGCGGCGTCCAGGCGAATTCCGGCAGCGTCTCCGGGCCGCCGTGCATCAGCCGCCCGTACCAGACGCCGAAGCCTTCGGCGCTTTCCCTGTCCAGATTGACGCGCTTGCTGAACCGGCGCTGGTTGTGGTCGATCTCTTCCGGCAGGGGAAAGACGAGATACATGGAATTGAGCGGCCCGTTGTAGATGCGGGCGAGCCGCGACAGAAAGTGACAGGTCACGGGCCTGTCGCGCATGACCGTGAAATAGCCGCTGACTTCGGAACCCCAGATGAGCGGATGCGCCGCCAGTTGTTCCAGCTCGGCGCGAACCACGAAGTGGCCGTTCTTGATCATGATGCAGGGCGCGGCAAACCGGGAGACCTCGCACTTGTCCAGCAGAAAGACAAGGTTGATGGGCACGGTCTGCGAACGCGCGAAATCAAACCAGCGTTCCGGCTCTTCCAGGACATCCGGCTTCGTATCGGCCATGGGGCACCTCAGCGGCAAATGGTCCGGCATCATATCCAATGCCGTCACACATGGCAATCGGCGGCGGCCTTCCCGCGGGCGGCGCTCAGGCCCTGGCGGCCAGGACGGCCACAGCGTCCCTGTAGCCGATGACGAGCAGCTTGTCCCCGGCCTGCAGCGGCCTGTCGGGGTCGGGCACAAAGCGGTATTCCCGGTCACCGCGTTCCTGCACGCCGGCCACCAGCACATGGTTCTCCCGGCGCAGGCTCAGTTCCCGCAGGCTCTTGCCCGCCAGGCGCTCCACCGTCACTTCCTGCAGGGCCACGCCCCTGCCGATGGGCAACAGGTCCAGCAGGCCGGGATTGTCCAGGGCATGGGCCAGCTGGGTGGCGGCGTCGATCTCCGGCTGGATGACGCGCCTGACCCCCATGCGCCGCAGCACCTTGGCGTGCAGCGGCGTGGCCGCCTTGACGATGATGTTGCGCACGCCCAGTTCCAGCAGGTTGAGCGCCACCAGGATGGATGTTTCCAGATTGTCGCCCGCCGAGATGACGACGGTTTCCAGTCCGGCGAAATGGAGCTGCGCCAGGGCGGTCTTGTCCGTGGCGTCGGCTTCCCAGGCCTGGGTCAGCACCTCCCTGGCAAGCTGCACCCTTGCCGGGGCCACGTCCACGCCCACACATCTGCCGCCCAGACCGGCAAGCGCCGTGCCGAACTGGAGGCCGAACTTGCCGAGCCCGATGATGCCTGTCTCGCCCGCGTGTTTCATGCCGTCCGCCTTTGCTCTTCAGCCGCCGCGGGCATCTAGCCCACAGGCAGCGTTTCTTCGGGATACCGGAACGCCTGGGGCGCCGTCAGCTGGCTGACCGCGCCGATGAGCCAGATGGGCCCCAGCTTGCCGATGAACATGGCGCAGCAGAGCACGAGCTTGCTGGCCTCGCCCAGTCGGGGTGTCAGGTTGAGGGAAAGCCCCACCGTGCAGAACGCGGACACCACTTCGTACGCAATGTCGAAAAACGGCGCCGAGGCCGTATGCGGCGTGGCGCCCCGCTCCAGCAGGAGGATGGCGAAACTGGCGGCCAGAATGATGAAGGTGGCGCAGAAAAAGAGCAGGAACGCCTGGCTGATGGTGGCATTCGCCAGGCCGCGCCCCTGGAGCACCGCCTGCGGCCGTCCCGTGAGCCGCGCGCGAAGCTGGGCCAGCACCACGCGGAAAGTGGTGGTCTTGATGCCGCCCGCGCAGGAACCGGGCGAACCGCCGATGCCCATGAGCAGGGCCGCGAGAAAGAGGCTGGCCGTGCTGAACGACGCCTGGTTCACCGTGTCGAACCCGGCCGTGCGGCAGGTCACGGACTCGAAAAACGCCGCGAGCAGGCGTTCGTGGACGGGCATCCCCGCAAAGGCCGGATTGCGCCACTCCAGCGCGAAGATGCCCAGGCCGCCGGCCACGATGAGCCAGAAGGTCGTCCGGAGCACGAGCCGGCTGCACCAGGAAAGACGGGGAGCCGCGTTTTCCGGCTGCGGCAGCCTGCGCGCCGGGCCGAAGCGGCGGCCGAGGCCGTGCCGCAGGCGCCGCAAAAGATCGTCCAGCACAAAGAAGCCCAGCCCGCCCAGCACGATGAGCGCCATGAGGATGCCGTTCAGCCCGAAGGCGCCCCGGAAGCGCTCCAGGCTGTCGCCCCAGGGCGCAAAGCCCGCATTGCAGAATGCCGAGACGGAAAGAAAGACCGCGTTGAACGGGCCGATCTCCTCTTCTCCCAGGGCGAGCAGGCAAAGGGCGCCCGCGGCCTCGATGACGAAGACAAGGACGACCACCCGGCGCACAAAGGCCGACAGACTGAAGCCGTGATCGTAAAACAGGCCCTGCTCCACGGCCACCCGGTCCGTGAGGGAGATCCTGCGGCCCATGAGATGCACGAAGAGCGTGGCATAGGTGAAGATGCCGATGCCGCCCAGCTGGACAAGGGCCAGCACGATGCACTGGCCCGGCCGGGTATAGACGGCGAAGATGTCGAACGGGGCCAGCCCCGTGACGCAGACCGCCGATGTGGCGAGAAAGAGCGCGTCCACCGGGCGCACGGGCCGCGTGGTGAACACGTCCAGCCCCAGAAGGAACGCGCCCGCGCCGATGGCCGCCGCAAAGGCGAACACGGGCAGGAAAAAGGGCATGGCGAAACGTGGTGCGGGCATGGCGGCATTCTTTCCGGAACCTGCGGGCCTGATCCGCCGGGGGACGCGGCCCCGCAGTTTCACCATAAGCGGGAGGCCCCCGGCCGTCAAGGCGGGCCGCCCCGCATGCCGCCCGGTCTCCGGGCCGCGCGCCGCCATCCAGCCCTTCGGCGCGCGGGTTTTCGTTGCGTATTTGTCCGGCGGCTGCTACACTGGAAGGGATAGTACAGGCAGAGGCAACGTACCGCCGGCACCCCCGGCGCCCGGCCGGACTTCCGGCCCGGCTGCGCGGGGCGACCGGCGCGGGGCATCCCCTTTTCGGAATATTCCGGAAGCGTGCCCGCGCGGCAGGGCCGCGCGTCCGCGGCATTCCGGCGCGCCGGATGCGCGTTTCACGCATCGGCACCATCCCGCAGGAGCGAGGAGGTTCTATGGCAAGTCAGGCACTGATCAAGGATTTTGAAGACCTGCTCGGCAAGGAAAACGTCTTCACCTCCGAAGCCGACCGGCAGAGTTATTCATTCGATTCGGCCGTCCTCCCCTCGGTGACGCCCGCCATGGTGCTGCGTCCCACCAGCGCGGAGCAGCTCGGCCAGTGCGTGAAAAAGCTCTACGAGGCCGGAGTGCCCATGACCGTGCGCGGCGCGGGCACCAACCTTTCCGGCGGCACCATCCCCGACAGCGTGGATTCCGCCGTCATCCTCACCACGGCCCTCAACCGGATCATCGAGATCAACTCCAACGACCTCTACGCCGTGGTGGAGCCCGGCGTCATCACGGCCCAGTTCGCCGCCGAAGTGGCGAAAAAGGGCCTCTTCTACCCGCCCGATCCGGGTTCCCAGACGGTCTCCACCCTGGGCGGCAACATCGCCGAAAACGCGGGCGGCCTGCGCGGCCTGAAATACGGCGTCACCAAGGACTACCTCATGGGTATCGAGTTCTTCGATTCCACGGGCTCCCTGGTGCGCTCCGGCTCGCGCACGGTAAAATGCGTGACCGGCTACAATCTGCCCGGCCTCATGATCCAGTCCGAGGGCACGCTCGGCGTCATCTCGCAGGCGGTGATGAAGCTCATTCCGCCGCCGCAGGCCTCCCAGGCGCTCATGGCCGTCTTCGCGGACATGCAGGACGCGGCCGAGGCCGTGGCCGGCATCATCGCGGCCCACATCCTGCCCTGTACCCTGGAATTTCTTGACAACAACACCATCGTGCGCGTGGACGACTTCACCCATGCCGGGCTTCCGCGCGAGGCCGGCGCCATCCTGCTCATCGAGGTGGACGGCCACCCCGCCCAGGTGGCGGACGACGCCGCCGCCGTGGAGAAGGTCCTCAAGGCCAACCACGCCACGGCCGTCCATGTGCCCAGGGACGCGGAAGAAAAGAACCGCCTCTGGGAGGCCCGCCGCCAGGCCCTGCCCGTGCTCGCGCGCTGCCGGCCCACAACGGTGCTGGAGGACGCCACGGTGCCGCGTTCGCAGATCCCGGCCATGATGAAGGCCGTCAACGAGATCGCGGCCAAGCACAAGGTGGAGGTCGGCACCTTCGGCCATGCGGGCGACGGCAACCTGCACCCCACCTTCCTCTGCGACAAGCGCGACAAGGAGGAATTCGCGCGCGTGGAGGCCGCCGTGGACGAAATGTTCGACGTGGCCATCCGCCTGCAGGGCACGCTTTCGGGCGAGCACGGCATCGGCACGGCCAAGGCCAAGTGGCTGGAAAAGGAGACCGGGCGCGGCGCCATCGAGTTTTCGCGCCGGCTCCGGCGCGCCCTTGACCCCAAGGGCCTGCTCAATCCCACGAAAATGGTGGAGATCTAGCCCATGGAAAACAATCTGCAAAAGCTGGCCCAGCGCCTCATGGCGCTGGACGACAGGATCACGGCCTGCATGCGGTGCGGCATGTGCCAGGCGGTCTGTCCCATGTTCGGCGCTTCCGGACAGGAGGCCGACGTGGCGCGGGGCAAGCTCTTCCTCATCAACAACCTGGCCCACATGCTGCTGGAAGATCCCCAGGCCCTGGCCGACAAGCTGGGCCGCTGCCTGCTCTGCGGTTCCTGTCAGGCTGCGTGCCCGCCCGGCGTCCGGATCATGGACATCTTCATGGAGGCCCGCGAGGTGGTCTATACCTACCTCGGCCTCAATCCCGTCAAGAAGCTCGTGTTCCGCACCCTGCTCGCCAAACCGGGGCTCTTCAACTTCGCCATGCGCGTGGGCGCGCCGGTACAGGGCCTGCTCTTCCGCAAGACGGGCGACGCCCAGGGCACGGTCTGCGCGCCCATGTTCAACTTCATTCTGGGCGACCGTCACATCCGCCCGCTGGCGAAAAAGCCCCTGCACGCCATTTACGGCGCCCTGGACGAACCGCGCCCGGCCGGCGGCATCAAGGTGGCCTTCTTCCCCGGCTGCCTGGGCGACAAGATGTATGTGGAGATGAGCGAGGCCTGTCTCAAGGTGCTGCGGCACCACAAGGTGGCGGTCTACATGCCCGCGGAATTCGCCTGCTGCGGCATCCCGGCCGTGTCGTCGGGCGATGCCGAGGGCATGCTCAGGGAGCTTAAGGTCAACCTGGCCGCGCTCGCCAGGGGCGACTTTGACTATCTGCTCACGCCCTGCGCCTCCTGCACCTCGACCATCAAGGAGCTCTGGCCCCGCTACGCGGAACGGCTGGGCGCCTCCGAGGCAACGCTTGCCGCGGGCATTGCCGCCAAGACCATGGACATCAACGTCTTCATTGTGGATGTGCTCGGCGTCACGCCCGCCGAACCCAGGGCCGGCGCCGTCACCGTCACCTATCACGATTCCTGCCACCTCAAGAAATCCCTGGGTGTGAGCAAGGAACCGCGCATGGTGGTCGCGGCCAACCCCGGCTATGCGCTGAAAGAGATGAACGAGGCCGACCGCTGCTGCGGCTGCGGCGGTTCCTTCAACCTCTTCCACTATGATTACTCGCGCAAGATCGGCCAGCGCAAGCGCGACAACGTGGTGGCCACCGGCGCCAGTGTGGTGAGCGCGGGCTGCCCGGCCTGCATGATGCAGCTGGAGGATGTGCTTTCCCAGAACAAGGACCCCATCAGGGTCAAGCACACGGTGGAGCTCTACGCCGAGAGCCTGGACTAGCTCCGGATCACAAGGATCTTCAGCCCCAACGCGCAACCGGCCCCCGTGCAGACGCCGGGAGAACCGCCTTTTGGCATGAACTTAAAGGAGAAACCTATGCCCCCTGTGAACCAGGAACTGGTCGAGGCCTTCAGCGCCAAGGCCGCTCTGGTCAACGCCGTGGTGCAGGAACTGCCCACCATGGAAGCGGCCCTGCAATATGTGGTGGACGTCTGCGAAAGCAAGGCCCCCGCCCAGCTGCTCGCCGAGGAACCGGGTACGGAGACGGGCCCGCTCGGCCCCAACAAATGCCCCACCCGCGTCCAGCGCGTGGTGGCGGCGCCGGCCCTGAACGACGCGGATTTCGCCGCGCTGGAAAACGCCTGCCGGGAAAAGGGCTTTCTCTGCCTGCGCGAAGGCCTGCGCGGCTACCTCGCGGGCATTGACGTGGGACTTTCCGAGGCCGTTCTCGGCGTGGCCGCCAGCGGCACCTGCATGCTGGATACGGACAACGAGGATGTGCGCCTTGCGGGCATGATCTCGGAAATCAACGTGGTCCTGCTCCGCAAGTCCGAGATCTATCCCGACCTGCCCTCCGTGGCCGAAAAGCTGCGCGAGCGCATGAACGCCCACAAGGACGGCGCGGGCACCTTCACCACCTTCGTCACCGGCCCCAGCCGCACCGCCGACATCGAGCGCGTGGCCGCGGTGGGCGTGCACGGCCCGCTGGAACTGCACATCATTCTTCTGGAGGACCAAGGCCATGCATAACGCGCCGTCCACCCTTTCCGACTACCGCAAGCAGATCGACGAGGCCCTGGGGGACGAGTTCCTGCGCCGCACTCTGGACACCTTTGCCGTGGCCTACAAGGCCAATCGCGAGGCCGTGTTCAAGGATGTAGACGAGCGCAAGCTCATTCAGGAAATCGCGGCCGCCAAGGACGACGCCTGCCAGCACATGGAGGAACTGTACGAACAGTTCAAGGCCGAGGCCGAAAAGCGCGGCGTCCATGTGCATCGCGCCAAGGATGCGGACGAGGCCAACAGGATCATCGTCGACATCGCCAAAAAGCACAACGTCAGGCGCGTGGTCAAGTCCAAATCCATGACCGCCGAGGAGATCCAGCTCAATCCCGCGCTGGAAAAGGCGGGCATGATCGTGGATGAGACCGACCTTGGCGAGTGGATCATCCAGCTGCGCCACGAAGGCCCCTCGCACATGGTCATGCCGGCCATCCACCTTTCCCGCTATCAGGTGGCGGACAACTTCGAGAAGGAGACCGGCGAAAAGCAGGAAGCCGAGGATGTGCAGAAGCTCGTCAAGGTGGCGCGCGTCCAGTTGCGGCGCAAGTTCATCGCGGCGGACATGGGCATTTCCGGCTGCAACTTCGCCATTGCCGAAAACGGCGCCATCTCCACCGTCACCAACGAGGGCAATGCCCGCATGGTGGAGACCCTGCCGCCCCTGCATGTGGCCATTGCCGGTCTGGACAAGCTGGTGCCCACCATCGACGTGGCGCTCACGGCGCTTCAGGTGCTGCCGCGCAACGCCACGGCCCAGCGCCTCACGGCCTATGTGAGCCTCATCTGCGGGTGCGTGCCCTGCGCCGTGGGCCCGGACGGCCGCAAGGAACTCCATGTGGTCTTTCTGGACAACGGCCGCACCGAGATCGCCAAGGACCCGCTCTTCTCGCAGATCTTCCGCTGCGTGCGCTGCGGCGCCTGCGCCAATGTCTGCCCGGTCTTCCGCTTGGTGGGCGGCCACAAGATGGGCTACATCTATATCGGCGCCATCGGCCTCATCCTGACCTACTTCTTCCATGGCAAGGACAAGGCCAAGGTGCTCTGCCAGAACTGCGTGGGCTGCGAATCCTGCGCCAATGTCTGCGCGGGCGGCATTGACCTGCCGCGCCTCATCCGCGAGATCCGCGCCCGCGTCACCGACGAGCAGGGCGGCGGCGCCCAGGCCGCGCTCCTGGCTTCGGTGATGAAGAACCGCAAACTCTTCCAGACGCTGCTGCGCTTTGCCAGCAAGGCCCAGAAACCCTTCACCGGCGGCACGCAGTTCCAGCGGCATCTGCCCAACATGTTCCTGGGCAAGCACGGCTTCAAGGCCCTGCCCGCCCTGGCGCCCAAGGCGTTCCGCGACAAGTGGGAATCCATCGCGCCCCGCGTGCAGAACCCGGTCATGAAGGTCGCCATCTTCGGCGGCTGCGCGCAGGACTTCATCTATCCCGAAGAGCTGGAGGCGGCGGTCAAGATCATGGCGGCCAAAAACGTGGCCGTGGACTTCCCCATGGAGCAGACCTGCTGCGGCCTGCCCGTGGAGATGATGGGCCAGCGCAAGACCTCCATCGAGATCGCCAAACAGAACATCGCGGCCTTCAATCCCAAGGACTACGACTATATCATCACGCTCTGCGCGAGCTGCGCCTCGCACCTCAAGCATGTCTACCCCAAGCTGCTGGAGAATGATCCGGAACGCTTCGAGGCCCAGGCCTTTTCGGACAAGATCATCGACTTCAGCTCCTTCGTGCATGACAAGCTCGGCCTCAAGCCTGAGGACTTCACCAGGAGCGGCGAGAAAGTCACCTATCACGCCTCCTGCCACCTCTGCCGCGGCCTCAAGGTCAAGGAAGCCCCGCGCGCGCTCATCGCCGACGCGGCGGAATATGTGCCCTGCGAGGAGGAAGAGGTCTGCTGCGGCTTCGGCGGCACCTATTCCATGAAGTTCCCGGAAATTTCCGGCCAGCTCATGGACAACAAGCTGAAGCACATCGCCGAGACCGGCGCCAGCCGCGTGGTGGTGGACTGCCCCGGCTGCGTCATGCAGATCAAGGGCGGCGCGGAAAAGAAGGGCCAGAAGGTCAAGGTGCAGCACATCGCCGAGCTGCTGGCCGAAAACCTCAAGAAAGATTAAACGGCTCTACGGGCCGCACAAGAGACACGGGGCGCGCCTTCCGCCAGGGAGGGCGCGCCCCGTTGCGTTCTGGCGTTATTGTTTTTGAATGGTCCTGTTATACCTGTTATACTGCGGCTGATGGATATTCCAGGTTCCGTCTGGAGCGGAGCGACAGACGGATGCTGGTGCCGGAAGAATCCTAAAAAATAAGATCCTTCGGGGCTGGCAAGGAAGAGAAAAATTTTCGCAGGGAGTGTACTCAAGTACTCGACCAAGAAAATTTTTCTCTGACGCAGCCAGCCCCGAAGGAGTTGTTTTTGACGGAGAATTTCGGCAGTACCCACACAGCACAGACGCGACATCAACCCAAAAGCATCCTCCAGCCTTTTACATCCATGCCGCGCCCCTCAGCGCCCGGCCGTCACCCCCAGGGCGCGGAGCAGGGGCAGGCGCGTTTGCACAAAGTCCGTTGCCTGGCGCGCAAGCTCGGCCACATTGTCTTCCGGGGTCTCAAGGGCCGCGCCGTCCCGCAGCAGCTTCTGCCCCTGCGCGGCAAGCTGCTCCCAGGCAAAGACGGCCAGCCCTTCCGGCGACGCTCTACCGTCTTCCAGACCCAGCAAAAAGAGCTGCTCAAAACGGCCCACGGGCACGCCCCCGCCTGTGGCCGGGCTGGCGAGCCAGGAGATGTCGCCGCTGGAGCGCGCGCGATCCTCAAGGGCGGCATTGAGCCGCGCGCAGGTGGCGCGGGCCGCCTCTTCCCCGTCGCCGTCCTCCCGCGCCACGGGCAGGCACGCGCCCTTGCCGCACAGGATGAGCGCCGCCTCCACGACCTTTGCCAGGCCGCTGCCGCCGGCCCCCCGCGCCAGTTCGCCCAGACTGTGGGGCGCATGATCGGCCAGCATGTCCAGCAGGGGCGCATAGACATCCCCGGCCAGCCGTGCCTCGCCCCGCGCGCCCCTGGCCGTGAGGGTCACGCTTTCGCGCGGGCAGACGAGCATGAGGCGCTGGCGCTCCAGGGCCTCGCGGACCTCGTGCACGGGCAGCGCGCGCCGTCCCTTGATCCAGTAATCCTTGCGGAACTGGGTATTGCACATGAAATCGCGCACAGTCTCGCGCAGGACGGGATCGTGGATCTCCGCAAGAAGCGCGCGCTGCTCGTCACTCAGGTTGAGCGCGTCCACGAGATCGGGAAAATGGGCGGAGCAGGCAAAGTCCAGCTTGGCGGGCGAAAGCCATTCGGCCATGCGGGCAAAGGTCATGGGCTCCCAGTTGCGGTTGAAATACTCGTGCGCGAGGTAGTGGCGGTTCTGGCCGCGCATGCCCTCAAGGCGCGTGGCGATCTGGGGATTGGCGGCGGCAAAGGCGGGTTTGGCCGCCAGAAGACGGGCGGCGAAATCGAGCGTCATGCCCACCCGTTCCAGCACGCCGCCCTTGCCCATGCCGTCCGCATAGCGCAGGAGCAGCTCGCGCATGGGCAGCATGGCGGCCCAGCCGGGCATGGTATTGTAGCTGATGTACAGGATGCCGCCCACCCGGAGCTTGCGGCGGAGAAAGTCCACGATGACGGCCTTGTTGTCATCGCTGATCCAGCTCCAGATGCCATGCAGCCCCACAAAATCGAAATCGGGCAGATCCTCGCGGGCGCAGAACTCCGCGAAGGACTGGTCAAAAAGCCGGGCATCGCTTCCCGCTGTCCGGGCCAGCGAGCGGGCAAAGGCCGCCTGGGCGGGGTTGAAGTCCGTCCCGAACCAGCGGGCGCCTGATGCCGCCGCGTGGATATTCACCGAAATGCCCTGACCAAAGCCCAGCTCGCAGGCCGTGGCGACCGTCGGCACGGCAATGCCCGCATGCAGCAGGGGCAGCCGGGCACTGCCCGGATTGAGCTCGGCATAGTAGCCGTAGGTATAGTCGGTATCCGTCACATAGCCTTCATTCCAGGTATCCATGGCGCAACTCCTGCGAAAGCGTGAAAAAAGACCCGCGCCTGCGGAAGGCGACAGGCGCGGGCCAGACGGCCGGATGGCCGGGGCGGGGGGTCGTTTCCGCCCTGAATTGCGGACGCGGGCCGCGGGCCTTGGGGAACAGCACGTCCGCGCGGCGTTCCGGGCCGCGATGGCACGGAAGCATCCCAAAAATTTGCCTTGCTACACGGTTGCGTTGATGGCGCGCCTGCGCTGTGTGGGCATTCGTCTGTCGCTCCGCTTCGGGCGGACTTGAAGAGTATCCATCAACTGTTATGGCAGAATAAAAAACTCCGCAGCCTCACACGGCGCCGCCCTGGCCGTGGCTGCCGCGCCATTGGGCCAGCGTCTCGCCCAGGGCGGCATGGAGCCGCGCGGCCGTGGCCGGCGTCATGATGAGCTGATGCTCCAGCCGCACCATGAGCACCTCTTCCTCGCCGGCCTTTTCCCTGAAGCCGGTGCCGCAGGCGAGCACCACCTCGGCATCGGTGAAGCGTGTCTGAAACACATTGGCGTAGCCGGTCTGCAACCGGCTGCCGTCCACAACCACACGCACGGTTTCCGCTGTCCGTTCCTGTGCCATGTCAGCGCCTCTTCTCCTGGGAGCCGTTGCGGCCCGCGCGTTCACGGGCCGGGGCCTTGGCGGCTTCCGGTTTTTCCGCCGGGCGCAGCTCGCGTTTGGCGGCCCCCTGCGGCGTGGGCCGCGTGACGTTCACCACCGGCAGGGCCGCAAACTCCGGGGTGCGCGCGTTCATGGCGGCAATGATGGCCGCCGTGATGTCCGCGTCCGGCTCGGCGTCCAGCACGCCGCTCCGGGCCACGACCAGCCCGGCCTTGTTGGCCGCGCGCCACTTCTTCACTTCTTCCAGCATCAGGGCGGCCACAACGCCGGTCACCGCCTGCTGTTCAATGCTCATCTGACGGGAGAGCGCACGCGCGCCCTCGGCGAGCACGCGGGCGCGTTCGGCCTCAGGCTGTTTTTCCCAGGCCCTGGAAAGGTCGGCATAGCCCTTTTCCAGCGCCGCGCGGGCCTGCGCCAGATGCGCGCGTCCGGCTTCGGCGGCGTTGGAGGCGGTGAGCACCTTGTCCACGTCCACCACATAGACGGCGGGCGCGGCGGCGCTGTTCTGCGGGTCCCCGAAGCAGGCGGTGAGGAGCAGGATGAGGGGCACAAGGGCCAGGGCAAGTTTGCATCCGTTGTTCATGCGGGATTCCGGGAGCGGAAGCGGAACTTCCGTTTGCGGTGAAAAAGCGGGAATCCCGCGCACCGGAGGGCGCGGGAGTGTCCCCTCAGACTGATGGCACGAAAATCCGTCGCTTACGACGCGGCCAGGCCGCGACCTGCTCCTGATTTTCGAGGCTGCCGATCCTGTCGGCAGCCGCAGGGAAATCCCGCGCCCTTCCGGGCGCGGGATTTCCCTGACAATCGGGCCGGAATACGCAGCTTCCGGCCCGTGCGCGGCGGTTCCGGGAGAGTTGGAACCGCCGCGCGGATCTCACGCCTAGAACTCGTAGCGGAACGTGCCCAGCACGCCGTAGCCCGAAGTCTTGGCGCCGAACTGCACATTGCCGTTGACGCCGAAGGCGAGATTTTCGTTGCCGACCTCGAAGCCGAGGCCGCCCTGGTAGCTGATGTAGTCCATGATCTGGGTCTCAAGCTCGGCCTGGGTGTCCGTGCCGGTGAAGCGCACATTCTCCTTGGCCTTGATGTCGCCCGCCGCC
>CAZNXQ010000043.1:13037-14314 GCA_964576895.1 uncultured Desulfovibrio sp.
GGTGTCCGTGCCGGTGAAGCGCACATTCTCCTTGGCCTTGATGTCGCCCGCCGCCGGAATGACGGAGAGGTCCACCATGGGCTTGAAGTGCCAGCCGTTGCCGGTGTCGATGCTCTTGGAGAAGCTCACGCCCACCGGGAAGGTCCAGATGTTCTGGTTGAGGCCGTCACCCTTGAGCACGGTGCCCTCGCTCTTCACCTTGTAGTCCTCGGTGCTGAGGTACATGTAGCGGACGCCCACATGCGGGATGATGTCCAGCACGTCGGTCTCCAGCTTGTACTCGCCCCGCAGGCCCGTGGAGAAGGCGTAGGAGCGCACGTCGGCCTTGAGGTCGCGCATGCCCATGGCGGAGGGCAGATCCTGCTCCAGCTTGTTGTAGGCGCTGGTGAAGTTCACGTCCGCCGCGAGGCCGAAGTTGTTCTTCGTCCAGCCGGCGTACGCGCCGATGCCCCAGAAGTTCATGCTGTTGGTGGTGTCGGCGAAGTCGCCGCCGCCGGTGGCGTAGCCGCCGCCGATGTTGAAGGTGATGCCAGCGCGGATGGCGTTCTCGAACGTGTAGTCCGCGCCGATGGCCACGCCGCCCAGGCCGCCGTTGAAGTCGGCGTCAAAGTTGCCGGCCTCCATGCCGAAGCCGTTGACGGACTG
This sequence comes from uncultured Desulfovibrio sp., assembly GCA_964576895.1. Classification (GTDB taxonomy): domain Bacteria; phylum Desulfobacterota; class Desulfovibrionia; order Desulfovibrionales; family Desulfovibrionaceae; genus Desulfovibrio. Next base: position 13,683 of record CAZNXQ010000043.1, read on the forward strand.
GTAGAGCGGCATGATCCAGAGCGCGAAGTGGTCGCCCGCCTCCTGCGTCTGGATGCCGGTGGGCTGCGCCAGGCTGGTGCGCTGGGTCACGGCCTCGCCGGCGGCCTGGTTGGCCGCGCGGGTCATCTGCGGCACCGCGCCGATGGTGACCATGCGCGCCGCGCCCTCGATGGTCTGGGCCGCCAGGTCGGGATTGGCCGCCGCGTCAAGATACTTCGGCGAAATGGCGCGCGAGAGGAAGCGCACGCCCTTTTCGGGGGAGTTCACGAACTGCTCGCCCGTGCCGATCTGATGGGCGACGGCCGCCGCGTTGATGGCGTCGACCAGTTCGGGATCCAGCTTGGGCATGACGTTGCCGGCCGAGTTGAGGTTCGCGTTGATGACGCCGTTGTCGTTCCGGGCGAGCGTCACCAGCGGATTGTCACCCGCCAGGTTGGCGCCGGTCCAGGCGGTATCAGCCAGCGTCACCGTGGCTTCGGGGTTGAACACCGCATAGGAGGAACCGATCTGCGCGTCAGGAATGAAGAGCTTGGCGTTCTCGCCCACGTCGGCGGCATTGGCGCCAATGTTCACGGCGCCGCCCGCCCCGTCGGTGAGCTTGGCAGCGGCCGCGCTCACGATGGTCAGGGTAT
>CAZNXQ010000044.1:0-14211 GCA_964576895.1 uncultured Desulfovibrio sp.
GCAAGACCGTCATCGTCATCTTCCGGGGCGACGGCAGCCGCGACATCGGCCGTTTTGCCGACGCCTGCTTTCATGACGTGGGCACCGCCGGCGGCCATCGCAACATGGGCCGCGCGGAATTTCCCCTGGCGGCCGTGCCGGAAGGCGTGAAGCCCGTGGATTTCGTCCACCGCAGGCTCATGACCCGCAAGCTCCGCCCCCGGAGCCTCACGCCCGCCGTCCTGCCGTCCCTGCCCGCCACCTCCGCGCCGGAGAACCCGGCCCAAGGGGCATGACACGGCACGACGCGCCGGACGCCGGCGCAGCTTTGCAGCCCTGCCTCGTTCACTACACGGCGGCGGAAACGGCCCATCTGGCCGCGCGGGACGCGGCGCTCGGCCGGCTGATGGACGCCGTGGGCCCCATCCGGCGCGAGCGTATCCCCGATCCGTTCATGGCCCTTGTCCATGCCATTGCGGGCCAGCAGATCTCCGCCGCCGCCCATGCCACGGTCTGGCGGCGGATAGTGGCCGCCTTTCCCCGGTTCACGCCTGACCGGCTGGCCGGCGCCGCGCCGGAGACCTTGCGCGCCTGCGGCCTGTCGGCGCGCAAGGCAGGCCATGTCCGCGAGATCGCGCGCCGCGCCGCGTGCGGCGAGCTGGACCTCGCCGCGCTGCCCGCGCTGGAGGATGCCGCGCTGTGCGCCCGGTTGCGCGAGCTTCCCGGCGTGGGCCTGTGGACGGCGGAAATGGTCATGATCTTCTGTCTGGAGCGGAAGGATGTCCTCAGCCTGGGGGATTTCGGCATCCGCAAGGGCCTGCGCATGCTCTACCACAAGCGGGAGCTCACGCCCGCCTTTCTTGCCCGCTGCAAAAAGCGCTATGCCCCCTGCGCCTCGGTGGCGAGCCTGTATCTCTGGGCGCTGGCCGGGGGCGCCTGCGGCGCGGACTACGCCGATCCCGCGCAGGCGGAGGGCAAGCGGCGGCCGCGCGCGGCCGGGGGGAAGCGGCATGGATGAACGGAATGCCCGTGGCACGCGGGCGGGGCTGCCCCCGCGCAACGGCCCGGAGCGGGCGCCCCTTGTTCTGGAGGCGGCGGTTTTTGACCTGGACGGAACGCTCGTGGACAGCGCGGGCGATATTCTGCACACGCTGCACGAAAGCCTTGCCGCGGAAGGCGTGCCATGCGCGCCGGAGGCGTTCCGGCCGCAACTGCTCGGTCCTCCGCTGGAAGAGATCCTGGATCACGTCTGTCCGGGGCTTGAGCCCGACCTGCATGCGCGCGTGGTCAGACGATACCGGGCGGCCTACCGGGAGTGCGGCTTTGCCCGCAGCCCGCTCTATCCCCATGTGCGGGAGCAGCTTGAACTGCTGCGCGCCGCCGGGCTGCGTCTTTTTGTGGCAAGCTACAAGCCGGGTGACGTGAGCGGGCGCCTGCTGCGTCACCACGGTATCCACACGCTGTTTCACGACACGGCGCACAGCGATTCCGAACCGGGGCGGCGGCTGACCAAGGCGGAGATGCTCGCGCGGCTTGTGCGCGTCCACGGGCTCACTCCGGGGCGCAGCCTGATGCAGGGGGACGGGCCGGGAGACATGACCGCCGCCAGGGGCTGCGGCATGTTGGCGGCGGCGGCCCTCTACGGCTATGCCCCGCGGGAAACGCTGCTGGCCGCGGGACCGGATATCTGCCTGCCCGCCATGGACTGGCGGACAGGAACGTTGTGCGCGGACGGCGCCCCTTTCCGCTGGAAGAGCGCCACAGGCACAGGGAGCGGAGCGTGAAGGCACCAAACCGTCAGCAGGCCATCCTCTACGCGGTCATGCGTCAGGGCTATGCGTCCATTGATTCGCTGGCAGTGGAATTCGGGGTTTCGGCGCAAACCGTGCGTCGCGACATCATGGAACTGGATCGTACGGGCCTGCTGGAGCGGCGCCCCGGCGGAGCGAGCTGCCGCACCACCATCCTCAACAGCAGCTACAGCCAGCGTCAGGTGGAGGATTTCAAGGCCAAGGAGCGCATTGCCCAGGCCATCGTCCGCGAGATCCCCGACAACAGTTCCCTGTTCCTGACCCTCGGCACCACGGTCGAGGTGCTCGCCTATGCCCTGCTGGAGCGTTCGGGCCTGATGATCGTCACCAATAACGTGGTGGCGGCGCTGACGCTCAATACCAAGCCGGATTTTGAGGTCGTCGTGGCCTCCGGCTATATGCGGAAGTCCAGCAACGGGCTGGTGGGGGAGACGGCCATCGAGTTCGTCAAGGGCTTCCAGTGCGATTTCACCATCATGAGCTGCGGCGGCATCAGCGATGCTGACGGCTGTCTGCTGGACTTCCACACAGCGGACGTGAGCGTGGCGCGGACCATGATGGAGCGCTCCGGCAAGGTCTTTCTGGCCGCGAGCGCCAGCAAGTTCGGGCGTCAGGCGGTGGTGCGGGTGGCGCCGCTCACGCGGGTGGACACGCTGTTCACCAGCGTGCCCACGCCCCCGCGGCTGGAGGAGCTGTGCCGCGCCGCGGATGTGCGCTGCGTGGGCGCATGAGAAAATTTTTCCAAATTTGGCGCGCGGACCATCCTGAGGGACAGCCCCGTTGCGCTAAGTTGTTGATTTCCGCTTCATTAGCGCGTTGTTTGTGGAGCCCCCAGCGGGTGAAAGGAAGTTTTTTGTAAATTTTAATACATTTTTTGAAAAATAATTGACATGCCGGCCGCTCTGTGGCCTAGTGTTCGCATATGACCCTTTCAGGCGCCGCGGTGGCGCGGCGCCCAACTGTCCAGCAACGGGAGGATCAGATGCGAAGGATGTTTTGCGTGTTTTTGGCCTGCGCCCTGTGCGTGCTTTTTTTCACAAGCGTCCAGGCAGCTGCGTCCAAGGATGACAAGATCGTTATCCGTCTGGCCCACAACAATGCTCCCACCGACATGGACCCGTTCCATGCCATCGCGGTCAAGATGAAGGACAAGCTCAAGGCCAAACTTGGCGACCGCGTGGAACTGCAGGAGTTCCATTCCGCCCAGCTCGGCAGTGAGGAACGCAGCTTCCAGGACGTGCAGAACGGCGTCCTGCAGATGGCCATTGTGGCCGGCAACAACGCCGCCATCTTCTCTCCTTCCATGGGGGCCATGGATCTGCCCTACATCTTCACTTCGGTGGAGGATTTCAACAAGTGCGTGGACGAGAACTGGGATCTCATCAACAAGTGCCTGGAGGACGAGGCCGGGGTCCTGGCCCTTGTCTGGCATGACCAGGGCTTCCGCTTCCTGACCAACAGCAAGCACCCCATCAAGAAGATCGACGATCTCAAGGACGTGAAGATCCGCACGCCCAACAACCCGGTGATGATCGGCACCTACAAGGCCTGGGGCACCAATCCCGTGCCCATGGCCATGGAGGAGACCTTCAACGCGCTGCAGCAGAAGGTGGTTGACGGGCAGGACAATCCCCTTGTTTCCATCGCCACCAACCGCTTCTACGAAGTCCAGGACAATGTGACCGACGTCTACTACAAGCTCTGGACGGGGCCGCTGGTGGTCAACGCCGAATGGCTGCGCTCCCAGCCCAAGGACGTGCAGCAGGCCATCATCGATGCGGGCCGCGAAACCACGCTGGAAATGCGCGAGCTCATCAAGAAGCAGGAGAACGATGCGCGCCAGTTCCTCAAGGACAAGGGCATGAAGTTCGCCGGGCGCCCGGAGGACGAGGATGTCTGGATGGAAAAGGCCGTTGCCATCTGGCCCTCCTTCTATCCGCAGATCAAGAACCTTGACGTGGCCAAGGCCTTCATGAAGAGCCTCGGCCGGGAACTTCCTGAAGCCAAGAAATAATCGCTTTCGCACGCTGCCGCCCGGAGCCGCCTTTCGCGGTTCCGGGCGGCGAGGAGGCAGTATGGCGTTGCTGCGCTGGTTGAACAGGAATTTCGAGGAGGTGTTCTGCGGCATTCTGCTCATCGGCATCATGTTCATGCTCATGGGCCAGGTGCTGACGCGCTTTCTCTTCGGGTACGGCCTGACGTTTTCCGAGGAACTCAGCCGCTATTTCTTCCTCTATTTCGTCTATTTCTGCTCAAGTCTGGTGGCCGCCAAGGGCCTGCACATCCGCGTGACCGCGCAGATGCTCAAAATGCCCGCCAGGCTGAAAACGGCAATGCTCTTCCTCGCCGATCTGCTCTGGTTGACGTTCAATGGCGTGCTTGTCTGGCAGGGGACGCTCCTCTTCATCAGCATGGGGCAGCGCAGCATGGTGGCGGGCAGCCTCCAGATAGACCTGCGCTGGGTCTATGTGGCCGTGCCCGTGGCCTTTGCCCTTCAGTCCCTCCGCATTGTCCAGCGCTGGATCGCCTGGCGCCGGCACGGCGTGCCCATCCTGGGCACCGAAATTTCCGAGGAGGGCTAATGGACGCCAATACGACGCTCTGGCTCGTGCTGGGGATCTGCCTGTTTCTCGGCTGCCCCATTTTCGCCTCGCTCGGTCTGGCCTCGGTGGCGGCCCTGCTGACCACGCCCATTCCCATGAAGATCGTGGCCCTGGACATGCTCAAGGTCATGGACATGTTCTCGCTGCTCGCCGTGGTGGGCTTCATCCTTGCGGGCGCGCTCATGGAGCGCGGCGGCATGGCGCGGCAGATCGTGGACGTGGCTTCGGTGTTCGTGGGCCGGGTGCGTGGCGGCCTTGGCATGACGACCATCGCGGGCTGTCTGTTTTTCGCGGCCATGATCGGTTCCGGCCCCGGCACCGTGGCCGCCATGGGCAGCATCATGATCCCCACCATGGTGCGCCGCGGCTATTCGCCGGAATACGCGGCCGGTGTCTGCGCCACGGGCGGCACGCTCGGCATCCTCATCCCGCCGAGCAATCCGATGATCGTCTACGGCATCATCGCCAATACCTCCATTGCCGCCCTGTTTACGGCCGGCTTTCTGCCGGGCTTCATCCTCGGCCTGCTCATGATGGGCATGGCCTACCTGCTGGCGCGCTTTTCCGGCTTTGCCCAGAACAAGGCCGATACGGCCCCGGCGGTGCCGCTGCCCGCGCTCCTGCGGCGTTCCTTCTTCTCGCTCATGGCGCCGGTGGTCATTCTCGGCGGTATTTACGCGGGCATCTGCACGCCGGTGGAGGCCTCGGTGGTGGCCGTGTTCTATGCCCTGTTCGTGGGCGCCTTCATCACCCGCGAGCTGAACTGGAAGAATATCTGGGGATCCATCACCGCCACCAACCATTCGGCGGGGAGCATCGTCATCGTGCTCGGCGTTTCCACGCTGTTCGGGCGCATCCTCACGCTTGAGCGCATCCCCCATCATCTGGCCGAGGCCATGACCACCCTCACCACGGACCCGCACTGCATCCTGTTGCTCATCGGCGGTCTGCTGCTCTTCCTGGGCATGTTCATGGAGACACTCGCCACCATCGTCATCCTGGCGCCGATCTTTCTGCCGCTCATCCGGCAGGTGGGCATTGATCCGGTCTTTTTCGGCATTTTCTGGGTCATCACCAATGAAGTGGCGCTGCTTTCGCCGCCCCTGGGCGTCAACCTCTTCATTGCCCAGAACCTTTCGGGCATCAGTTTCGAGCGGGTGGCGAGGGGCGCCCTGCCCTACATGCTCCTGATCACCAGCTTCGTGATCCTGATGATCTTCTGGCAGGACCTGCCCCTCCTGCTGGGGCGGCTGCTGGGCTGAGGCGTGAACCGCGAACCGGAAGAAAGGAAACGTTTCATGGAAAAGGATCTTGATCTCATCTGCATCGGGCGCTCCTGCGTGGACCTCTACAGCGAGGAGTTTGGCGCGCCGCTTTCGCGGGCCATGTTTTTCAGCAAGTCCGTGGGCGGCAGCCCCATGAACATCGCCATTGGCGCGTCGCGCCTCGGCCTGCGCGTGGGGGCCATCACGGGCGTGGGCCGCGAGGAGAACGGCCGCTACCTGCGCTGGCAGCTTGCCTGCGAAGGCGTGGACACGAGCCACATCAAGGAGGACCCGAAGCGCCTCACCGCCATGGTGCTTCTGAGCATCCGGGGCGACAACGATTTCCCGCTCATCCAGTACCGCGAAAACTGCGCGGATATGGGCCTGCTCCCCGAAGACATCGACCCCGCCTATCTGGCGCGGGCCGGGGCCGTTCTTGTCACCGGCACCCATCTTTCGCGCGAGGGCGTGCGCGCGGCTACGGTCAAGGTGCTGGAAAGCGCCAGAAAGCTTGGCCTCAGGTGCATCCTTGATATTGATTTCAGGCCCAATCTCTGGGGCCTCCAGGGGCATGACGCCGGTTCCAGCCGCTGGGCCGAGGCCTCGGAACGCATCAGCGCCGAATACCAGAAGGTGCTGCCCTATTTCGACCTTATCGTGGGCACCGAGGAGGAATACTTCATCGCGGGCGGTGCCACCGAGGCCATGGCGGCCCTGCGCGCCGTGCGCGAAAAAACCCCGGCGCTCCTGGTCTTCAAGCTTGGGGATCGCGGGTGCGCCGCCCTGCCCGGTCCCATCCCCGACAGCTTCGGCGAGGATGTGGTCTATCCCGGATTTCCGGTCAGGGTCTACAATTCCATCGGCGCGGGCGACGGCTTCATGTCCGGCTTTTTGCGCGGCTGGCTCAGGGATGAGCCGCTGGCGCAGTGCTGCCGCTACGCCAACGCCTCCGGCGCATTTGCCGTGTCGCGCCTGGGGTGTTCCTCGGCCTATCCGAGCTGGGAGGAAATGCAGTTCTTCCTTGCCCATGGCAGCAGGGAAGAGTGGCTGCGGCATGACGCCGCCCTTGAACAGTTGCACTGGTCCACCACGCGGCGCCGCCAGTGGCGGGATCTGGCAATTTTCGCCTTTGATCATCGCCAGTGCCTGGAAGAGGCGGCGCGCGATACCGGCAAGGGCGCGGCGGAGATCCGGCGCTTCAAGGCGCTGGCGTTTGAAGCGGTGGCCGCCGCCGCGGCGGACCCGGCCATGGAGGGGCAGACCCCCGGCCTGCTGGTGGATGACATCTACGGCCTCAAGGTGCTGTTCGCCAGCAATGACACCCCGTTCTGGGTGGGGCGCTCCATCGAGAAAAGCGGCGCCAATCCCCTGGAGTTCGAGGGCGGCCCGGACCTGGACGCCACCCTGCGGGCCTGGCCGGAAAATCATGTGGTCAAGTGCCTGTTCCGTCCCGGCACCGGAGACCCGGCAGCCGTGACCGCCGAAAACCGCGCCCGGCTCCTGCGTCTGGGCGCCGCCGCCAGGGCCACGGGCCATGAGCTGCTGCTGGAGATCCTGCCGCAGGGCACGGATGCCGGGGCCGTGGAAGCCTGCCTGCTGGACTGGGTGGCATGGTGCTACGAGGCGGGCATTTTTCCCGATTACTGGAAAACGGACGTCCTCTCCCCGCAGGCGTGGGAGCGGCTGGAAGGGCTTATTGACCGGCACGATCCCCATTGCCGCGGGATCCTCGTCCTCGGCCTGAACCGCAGCGAGGAGAGCCTGGCCCGCGATTTTCAGAAACTTCCGGCCGGGGCGCGGCCTCTGGGCTTTGCCGTGGGACGCACCATCTTTCTGCCCACGGCGCGGCAGTGGTTCGCCGGAGAGATCAGCGACGGCGAGGCCCGCGACGCCATGGCCGCGGCATTCCTGCGCGTGATCCGGAGCTGGCGCCGGCGGAGCGGGCGTAAGGAGGAAGCATGAAATCGTGTGTCATTTACGGCCCCCGGAATCTGCGCGTTGAAGAAGGTCCGACGCCCGATCCGGGGCCGGGCATGGTGCGGCTGAGAACAGGGGCCGTGGGCGTGTGCGGCAGCGATATCCACTACTACCATCTGGGGCGCGTGGGTGACGCCGTCCTGCGCGAGCCCATGGTGCCGGGGCATGAGATCGCGGGGGTGGTGGATGCCGTTGGGCCGGACGTGAGCGGCCTCAGGGTCGGGGACAGGGTCATCGTCAATCCGTCCGACGAATGCGGCGTCTGCGCCTGGTGCCGGGAAGGGCGGCAGAATCTGTGCCCGGACCTGAAGTATTACGGTTCGGCGGCGAGGATGCCGCATGTGCAGGGCGTGATGCGGGAATTTCCGCTCGTCCAGGCCCGGCAGTGCATCCCCGTTGATGCCGCAGTGCCCATGGCGCAGGCCGCCTGCGTGGAACCCCTTGCCATTGCCCTGCATGCCGTGCGCCGCGCCGGGGATATGCTGGGCAGGCGGGTGTTCGTGTGCGGGGCCGGGCCCGTGGGCTGTCTCATTGCCGCCGTGGCGCGGCTCAACGGTGCCGGCGAGGTGATCATCAGCGATCTTGAGGGCTTCCCTCTGGAACGGGCCAGGGAGCTGGGGGCGGATGTGACCATCAACGCCAGGGACGAGGCGGCTCTGGAACGCCTGAACGGCAGTTGCGATGTCTGCTTCGAGGCGTCGGGCTCGGCGCCGGGCCTGGCATCCTGCCTCATGGCCGCGCGCCGGGGCGGCGACGTGGTGCATGTGGGATTCCAGCATGCCAACGAAGTGCCGTATCCGGTCAACGCGGCGGTGATCCGCAAGGAACTCTCCGTGCATGGCTCACTGCGCGCCTATCAGGAATTTCCCCTGGCCGCGCGGCTTGTGGGCAACGGCCGCATCCGCCTCGAACCGCTGATCACGGCGGTGATGCCCCTGGAGGACGCGGCGGCGGCCATCGACCTGGCCGCGGACAAAACCTGCTCGCTCAAGGTCGTTCTGGCGGGGCCAGCCATAGGAGACTAGTCATGCGGATCAGCATTTCCGTGGCCGACAGGCCGAGCGCCATGCCGCAGATCATGTTCGCGGGCGATGTGGGCGCCATCTGCGCCAACCTTGCCGCCATGGGCTATGACGGCGTGGATCTGTTCTTTCCCGACCCCGCGGCCGCCGACGTGGCCGCCGCGCGCACGGCCCTGAAGGCCAATGGCCTTGCCGTGACCATGCTTGCCGCGCAGGGCGATCTCATGGCCGACGGCCTCTTTCTCAACCTGCCGGAGCGCCTGCCGCGTCTGCTGGAGGCGTCGCGCCGGCATCTGGCCGTCTGCGCCGAACTGGGGGCCATGCCCAACGTGGGCTTTTTGCGCGGGCAGCACAAGGCGGTGCCGGGCGGCAGGGAAGAGAGCCTGAAATACATGGCCGAAGGGCTGCACGCCTATTGCGCGCTGGCCGCGGACTACGGCGTGCGCGTCCTTCTGGAGCCCATCAATCGCTACGAGATCGACTCCGTGCATACGGTCGACGCGGCGCTGGCCCTGTGCCGCCAGGCGGGCGCCCCCGCGAACCTGTGCCTGCTGCTCGATATTTTCCACATGAATATCGAGGAGTCGTCCCTGGCCGCGGCCATCGCCAGGGCGCGGGGCAGGATCGGCCATGTGCATTTTGTGGAGAATACCCGCGCCGTGCCGGGCATGGGCTGCCTGGACCTCGGCTCCCTGGCGGAATGCCTGGGGGCCGCGGGCTATGACGGCTTTCTCGGTATCGAGGCCATTCCGGGGCGCCGCCCGGAAGAGGAGGCGCGCCAGGGGCTCGCCACCGTCCGGGCGCTGCTCGCGCGCCCTGTCCTGGACGCCTGAAGGGAAGAAGAGCGAATGAAGAAAGGAGGCGCCATGTTTTCACTTTGCGGCAAAACCGCTTTCATCACCGGTTCCGGCCGTGGCATCGGCGCGGCCATCGCCCGCGCGCTCGCCACGCAGGGAGCGGACATCTGGCTGTCCGATGTCAACGCGGAACTCCTGAACGCCACTGTGGACGCCATGCGCCGCGAGTTTCCCGAACGCGGCATCAACGGCGTCCTTTGCGATGTGACCCGACAGGAGGAAATCGATGCCGCCATGGCCCGCATCGAGGAGAAGGGCGGTCTGGAGATCCTGGTGAACAATGCGGGCATCAATCTGCGCGCGCCCGTGGAGGAGATCACCGACGCCCTGTGGCAGCGGATGCTTGACACCAACCTGACCGGCGTTTTCCGGGTTTCCCGCGCCGCGCTGCCCCTGCTGAAAGTGCGCGGCGGCAAGGTCATCAATCTCTGCTCGCTCATGAGCGAGATCGCGCGGCCCACAGTCTCGCCCTACGCCTCCACCAAGGGCGCCGTGCGCCAGTTCACCCGCGCCCTCGCCACGGAATGGGCGCAGTACGGCATCCAGGTCAACGGCATCGCCCCCGGCTTCATTGCCACGGAAATGAACACGCCGCTCATGGAGGATGCCGAACTCAACGGCTACATCATGCGGCATACGCCGGCAAAGCGGTGGGGGCAGGTGGGGGAGGTCGCGTCCGTTGTTGCCTTCCTGGCTTCGCCGGCGGCGGATTTTGTTACCGGCCAGGTGATTTTTGTGGACGGCGGCTTCATGGCCTCCCTGTAGGCGTCTCCCTCCCCCCGCGGCTTCCGGAGGGCGCCGGGGACGCTCCCGGAAGCCGCCAGACAGGGCGCGCCCGTATTCCGGGCGCGTCAGTTGTTTCTGTCTCCCACCACGACCAGCATGGTCGCCAGCACGATGAGCGCGCCGCCCACAAACTCCCGCAGGCTCAGGTGCTCCCCCAGCAGGAGGATGCTCAGCGCCACGGCGGTGATCGGTTCAAGAGCGCCGAAGATGGCCGTGGGCGTGGGGCCGATGCAGCGGATGGCCCGGATGGTGAACAGCAGTGACAGCACCGTGGGAAACAGGGCCAGGGCCGCGAGGTTGCCCCAGTCAAACAGCGTTGCCGGGAGGATGAGACGGTCGCCCGCGGCAACGGCGGCGAGAAAGACCAGACCGCCGGACAGGAGCTGGTAGAGGAGCGACTGAACGGCGGGAATGGACTGAAGCACCTTTGAAACCTTTATCATCACCAGATAGACGGCATACAGCAGGGAAGAGACGAAGATCAGGGCAAAGCCCCGCATGTCGATGCCCGCATCCTGCGCCGGGTCCATGAGCAGGAAGAGCCCTGTTCCCATGATCAGCAGGCAGAGCCCTGTCATGAGCCTGAATTTTTCATGGAACAACAGCGACATCAGGAGCGAGGTAAGGATCGGATACATGAACAGCAGGGTGGATGCCACACCGGCGTTCATGCAGGTATAGGCCTCGTAGAGCGTCAGGGAGGACAGCCCCATGATGATGCCCAGCAGGGCAACGGGAAGCGCCTCCCGCGCCTGCGGCAGCAGACGTTCCGAACGGGCAATGATGATCGCCGCCAGCAGCGGGATGCCGAGCAGATACCGGAACAGCAGGACGGAAACCGGGTTCATGCCCGTTCCGTACAGCGGCACGGCGAAGATGGGATTTGTTCCGTAAAATGCGGCGGCCAGGGCCGCGAAGATGTAGCCGTTGAACCGGGTGGACATGGTGTGTGGACAGAAAACGCTCTAGCCTTCCTGCTTGCCGCAGACCAGCCCCAGCCTGCGGCCCGATTCGGCGTAGTGCTCCAGCAGGGCGCGTTCGATGACACGCGGGTCGCGGCTGCGCACGGCCTCGTACAGCACGGTATGGCGCTGGTAGAATTCGCCGGGGGAAAAGAGCGTGTCCCAGCATTTGTAGTACAGGAATTTGGAGATGTGCGCGCAGGAATTGCGCGCAATGCCCGCCATGAGCCGGTTGCGGCAGGGGGCCAGCAGGGCGTCGTGAAAGGCTTCGTCGATCTGGCTCAGGGCCGCCAGTCCGGGGGCCGTCCTGCTTTGCCGCGCCATCTCCTCAAGGATGCTTTCCACCTTTGCCAGGGCGGCGCTGTCCCAGCGTTCCAGTGACTGGACGATGCACGCGCCCTCCAGGGTACCGCCCAGGCAGTAGCTGTCCTCGATTTCCTGGAGGGTGAGGTGGCGGATGCAGCGGGTCTTCTGCGGTTCGCCCGTGACCAGGCCCTGCAGGAGCAGCCCTTGGAGGGCTTCGCGCACAGGGCCCCGGCTGATGCCGAGATGGCGCGCGATTTCGGTTTCGCGGATGGGATCGCCAGGGGCCAGGGTGCCGTCAAGAAGGCACTGCTTGATATAGGCCGTGGCCTGTTCGGCATAGGTCTTGATCTGGGACAAGGGCGGCCCTCCTCGAATGGACTTTGAGGTAGCTCCCCCTGTATTCTGTGTCAATCCCTGTCGTTGTTTTTGTTGCGGGCGTCAGGCTGCTTTATAGGGGCGTTGCGGGCCGCGCGGGCCCGGAAAATATTTGCCGGCATGCCGCAGGGCCCCGGAGCGCGGGCGCGCTCCGGGGCGGACTCCCTTACCAGGCTTTGCGGAAGGTGTCCTCGTAGGCAAAGAGCGCCGGGGAACCGCCGGTATGCAGGAAGAGCACGCGGCTGCCCTTGGTGAACCAGCCCTTGCGGGCGAGATCGATGAGGCCCGACATGGCCTTGCCCGAATACACGGGATCGAGCAGGATGCTTTCCGTGCGCGCCAGCATGGTCACGGCCTCGACCATGGCGTCCGTGGGCAGCGAATAGCCCGGCCCCACATAGTCGTCAAAGACGGAAACCGCCTCGCGCGGGAGCGGGAAGTGCGTGCCCGTGTAGTCCGCGATCTGCTGCATGAGCGTGTAGATGGCCTCTTCCTGGACGGATTTCTTGCGATTGACGCCGATGCCCGTGACCGGAATGTTCATGTTGCAGCCAAGCATGCCGAACAAAAAGCCCGCATGCGTGCCCGCGCTGCCGCTGGGCACGATGATGTGGTCAAAGTTGAGCTGCTGGGCGAACATCTGTTCCATGAGTTCCTGGGCGCAGGCCACATAGCCCAGGGCGCCCACGGCGTTGGAGGCGCCCCCCGGCACGATGTAGGGTTTGCGTCCCTCGGCGCGCAGCTTGGCGGCCACCTTTTCCATCTCTTCCATCATGGGGCTGCCGCCGGGCACCACGGTGATGCTCTTCACGCCGAGCAGCTGATACAGGAAGTTGTTGCCCGAAGCCGTGGGCTTGTAGCTGTGGGGCACGCGCTCTTCCAGCACAAGGTGGCAGTCCAGCCCTTCATGAACGGCCCAGGCGAGGGTCAGGCGGCAGTGGTTGGACTGAACGGCCCCGCAGGTGATGATGGTATCCGCGCCCTTGGACAGGGCATCGGCGATGGTGAAGTCGAGCTTGCGGGTCTTGTTGCCGCCGCCCGCGCCGGGGAGCAGGTCGTCACGCTTGATCCAGATCTGGATATTGTCGCCCAGCGCCTTGCTGAAGGCGGGCAGGAATTCCAGCGGCGTGGGTTCCTTCACATAGCCGCGACGGGGAAAGCGTGCCAGATTCATCGTTATGCTCCTCCTTGGGGAGTCTTGCGCGGCCAGGGGCACAGCCCCCGGTCCGCGCGTTTGTTGGCAGTGTCCTGCCCGGTCCGTTGGCCGGGCCGCCGGCGCCCTCAGGCGTCGGGTTTTTTCAGGGCGTCCGGACCGGCGCCCTCCAGCACGATGGCGGCGGCCAGCGCGTCGGCGGCGTCCACCACGGGCACGGGCGCGTCCACGCCGATGACGCCGAGCTCGGTACAGGCCGCGATGAGCACGCCCGCACCCTTGTGCAGCACATTTTCGACCACGCGCTTCAGGTCGGCGCGCACATCCTCGCCTGTCCTGCCGGCCTTGATGGCGCGGATGACGCCCAGGAGCTGCGCTTCCTCGGCCTCGTCGGCAAAGACGGGTTCAAGACCATGCGCGCGGCAGGGCGCTTCGTACAGGCCCGTGAGCCGCACGGCGGGCGAGGCGAGAATGCCGGCCCGCGCTCCGGGCGCGCGCCGCGCCGCCTCGGCCACGGCCAGCGCGATCATGTCCAGGACCGGAATGTTCACGGCCCGGACCACCTCGTCGCGCCAGTTGTGGGCGGTGTTGCAGGCGATGCAGAGAAAGTCCGCTCCCTGGGCCTCCAGCCCCCGGCCCATGGCCGCCAGGCACGGGCCGGGCGAGACTGTCCCGCCTTCCAGCAGGACCTTGATGCGCGAGGGCACCTGGGGATTGTTGTCCACCAGGCAATGGACATGGTCCGCATCGTCCGTTGCCCTGGTATGGGCCACGATGCGCCGCATGAGGTCAATGGTGGCCTCAGGGCCCATGCCGCCGAGGATACCGCATGTCCGCATCACTTCCTCCATTAGGGCATTTTGCTGAGGAAAATATCTGTAAGACAGATATTTTCCTCAGATTTCGCTGCCTTCATTTCGGCGGAAAAGCGGGGTTTTCCGCCTTATTACGGCGCGGGCGTCTGCTCCCGCAGCCGCCAGAGCGTTTCCGCAATTTCATTGCAAAAACGCTCTAGATCTTCATGGCCGCGCCGCGCGCGGGGTCCATGTCGTTCTCCAGTCTGGAGACGAAGATGGCGCCGGTGGCATCGCCCATGACGTTGATGGTGGTGCGGG
>CAZNXQ010000045.1:0-14112 GCA_964576895.1 uncultured Desulfovibrio sp.
CGCAAAAGCGATTTTTTCACACGAGGCTCCTTTGCGTTGACGATCATCGGCGGCCATACGGCATGCCGGCGGCCGCCGGAGTTCCAGCTCCTGGGAAAACTATAGCCTGAACCTCCGCGGAGTATCAAGACGTTTCCACGGCCGCATGTCGGCCGTCCGCGTTCACGCTCCGCCTGCGTTGACACTGTTGACGGCCGCATGCGACCATCCCCCCCTGCCAGGGACCGCGCACCGTGGCTGCCTGGGCGCGCGTTTTCCGGAAGGGCGGCCCTGGGCGCCCGTTCCCCGAAAACGGGAGGAGGCATGAACATCTGGAAGAACCTCAGGGAAAAAGGCGCCGCCTTTACCGTGGAAACCCTGCTGCAGGCGCCTGTGGAAAACGCGCTCGCGCGCTACGGGAAAGTGAGAGGCATCGCCCTGGAAAACGGCGAGCTCAGGCTGAGCCTGGCACTCAACGGCCTTGAGCGTGAGGTGGAGATCCGCTGCTCGGACATCGACATTGCCGAGGACGGAAGCACCGTCCGCATCGGTACGTTCCATTCCGATCTGGCATGTGCGGAGCAGGCGCTCAACGATTTCGCCACATCCCCGTTCCCGGTGCGCTCCGGCACCGCGCGCGCCGCACTGGTCCTTCTCAGGAAGCTGATGTTCTGACTCTGGCAGCCGGAGCGGCATGCCCATGCCCCCATGCGGCAAAAGGAGCCTGACGGCATGGCCATCAGGCTCCTTTTGCTCGCCAGGAAACGGGCGCTACCCGGCACCGGCGTTCTTGACATCCACGATTTTGACGCCAAACTCCGCCACATCATCCGGCGGATCGTAGAACAGGATCATGAACGGCACTTCCGCGCCGGGAAGGACATTGGTGTTGTTGGTGAGAATCTCCACCTTGTTGTTCAGGAAGGATTCCATCTCTTTTTCACTGAGCACCTGAAGCTGGAACAGGGAAAGCTGGGTTCCCGCCAGTTGCTTCTTGACGGCAAGGGGTTTCTTGTCCTTGTCGTAGATGGCCCCTTCCAGAGAAATGAGCTCCTTGGGCTCAGGAAATTCATTGACCACGCGGCCCTCGATGACAAAGACCTTGCCCACCTTTTCATTGAGCACATTGTACTGGCGCACGTTGCGCATGGTGAGCAGTTCGACCTTCTTGGCAATATCCGCCTCACTGGGCGGCGTCTCCCCGGTGAAGAAATACACATAGCCGCCCGCGCCCGCGCCGGCCAGCAGCAGGAGCAGCAACAGGACCAGCCAGAGCTTGCGGCGGCCGCCGCGCTTGTGACCGAGCTCAGGCAGCGGCTCTTTGACGGCTTCCCTGCGCGCCGCCCTGGGGGCAGCGGCCGATGCGCCCGCGCCATCCGGCGCGGGCAGGGAAAAAACCGTCTTGCAGACGGCGCAACGCAACTTCGCGCCCGGCCTGGCGGCGGCGTCGGGCAGGTTGAACCGACTCGCGCACTGCGGACATTTCACTTCCATGCCATGACTCCAAAAACACGTTGCGGAGCGGGATTCCCCTACTCCGGCACGATCTCGCAAATACCGGGCAGACCGCGATAGCGTTCGGCATAATCAAGGCCATAGCCGACAAGAAACCCCGATTTCACGGAAAAACCGGCAAAATCCACAACAACTTCGGTATCCCTGCGGGCCGCCTTGTCCACCAGGGCGGCCACACGCAAACTGCGCGGGCCCCGCGCCGCAAAGGTATCCAGCACAAAGCGCATGCTGCGGCCGCTGTCCACAATATCTTCCACAAGCAGGACATGCTTGTCGCGGATATCGTTTTCCACATCCTTGCGGAGCGCCACATGGCCGGAACTTGTGGTGCTCATGCCATAGCTGGCAAGACGGATGAAATCCAGTTCCAGATTTTTATTATGCAAACATCGCACCAGATCGCTGAAAAAAATACAGGCGCCTTTGAGCACACAGACGGCGATCAGGGGCTCATCGCCATACCGCGCGTCAATTTCCCCGGCCATGGCCCGGACGCGCCCGGCGATCTGCTCCGGGCTGAAAACGCTGACCAGCTTCCTGATGCGCAGCTCTTCCGTCATGCCGCCGCTCTCCATGGCCGCGCCGCGGACCGGACCCGCCGCACGGTGGAGGCGCAACTTCCGGCAACAATATTCACGGCCAAATCCTGATTTTTCCTGTCCGCTGCGGTCTATTTCCGGCCGAGCAGGTCATCCACCACCTGCCGGATGACGTTGGCATCCGCCATGCCTGGTTCGGAAATCACGAGACGGCCGTCCCTGGCGAAAAAGGCATTATGCGGCACACTGGTCACGCCATAGGCGTCGGTCACGTCGCGCCCGGCAAGATAGACGGGATAGTTGACGCCCGCCTTTTTGATAAAGGGCACGACCGGCGCGCTGTCGTCATCCACGGAAAGGCCCACCAGCAGCAGCTGGTCCGCCGGATAGGCATCGCGCACCCTGACGAGTTCGGGGATCTCCATCCGGCAGGGGGGGCACCAGGTGGCAAAGAAGTTCAGCAGCACCACCTTGCCCTTGTTCTTCTGGAGCAGGGCCTCAAGGCCGGGCCTGTCCAGGGAGGGCAGGGGGCTGTCCCCGGCCGCCCGCGCGGCGCAGGGAAGCAGAAGGCAGAACAACAGTGCGAGAGCGATCCGTTTCATGGCAGTATCCTCAGGATTCCATTCCTTCCTGGCCCGCATGTGCACCGGTAGCGGCGTCCGCCTCTTCCCGGAGGAAACTCCGGGCCGCGCGCACGCCGCTCACGGCATCCTCGCAATAGGCGTCCGCCCCGATGGCCTCGGCAAAAGCCCTGGTCACGGCGGCGCCACCGACCATGACCCGGATGGGCAACCCGCGCTCGCGGATAAGCCGGATCGTGTCCTCCATGCGTACCATGGTCGTGGTCATCAACGCGGAAAGCCCGATGATACGCGCCTTGTGGCGCATCGCGCAAGCCAGAATTTCCTCGGCGGGCACGTCCTTGCCCGCGTCCACCACCTCAAAGCCGTGATTGCCGAGCAGGAGCGCCACGATATTCTTCCCGATGTCGTGGATGTCGCCTTCCACGGTGGCAAGCACGATGACCGGCCGTTTTTCGGGGCCGCGCCGCGCCTCAAGCAGCGGTTTGAGGCGGCCGAAGGCCAGTTGCATGGTTTCCGCCGCCCGGATCAGCTGGGGCAGAAAATATTCGCGCCGCTCGTAGCGCTCGCCCACCTCGGTGATGGCCGGGATAAGTATCCTGTCCACAATTTCGAGGGGATCGGTGCCGGCGGCGAGCTCCTTTTCCAGCAGCGCGGGGGCGCCTTCCTTGTCGCCCTGAAGCACCGCGTCATGAAGGGTCTCCACCATGGCGCCCGGCCCCGAAGCCTTGCCGCCCAGGATGACAGCGCTCCCGCCGCCGGGTTTCCAGTCGCCAAAGGCGGCGATAAAGGCCGCGGCATGGGCGTCATGCCCGCGCAGGGCGGCGATGGCCGCCGTTGTCTCACGCATCAGCGGAGCTGTCGGATTGGCGATGCAGGAGGCAAGACCGGCCCCCACGGCCATGCCCAGAAAGGTCGCATTCAGCAGGGGCCGTGCCGGGAGCCCGAAAGAAATGTTGGAAAGGCCGATGGTCGTGGGCAGATGCTCCCGCCGGCACCACCGGGCAAATTCCAGGCACTCGTTGACGCCTTCGGGCGTGGAGGAGATGGTCAGCGCCAGAATATCCACGAGGATCAGGCGGCGCGGTATGCCCAGAGCCGTTGCGCGCCCGACAAGATCCTCCACGATACGGATGCGCTCGGTCGCGCGCACCGGGAGCTTCTTCCCCTGGAGGGGCAAAAGGACAAAGGGCGCGCCATACTGCCGGCAGAGCGGCCCCAGCGCGTCCATGCGTCCTTCTTCGCCGCTGATGGAGTTGATGAGGCACGAACCCGGACAAGAGGGGAGCGCCGCGGCAATGGCCTCCGCATTGGAAGAATCGAGCGAAAGCGGCAGCAGATGCCTGGCGATGAGGCGCTGGGCAAGCTCCGTGAGACACGCGACCTCATCCACAAGCGGCGCTCCCACGTTGACGTCCAGAACGGCAGCGCCCGCCGCCACCTGTTCGTCCGCGAGCCGCAGGGCCTCATCAAAGCGCCCCTGCCGGAGCTCGGCGCCCAGAACCGGCTTGCCCGTGGGATTGATGCGCTCCCCGATGACGGCCAGCGGCTCCTCCGCGCCGATGCGCACGAGCGCCGAACGGCTGGTGAGGGCAATGCCGCGGGAGGGCGGCGTGGAGCGCGGCGCGCAGGTGACGGAATCCAGCGCGCGCGCCAGCGCGGCCACATGATCGGGCGTTGTCCCGCAACAGCCGCCCAGCACGCGGGCTCCCATGGCCGCAAACGCCGCCGTCTTCTGCGCGAAGCTTTCGGGCCCCATGGGAAAGACGGTCCGGCCGTCGCGCAATTCCGGAAGGCCGGCATTGGGTTCGGCCATGACCGGGCACGCGCACACGTCAAGCAGTTCCCGGACAACGGGAAGCATCTCGTCCGGGCCGAGGCTGCAGTTCGTGCCCACCACATCCACGCCCAGATTCTGCATGGTTTCGGCGAAGATCGCCGGGCTGGAGCCGGTGAGGCTCACCCCGTGCTCAAAGGTCATGGACACCATGACAGGCAGGTCGCAGACCTGATGCGCGGCGGCAACGGCGGCGCGCGCCTCCGCAAGATCGAACTGCGTTTCCACAAAGATGAGGTCAACGCCGCCGGCAACGAGCCCCCGGATCTGCGCCGCAAAGCCGTCCACCAGCTCACGGGGCTCCAGCGTTCCCAGAGGGCGCGCGAAAAGTCCGCTTGGCCCCACATTGCCCGCCACAAAGACGGGGCGGTCCGCACGGCCTGCTGCCTGCCGCGCGGCCTCGCGCGCCACGCCCGCCATGCGCCGGCAGACATCGAAGGCATCAAGTCCGGGCGCCAGTTTGAACGGATTTGCGCCAAAGGTGCAGGTGGTGATGACGGACGAACCGGCATTGAGATAGGCGAGATGGATGCCCCGGAGAATGTCGGGATTTTCCAGGCAATACTGTTCGGGGCTCACGCCGGCGGGCATTCCGGCCGCCTGGAGCATGGTGCCCATGGCTCCATCCAGAAGAAGCGGAGGTCCCTGGACGAGAGCGCGCCGAAACGGGAGAATGTTCATGTCATGTCCTTGGCGGTGAACGCGCAACCGGGGTCCGTGCCCCGGAGAGACTGGCCGCTGGGGCGCCCCCCGCGACGCGGGACGCCATCAGTCCGGCAGGGGCGTTGTCCCCCGGCTTTTTTACTACTGAAAAACATTGAAAAGGACAAATCAAAATTGTAGCATGAAGCACTGCCGTCAGTTCCGAGCGGCAATGGGATCCTATGACAAAAACACAAAAACGCTCCGCCAGAACCACTGCCCCGGAGCCCGTGAAAACCTCCCCGGCAGCGGGCAGCCCCGCCGGTGCCGGAACATCCTGCCCGCGCAATGCCGTCATTCCGGAGATCCTGCCGGAAGATACGCCGCGCCCCACGCCTGGAACGGCGGCGTCAACGGCCATCGCCGGCGCGGCTGTTTCCGTGCCTCCGGAAACGGAAGACGAGGACGGCCTTGAAGACGGCGCCGACATCCTTGATCTGGATGCCGCGGGCGACGAGGAGCTGTCTCTTGATGACGGGCATCTGGACGCGGAAACTCCCATTGCCGACGATACCGGCGATGGAGATCCCGACCGGCTGCCCCTGCGCCGGGCGGCGTATCTGCCCTCTCCGGCGGCTCCGCGCGACAGCCTTCAGCTCTACCTGCGCGAGGTCAGCCGTTTTCCGCTGCTCAAGCCGGAAGAGGAACACGACCTCGCCGTGCGCGTGCGCGACGACAATGACCCCGATGCCGCCTTCCGTCTCGTCTCGTCCCACCTGCGCCTTGTGGTGCGCATCGCCATGGACTTCCAGCGCCGCTGGATGCAGAACGTTCTTGACCTCGTGCAGGAAGGCAATGTGGGCCTCATGCGGGCCGTTCACAAATTCGACCCGGACAAGGGCATCAAGTTTTCCTACTACGCCTCGTTCTGGATCAAGGCCTATATCCTCAAGTTCATCATGGACAACTGGAGGATGGTCAAGATCGGCACCACCCAGGTGCAGCGCAAGCTCTTTTACAACCTCAACCGGGAACGGCAGAAGCTCATCGCCCAGGGCTTCGATCCCGACGCCGCCATGCTTTCGGAGCGGCTCGGCGTCAGTGAGGCGCAGGTCAATGAAATGGATCAACGCCTCGCCTCCACGGATCTTTCCCTCAACGTCCAGGTGGGCGACGAGGGCGGCGCCACGCGCATGGACTTTCTCCCCGCCCTCGACCAGGGAGCGGAGGAACGCCTCGCCTCCGCCGAAGTGGCGCACCTCGTCCGCGCGCAGCTCAAGACCATCCTGCCCAAACTCAATGACAAGGAGCAATATATCCTGCGCCACCGGCTGCTCACGGACGAACCCGTGACCTTGCGTGAAATTGGCGAACGGTATAATATCACCCGCGAGCGCGTGCGCCAGCTTGAAGCGCGCCTGCTGGAAAAGATCGGCCAGCATATCACGCTCGACGTCAAGGATTTTTCGCCGGAATGGATCCAGTCCTGACCACGCGGCAGCGCGCGGCATGCAGGAACAACACCAGCCGGGAAGGCGCGCCGAACTTCATGAAACTGCCACGGAAAGGTTTCCGTCCCGTCTTTTTGCCGTTGTCCGTTGCGACGGCGAAGCGCTTCCCGCGCGCGGCAGGCCGCCTGATACCGCTTCGTCCGACGCGGCTCTGTTTGCTTGTGCTGTGCGCGTTCCTGCTGGGCGCCTGCGGCGGCAACGGGCAGGACACTCCACCGCGCGCGGCTGCGGGGCACGGCACGGCGCCGGAGAAGCTGGAGGAAACCTCCCTCCCGGCCACCGTTGAGGCCGCCGCCCGCATCCTGCAGGAAACGCCGCGCCTCAAGGCCCTGCCCACCATCCATGTGCGCCCGGTGGAGCGGGAACTCTCGCCCGAAGCCCTGGGCCTCTACGCCTACCTGCGCGCCGTCCGCGCCATTCTTGACGAAGACGAAGCCGCCCTGCTGGACGCCGCGGCCCTGCTCAGCGCGCCTGCAGAGGAGAGCGCCGCACAGGCCCCGGCGCCTCCCGCGCCCGACAGCGGCACGCCCGCAACAACGGCCACGCCCCCGGAAGCGGCGCATTCCGACGCCACCGGCGCGGGGACCGGGCAGACCGTGCCCGCGCGGGCCGACGCGCCCGAAATCCGGCCCGCGCAGATCTGGCCCACGCAGATCTGGCTGGACGGCGGCGTCTGGCTCATGAGCCGCAAGTCGCCCAATGCCGTCGCCTATCTGGAACAGGCGCTCAAGGCGCAGCCCGAGGATCTTTCGCTCAATCTCCTCCATGCGGAGGCTCTGGGCGAACACGGCATGGCCGGCCGCGGCGCGGAACTCATGCGCGCCTACCTCGCGCGGCATCCCGATGCGCTTGACGCCCGCCTTGAACTGGCCCTCCTTCTGGTCAAGGAACACCAGTTCGATGAGGCGGAAAAGCTCCTGACGGAGATCCCCGCCAGGCAGCGCACCCCCCTGGTGGAATACTACCATGCCAAGGCGCTTGTGGGCATGGGGCGCAAGGCGGAAGCCATCCCCCTTCTGCGCCGGGCGGTGCGGGGCATGCCCGACTTTGTGGAAGCCCTGGCGGAACTGGCCTTTCTTCTGGAGCAGGAAGGCGAACTGCGCGAGGCGCGCGCCACCTACGAAAAACTCGCCAGGTTCCACTTTTCGCCGCAGGATGTTTCGTTGCGCCTGGTGAATCTCTCCCTGCGGCTCAAACAGCCGGAAAAGGCCCTCCAGTACATCAATCAGGGGCCGGACACCGTGCCCTTCAAGCTCACGGCCGTGAGCATGCTCATGGACGCGCGCCACTATCTTCAGGCCGAGCGCCTGCTCAAGCAGCTCACGGCCAAAGAGGGGGCGCCGGATGACGTCTATCTCCTCCTGGCCGACCTCGCCTATGAGCAACGCCGCGACCTGAACATGGCCTTTTCCTGGCTGGACAAGATCCCGGCTTCCAGTCCCGCCGCCGTGCGCGCCCGCCTGCTCCGCATCCAGCTCCTTGCCGAAGCGGGCAAGACCGACGCGGCGCTGGAACTCGCGCGCGCGAGCCGCACCGACTTTCCCCGCGCCGCCGAACTGCGCGATCTTGAGATCCGCCTCCTCGCCCGCCAGAAGCATCTGGACGCCGCCCTCGCCGCCGCCCGCGCGGCGGTTGCCGAGTGGCCCGACAATACCGATCTTGCCTTTCTGCTGGGGTCCCTGCTGGACGAGAGCGGCAACAAGCGCGAAGCCATGACCGTCATGGAAGGCATCCTGAAAAAACAGCCGGACAATTTCCAGGCCCTCAACTATGTGGGCTACACCCTGGCCGAGGAAAACCGCGAGCTTGAGCGCGCGCTCCAGCTCCTGTCGCGGGCGGATGCGCTTTCGCCGGATCAGGCGTATATCATCGACTCCCTTGCCTGGGCCCTGTTCCGTGCGGGCAGGGCGGAAGAGGCCCTCGCCAGGATCCGGCGGGCAGTGGCCCTCGAAGGCCCGGTGGACGCCACCATCTGGGAACATTACGGCGATATAGCGCGCCATCTGGGCCATGCCGGTGAAGCGCGCCGTGCCTATCAGAAGGCGCTTGACCTCAAACCCGACAATGCGGAGGCATTGCGGCAACGGCTTGCCCATCCATGAAAAAACTTCTCCTCTTCTGCATGGCCCTGCTGCTTTGCGCCTGCGCCAGACAGTCCCCCCAGCCCGGCGCCCCCGAAGGGGAAGACGCCTCGATCCTCGCGCACCGCTGGCAGGCATATGCCGATGCCGGCGCGGGAGCGCAGGCGCCCTACCGTCTCCAGCTGAGCCTCCGTTTCGGGGAGGAGGGGAACACCCGGCGCGTCACGGCCCTGCTCTGGGGCAACGGCGGCCGGGAGCTCCGGCTCGACGTCATGGCGGGGGTGGGCACCGTGGTTGCCAAAATCCTTGAGGACGGCCAGCATTTCCTTGTCTATGCCCCTCTGGAAAACAAGGCCTATTTCCATCAGGGCGCGGCCAGCCCGCTGCTCAGGGTGGGGGTGCCCGTGCCCTTTGGCCTGTCGCGGCTGACGGCCCTGCTCACCGGCCATTACCGCGCCGCTTTCGGGGACAGCCATGCCGGGGGCGAAGTGCTTTCCGACGGCATGGCCCGCTATGCGCTGGAGGGAACGCCCGGCGGCAGCCTGCGCCTGAATGCCGCGGGCCTGCCCGTGGCCTGGCGCGAAACCGGAGCGGACGGCTGGCGGATGGAAATCCTCTATGACGACGGCACGCCTCCCCTCCCCCGGCGGCTCACCCTGACCCACGGCAGCGGAAAACGCGCCATCCTCCTCGTCAAGGAATGCGAACGTCCCGGTACCCTCTTTACCAAGGAGCAGATGCGACTTACCTTCCCTGAGGGCGCGCCCCTGCTTCCGCTTTCCCAGTATCGCGCCCATAACTCCTGAGCCGCGCGGAGCGGTTCCGGACGCATGCGCAAAGGAGTCTGCATGCCCGTTGTTCATCTGGCCTCGGACCATGCCGGTTACGCGCTCAAGGATCTTCTCGCCCGCGAGCTGTCCGGCCGGGGCTTCACTGTCAGGGATCACGGCACAGACTCCGGTGAAAGCTGTGATTATCCGGTTTTTGCCCACAGGCTCTGCGCGGCGGTGCTGAGCGAGGGGGGGCAGGGCATCCTCGTCTGCGGCAGCGGCATCGGCATGTCCATGGCCGCCAACCGCCACGCGGGGATACGCGCGGCCCTCTGCACCACCGAACTCCATGCCCGGTTGAGCCGCCGCCATAACGACGCCAATGTGCTGTGCCTGGGCGCGCGCATCACGGGGGAGGAGCTGGCGCTCGCCATCATGGCGGCATTTCTTGAGACAGGGTTCGAGGGCGGCCGCCACCAGCGGCGCATCGACCAGATCACGCCCCGCGCCTGAATCCCGGAGCGATGAGGCCGCCAGCGCGGCCGGAAGGACTGTCATGCAGCTGTACAATACCCTTGGCCGGCGCAAGGAAGAATTCGTTCCCGTGCGTCCCGGCAAGGCCCATGTCTACGTCTGCGGTATCACCGCCTACGATTACTGCCATATCGGCCACGCCCGTTCGGCCATCGTCTTTGACATCCTGGTGCGCCAGCTGCGCCACCTGGGGCTGGAAGTGCTCTTTGTCCGCAATTTTACGGATGTGGACGACAAGATCATCCGCCGCGCGGAAAGCGAACATCGCGACTGGCGCGAAATAGCCACCACCTATATAGCGGCCTTCCATGAAGACATGGATCGCCTGGGCGTGCTCCGGGCCGACATTGAGCCGCGCGCCACCGACTCCATCCCCCAGATACAGGAACTCTGCTCGCGCCTCATCGCCGCCGGCAAGGCGTACGCCACGCCCGGCGGCGACGTCTATTTCCGTGTGCGGGCCTATGCCCCCTACGGCAAGCTTTCGCGCCGCAGCCTCGACGAACTCATGGCCGGAGCGCGCGTGGCCCCCGGGGAAGAAAAGGAAGACCCGCTCGACTTTGCCCTCTGGAAGGCCGCCAAGCCCGGCGAACCCTCGTGGGAAAGCCCGTGGGGCCCCGGCCGCCCCGGCTGGCACATTGAATGTTCGGCCATGAGCCAGCCCTTCCTGCCGCTCGATATCCACGGCGGCGGTCAGGATCTTGTTTTCCCCCATCACGAGAACGAGATCGCCCAGACAGAAGCGGTCTGCGCGTGCGAACTTGCCCGATTCTGGGTGCATAACGGCTTTGTGCAGATCAATCAGGAAAAGATGTCCAAATCTCTTGGCAACTTCACCACCATCCGCGACATCCTGCGCGACTACCTGCCGGAAAGTCTGCGTTTCTTCCTGCTGGGCAAGCACTACCGCAGCCCCATCGACTTCAGCCCTGAGGCCATGGACGATGCGGAAAAGGGCCAGCAGCGCGTGTATCTGGCCCTGCGTGATGCCGTGCGGGCCCTCGGCCGCTCCTCGTGGAAGGCGACGCCGCTCCCTGCCGGCCTGCGCGAAGAGTGGGACAGCCTTGATGGCGCTGTTTCCGCCGCCATGGACGACGATCTCAACACGGCCCAGGCGCTGGGGCACATCTTTTCGCAGGTGCGCATCATCAACCGTCTGCTGGAAGACAAGACGCTGCGGGCCGCCCAGGCTACCGGCGACCTGCTGGAAGACTTTCTCGCGCGCGCCCGCCAGTGGCACACGCGCTTCGGCCTTTTCGGCCAGGAGCCGGGCGCGTTCCTGACGGATCTGCGCGCCATGCGCGCCCGGCGCCGCAAGCTTGATCTCGGCCGCGTGGAGGAGCTCCTCGCCCAACGTGCCCAGGCACGCGCCGCAAAAGACTTTGCCGGCTCGGATGCCTTGCGTGATACCCTCGCCTCCCTGGGCGTGAGCGTGCGCGACACTCCCGAAGGTCAGGACTGGGATTTGGCGTGAGCACGGCCGCCAGCACCTTCATCATTGGCGGGAGCACCCCCGCCCCAGGGGAGACATGCCCTTTTTCAGCCGCCATTTTCGCCGCGTAACGGCGCTCTTTGCCATCCTTGCCCTCCTGCTCCCCCTGGCGTTTCCCCCCAGGGCCGGGGCGTTCTTCTTCGGCGGCGTTTCGCTCAAAGACGAAAAGGAGATGGGCCACAAGTTCGATGTCATGGTCCGCTCCCACCTGCCCATCGTCGATGATCCCGAAGTCAGCCAGTATGTGGACGGCGTGCTCAGGCGGCTGGTGGGAGCCATCCCGCCGCAGCCCTTTGAATTCACGTCCTCGGTGATCTTGCACAACGCGCTCAATGCGTTCGCCGTGCCGGGAGGCTATGTTTTCGTCTTTACCGGCATGATCATGAATCTGGAACGGGAAGAGGAACTGGCCGGCGTGCTCGCCCACGAACTGGCCCATGTGACGCAACGCCATGTGGCGGCGCGTCTTGAACGGGCCCAGTATCTGACCCTCGGTTCCCTGCTCGTGGCCGTGGCCGGGGTGGCGCTGGGCGGCCCCGCGGGGGGCGCCGCTGCGGTGAGCGCCGCCGGGGCGAGCCAGTCGGCCATGCTCAATTACAGCAGGATGGACGAGAGCGAGGCCGACAATCTCGGCCTGCAATATCTGGTGGCCGCCGGCTACCCTCCCTCCGGCATGGTCGGCGGCTTCAAGGTGCTGCGCCACAAGAACTGGATGAGCGGCATCAACATCCCCACCTACCTTTCCACCCACCCTGCCATCGGCGACCGCGTCAACGGCCTCCAGGCCCGCATCGAAACGCTGCCCGCGGCCGTCCGCAACCGCACCTGGGACAATCGCCGCTATCAGCGCGTCAAGACGCTCCTCTGGGCGCGCTATGGCGACGAGCAGGCGGCATTGCAGCGTTTTTCCGGCAGGGACGGCCTCTCCCGCATGGGCAGGGGCATCGTCCTGGCGCGCCAGAACCGCGTCAACGACGCCGCGGCGGCGTTTGAGGAGGCGCTGGCCGCCGCCCCCGCCGATCCCCTGATCCTGCGCGAGGCAGGGGCCTTCCATTACCGCAAGGGCAGCATGGATCGCGCAGAGAAGCTGCTGCGCGAGGCCATGCGCCGCGACCCCCGCGACTTCATGGCATCCTTCTTCTACGCCCGCATGCTGGACGAAACGGGGCGGCAGGCGCAGGCGGCCAGGTATTATACCGATGTCCTGCGCCATGTGCCGCAGGACCCGGAAGTCCATGAAGCCTATGCGCGCTCTCTCGGCACCGCGGGCAGGACGCCCGAAGCCTATATCCACATGACCTACAGCGCGCTGTATGCCAACAACCGCAAGCTGACGGAGCGCTATTTCACTCAGGCCAAGGCCCTGGCCGCAAAAATGACGGACAAGCGCGCCTTCCGGCGCCTGGAGGCCGCCTACAGGGAACGCAAGGAAATCTGGGAAAAAAGCTGATGATGGAAACGCACGCCACAACCATTCTCGCCGTGAAAAAGAACGGCCAGGTCGCCATGGCCGGGGACGGCCAGGTGACGCTTGGGCAGAACATGGTCATGAAGCATACCGCGCACAAGGTGCGCCGGCTTCATGAAGGCCGCGTTCTTGCCGGTTTTGCGGGGGCCACCGCCGACGCCTTCACCCTTTTCGAGCTTTTTGAGGCCAAGCTCAAGGAAATGCGGGGCAATCTCCTGCGCGCCGCCGTGGAGATGACCAAGGAATGGCGCAAGGACAAATACCTGCGCAAGCTTGAGGCCATGCTTCTGCTCGCCGACGCCGAGCACCTCCTGCTCGTTTCCGGCACGGGCGATGTCATCGAACCCGATGACGATGTGGCGGCCATCGGCAGCGGCGGCCCCTATGCCCTGGCGGCGGCGCGGGCCCTGCTGCGCCACAGCGGACTGGACGCGGCCGCAGTGGCGCGTGAGGCCATGGCCATTGCGGCGGAGATCTGCGTCTACACCAATGACCGCCTGACCCTGGAAACCCTGTGATCCGCCTCACCGCGGGGTGCAAGGTGAATCTCGGCCTGCGCGTTCTCGGACGCAGGCCTGACGGCTACCATGAGCTGGACTCCCTGTTCTGGCCGCTGGCCGCGCCGCGCGACGAACTGCGCCTCCGCCTTCGCCCCGAACCCGGCATTGCCGTGCGGTGCGCTGTTCCGGGCATCGATCCCGCCCGCAATACCCTGATCAGGGCCCATGCCGCTTTTCTGGCCGTCGCGGGCGAAGCGCCCGGCCTGGAGGTGGAACTTGTCAAGCGCATCCCGTCCGGCGCCGGTCTGGGCGGCGGCAGCAGCGACGCGGCCGCGCTCCTGCGCTGGCTTGATTCCCGGCGCGAACGCCCCCTCCCGCGGGCGGCACTGGCGCAGGCGGCCCTTGCCGTCGGGGCTGATGTGCCGTTCTTCCTCAGTGCCCGTCCCAGCCGGGTGCGCGGCATCGGCGAAGTGGTGGAACCGCTCCGGGAAGAGTGGCCGCCTCTGTTTCTCGTCCTCATCTGCCCCGATATCCATGTGGCAACGGGGCAGGCCTTCGCGCACCTGGACGAACTTCGGGCCGGGAACGCTTCCGGGGCCGCATGCCGTGCCCAAAACAGCTTGACAAAGCGCGCGTGCGCGGTTAATGGAGTTCTTCTCTTTG
>CAZNXQ010000046.1:0-8629 GCA_964576895.1 uncultured Desulfovibrio sp.
GCAGGGCCGTGGAAACCTCGTGGCCGCTGCCGTAGGCCGCGTGGCGCACTTTCTGGCCGTCATGGAAGCGCTGGAGCAGCTTGGTCAGGTAGAGGCGCTGGATCGTGAGCGCGCCGGTGGAGCCGTAGACCGTGGCGCCCGGCTCCCTGGCCGCCTTTTCCAGAAATGCGGCGAAGCTGTGCGGTCCCACGGCCTTGGTGGTGGAGAAGACCAGCTCCATGACCGTGATCTGCGCCACCGGCTTGATGTCCTTGTCCGTATAGCCCACGTTGGTCAGCAGGGGCGTGATACAGAGCGCGCCGAAGCCGGGAAAGGCCAGGGTGTAGCCGTCGGGCCGGGCGCGCAGCATGTCATTGATGCCGATGGCCTGGGCGCCGCCGGGTTTGTTGACCACGTTGATGGTGATGTTGAATTCCTTCTGGAAATACTCGGCCAGGATGCGGCTGGCGATGTCAACGGCGCCCCCCGGCCCAAAGGGCACGATGACGGTCAGGGGCCGGTCGTGGGGATAGTCGGCCCGTGCCGGCAGGGCCGCGCACAGGGCGCAGAGACATCCGGCCAGGAAAAGGGTGAAGCGTTTCATGGCAACCTCCTCATGCGGAGCGCGCCGCCCCGCGGTTGCGCGGGGCCAGCCCCGCAGGTTCGCGTGTCCTCTCCGCCCGTAGGGAACAGGCGCTATCGGCATTCAGCATGAAAAACGAGCATCTCCCGCGTGGCGTCCAGGTCCGGCTCCACGCCGAGGCCGGGGGCGTCCGTAAGCAGGAAGCGGCCCTCCTCCAGACGCGGGTGTGGCATGGCCAGGAGCGTGCGCAGGGGATTGGGATTGCAGTCCACTTCCAGCAGGCCCTCCCCGCCCACGGCGGCGAGCAGGTGCGCCGAAGCCAGCAGGCCGATGCCGCCGCCCAGATAATGCGGGCAGTAGCGGCGTCCGGCCTTCCTGGCGGCCAGGGCCACGCGGCGGCAGCCGGAAAGACCGCCCCACTTGGCCGCGTCCGGCTGGATGACGGCCAGGGAGCCTGCCGCAATGGCCGCGTCAAAGGCCGCGTCACTGCGGATGTTCTCCCCCGCCGCCAGCGGCAGGGCCGTGGCCGCGGCGATCTGCGCCCAGGCTGCGGCCGGGCTGTCGCAGCGCAGGGGTTCCTCCACCCAGAGCAGGGGATAGCGCGCAAGCGCGGAAAGCCCCTCCAGCGCCTTTTCAGGCGACCAGCCCTGATTGACGTCGACGGCAAGGCGTTCGCCGGGCCTGAGGGCGTTCAGGGCCTCTTCCACATTGGCGGCGTCGCGTTCGGCGCCGAAGCCGATCTTGATCTTGAAGGCGCGGTAGCCTTCGGCGCGCGTGCGCGCAATGGTTTCCGCAATGCCGGGATGGTTGATGCCGCTGGCATAGGCGGGCATGGCCGTCATGCCCGCGTCCCCCAGGAGCGCGTGCAGCGGCTTTTCCGCGCGGCGCGCCGTCAGGTCCCAGAGGGCCATGTCCAGACTGGCAAGGGCCTGATCCAGCGGGCCCGGCTCGTCGCACTGGAGGCGCAGCACCTGGAGGCGTTGCGCCGTTTCGGCCACCAGGGCGCCGGGTGAGCTCCAGGCCCTGTTCAGCGTCAGGGGCAGCACCGTTTCGGCCAGCAGACGCCCGCGATGCTCGGCGCCGCAGGAAGGGAAATTGCACCATGCCTCGCCCCAGCCGTGCCGGCCGTCCGCATCCTCCAGCCGGACAAGGACTGCCGGCCTGTCATGCATGATGCCAAAGGATGTGCGCACGGGGTTCTCGACAGGCGCGCGAAACACGAAAACTTCCGCTGCACGGAGCGGCGCGGGGCCGGAATGTGTGGACATGGTTTCCTCCCATCTGAATTGTCATATAGATTCTATTTATAGTCCCAATTTTTTGTCAAGGGATTTTCTTCCGCCATTGGCGCACGGATGCCCCATGGCGCGGGTGGATCCTTTCCCCGGCGCGCGCTGCCCCTGGCGCAGGGGCGGCGCGGAAAGGATGCCCGCGCGGCGCCGGCATGGCGTTCCGCCATGGGCGCCATTGACTTCTGCCGCCTTCCCGGCATACTGAAACGCCCATATGCACGTTGAACGGCGGCCTGTTTCCGGACAGGCCGCATGAGATATATCAGAGGTACTATCCTATGGAACTGAAATCCCGCGCGGCCTCCGGGCAGCAGTCCAGCCCCAGGGAGGCGTCCGGCGGCGCGCATCCTGCCGCTTCCGTCGAACCGCTGCCGGGGCCCGGCGAGGCGCTGCCCCGGCCGAAACCCGGTTCCGGAGGCCACAAGCTTTCGCTGCTGGCCGTACTGGCGATCCTGCTGGTGGGCGCGGCCGCATTCTGGCTCAGTCGCGAACCGGCCACGCGCGCTGATCTGCGCGAGCGGGCGGCGTCCTTTGTGGACAGTCTGGCCGACGGGACGCCGCTGGCCGGTCTGGGCGACATTTTCCGTACCCCGCCTCCGCCGCCGGCATCCGTGCTCACTCCGTCCACCGCTCCCGGAACCCTTGCCGGGCGCAGTGTGCAGGGCACCGTGCCCGCCCCCGTGGACACGGGGCCTGCGGGCGCGGCGGGCGGCGCCGAGGCGGCCGCAGACCGGAACGCCGCCGGCGCCGAGGAGCCGCAGCCCGGTTTTGTGCCTCCCGTCACCGAAGACAGCCGGGTGCGCCCCGGCTATGTGGCGGAGCTGGCCGCATGGCTCGTGTCGCGCTATCGGCCCGGCCCGCGTGGCGGCACGCTGGCCGTCAGTGTTCAGAGCCTCAACCAGCGCTGCGGCGTCGCCCAGGCGGGCATGGCCGAGGGCGGCCGCGCCGGGCTTTTGCGCTATGCCTTTCATCCGAGCATGATCCAGGGGCTGTACGCTCTCTATGTGCGCCGCTTCCTGGACGATCTGGACAGCGCCGCGCGCAGACGCGGACTGGACGAGACGCAGAACCGTCAGTTCCACCTTGCGCTGGCGGGCCGCGCCGTCATGCTGGCCGGGGCGCTGGAGGGCGTGGCCTCCGTGCCGGACATGAGCCGGCGGCTGGCCCAGGTGGAGCAGCTGGCCCAGAACGCCGTGGAGATCAACGCGCAGATGGCCACGGCCACCTTTGAGCTGGACGAGCTGCGCGCGGCCGACGCGCCGCGTCAGGAACTTGCCGCGGGACAGTTGCGTGTGGATGGTCTGAGCGCCCGCTACCGGCGCGCCCTGGATGAGCAGGCCGGCGCCCAGCGGGCGCTGGTGGCGGCTATCCGCAAGGGCGGCGGCCAGGGCATGGACGATGATTCCCTGTTCTTTGTGGCCAACTGGGTGGAGCGCCGGCTTCAGGGCGATCCGGAAGCCATCGCCTCCGTACGCAGCGCCGCCGGGGTGCTCCGGGATCTGGCGCGCCGTTGCGCCGAAATCGGGGCCGGGGCGCCGCGTTCGCCCGCGCCCGCCGCGGCGCCGCAGGAGGCGCCGTCGCGTCCGTGAGCCTCGACCGGGACACCGGGGCCCCCATGGCCGCCGGGCATGCCGCGTCTCTTCCGCCCTGCATCCTTTTTGTGGGCGGCGTGCGCAGCGGCAAGAGCGCGCTCGCCCAGACCTGGGCCGAGGCGCAGGCGCCCCGGCGGCTCTTCGTGGCCACCTGCCGGGTGACGGACGCGGAAATGGAACAGCGCGTGCGCCTGCACCGGGCGGCGCGCGGCCCCCACTGGGCATGCCTGGAGGAGCCGCTGGAAGTCCCGGCGGCGCTGGACGCGCTCTGGACAGGGGGGGGCGCTCCGCGGCGGGAGGGCCGCCCCGGCGTGGTCCTGCTGGATTGCGTGAGCATGTGGCTTGCCAATCTTCTGGAGGCCGGGCATGGCGATGCCGTCGTGCTTGAGCGGGTCGACGCCCTGACGGCCAGCCTGGGGCGCCGTCGCGCGCCGGTAGCCGTGGTCACGGCGGAAACCGGCCTTGGCCTGGTGCCCCCGTCGCCGCTGGGGCGCCGTTTTCTGGATCTGCTCGGTCTTGCCAATCAGCGGCTGGCGCGGGCCGCGGGCCATGTCATCCTGGTGGCCTGCGGGCTGCCGCTGGCCCTGCGCGGCGGCATGCCCGCCGAACTGGAGCCGCACCCGTGAATCCTGTTCTTTGCTGGTTTCGCCGCGTCGTTCTGGGGCCAATGGTGCTCCTGCCGGCGCTCCTCTGCCCGGTTGCCAGCGCGCATGCCGCGCCGGCGGACGCCACCGCGCCGGTCCGCTGCCTTGAGGAAGCGGGGCGCGCCATCGACAATGCCGATGTGGCCGCGTTTGAGCGACAGGTGGATGTGGACGGCATCCTCGAACAGGCGCTCGCCCTTGTGGTGCGTGACATGGAGCGTCCGGGGAGCGCGGAGCGGTTTCCTCCGCTTCTGGCCCTTGTCTTTTCGCAGGCCGGCGCCCGCAACGGCGGGGGCGAGGCCGTGCGGAGCCTGCTCAAGAGCGAGGCCCGCGCCTTCATCCTCAATGGCGTGGCTTCAGGCGCCTTTGCCGGGCGCACGCCGCAAGGCGGCGGAAGCGGGCTGCTGGCGCCGCTGTTTGCGGACGCCTCCCTGGGCAGGAAGGAGATCCGGCGGGTCGGCGCGGCCACGCCCGATGGCGAGGGCTGGCTTTTGCCCTTTGTGGTCCATGATGCGGGCAACGGTCAGGAATATGCCGTCCTGGGGCGCTTCAGCCCCACGGAGAACGGCTGCCGCCTCACATCCGTGGAAAATCTTGAGGAACTGTTCGAGCGCATCCGCCGCGAAAGCATGGCGGAGTAGCGCCGGCCCGTGCCGGTTGCCGAAAACGGCATGTCCGCATCCGCGGGCCCGCATGGTGAAGGGCAGCCTGCGCCCTGAGCCGCGCGTCTTTTCTTTCCGGTTTTGTCTCAGCGCCTTCTGGCGTCGGCTTTCAGCACCCGCGCCCGATCAATGACCATGCAGAGTCCGCAGCAGGTCACACTGACGGCGCCCGCCGTGAACACCCCCTGATAGCCGCAGCCCGCCTGCATGACGAGCCCGCCGAGAATGGGCGCCAGCATGCCGCTGGCGTCGAAGGTCGCCATCATGATGTTGGAGTTCACCGAGCGCGTCTCCGGCGTGGAGCGGTCATACACCGCGGCCGCCAGGAGCGGATAGAGCAGGCCCAGGCTCAGGCCGTAGACGAGGGCCAGGGGGATGAAGCTCCAGAGCGGGCCCCAGGCGAGGCCGAGCATGCAGAGGGCAAGCACGGCCGCGCACAGGGTGGTGACGCGGTAGCGGGGCAGCGTGTCGAGGTGATGGCTGCCGAAGAGGCGCACCAGGATGATGGTGGTGGTGTATGTGCTGAAAAACCACGCCGGATGCGCGCCGGTAACGCCGCACAGGCCCTTCATGAAGAAGATGGCGATGACCGTGGTGATGCTGAAGGTAAGGCAGGCAAGATTGACAAAGGCCAGGCGCGAATGGCTGATGGCCTGCCAGAGCTCCGCGCGGGACAGGCCCCCGCCCTGGGCGGGCACCTCAGGGGTGCGCAGGCGCCGGGCGAGCAGGGCGATCATGACAAAGGAAGGGATGCCGAGCAGGGCCGTGGCCGCGAAAAGGTGCGCCTCGCCGCCGAGGAGCGGGATGAGGCTTTCCGAAAGGGCCGGGATGATGGAATAGGGCAGGAGCATGGTCAGGGAGAAGAGCGCGAAGCCGCGCGCGCTCTGGCCCGGGGGGATGCAGTCCACCAGAACGGCCACGGTGCAGCAGGAATACACCGCCAGCGCGATGCCCTGGATGAGCCGCAGGGCGAGGATGGTCTCCACCGCGCCGGCTGGCCGCACATACGGATAGGCGAGCATGACGAGGCTTGTCACCAGCAGCGAGACCACCATGGCGCCGAGCTTGCTGCGCCGGAGCATGAAGACGCTGGTGAGGGGACGAAAGATGAGCACCATGGCAAAGAGCGAGGAAAGCAGGATGCCGCGCCATTGCGGCGCGATGCCGAGACCCTGCATCCATTGTTCAAAGCAGTAGTAGACGGCAATGTAGCTGTTGCTGCACATGGCCATGAAGAAGAGCAGGATGAAGTCCCGCGTGAAGAGCTTTTGCGGCTCCTGATCCGGCTTGTCCCAGCGCTTGGGGGCTTTTTGCGGGCCGATGAAACGGACGGTGCCAAAAATGCTGAGCAGGGCGCGGTGCATGAAAACCTCGGAATGTGGACCAGGCCCCGGCGCCCCTCAATGGTACTCTCCGTTGAGGAAGTTGGCGGCGAAGGTCTGAACGGCCGCTTCGCTGACCATGAGCATGTCCATCTGACGTGTCATGATGAGCAGGCGCCCCAGTTGGTCCAGGTGGGAGCAGATCTCAAGCTTCGGGTATTTCTGAAAGCGTGCGCGGACCCTATCATGCAGGACATCAATGGTAAAGCCGAGCTCGTTGAGGATCAGGCCGATGCAGCGCGCGCGGCGGCTGCGCTGGACATCCCCGGCGGCGCCGCCCGCGAATTCAAAACGGATATAGTTCTTGCTCACTGTGTCGCCGCACCAGGTATCGAGAATGGCGTAATGGTAGCCCACCCGCGAGGAGAAGTTGAGGTAGCGGTCGGAAACGATGGCGTAGCTGCGGTCGCCGAAGCGCTCCCCCGCCTGCCGGTTGCCGCCGATCATGCTCTGGCCCATGACTGAAAGGAAACCACGGACATTGACGGGGCGCGGGCCGCGCGCCTGCACGTCGGGGTTGAGCATGCCCGCGAGCACATGCCGGAAGGGCACGCTGGTCACGTCATCGGGCGTCACCTGCGGGCGGTGCGGGGGCCTGAGGCCGCCGCCGAGGTCAATGACATAGAGATCGAGCGGCACGGAGCAGACAAGGCGGCTTGCCGCGCCGGCGCCGCCGTTTTCCGAGAGGCTGTCGGACAGGAGGAACATTTCCGCATAGCTCTTCTCGTGGGCATAGCGCATGATGTCATGGAGCGACGTGCAGTTGGCCGGGGCAAAAAGTTCGGACTGCGGGTCGATGAGGTGGAGCGGCAGAATGTACGGAGCCACGCGCCGCAGCAGCACCAGGGCCGGGGTATCGGCCTGGGGCGCCTGGCGGCGGCGCAGGCTCAGGGCGAGAAGTTCCGGGACCTCGCCCGCAAAAACGCGGCCGAGCAGGGCATCCACGGTGACCACTTCGCCCTCGGTGAGCAGGCTCGTGGCACCGGGCGCGTTCATGAGCGCGGGCACGCCGAATTCCCGGCAGAGCGAGGCAAGATGCCCGGTCAGGCTCCCTGTCTCGGCCACCACGGCGCCCGCGCGCCTGAGCGCGGTCATGACATTGGGCGAGGAATGCTCAATGAGCATGACCGAGCCTTCGGGAAAGTGCGTGAGATCCTCATTGGCCCGGACCCGCGTCACCGGGCCGCAGCCCACGCCTCTGGCCGCGATGTCCGCGCCGAAGAGCAGCGGCCGCAGATGGCCGAGCGCGGGCACGATGCATTCCTCGGCGGTGCTGTCCGGGCTTGCGCAGTCAAGGCCCATGGGGCGCGTCTGGAGGAGGACGATGCGGTCATCCTGATCCACGGCCCACTCCATGTCCTGCGGATACTGGTAGTGGCGCTCCAGCGCAAGGGCCATGGAGGCGATCTCGCGCGCCTGCGCGTCGCTGAGCGAGGGCATGTCGCGCATCTCGTCGGGCACGTCCTCCAGGACGCATTCGGCCTGTGCGCCGTCCCGCCGCAGCGCCAGGCGCATTTCCTTGTGCGCGATGCTGCATTGCTTCATCTTGCCGCTGGCGCGGGAAACGAGCCATTGATCCGGGGTCCCCGTGCCATCGGCCACCATTTCGCCCAGGCCCCAGAGGCCGTTGACCAGAACGCAGTTGGAGCGCAAGTCCACCGGATGGCGGGAAAACGCCACGCCCGCGGCCTTGGCGTCCACCATTTCCACGCAGCAGAGCCCCATGCCCGTGGCATCCAGCGCATAGCCGTGCGCGGCCCGATAGGTGAGGGCGCGCTCGGAAAAGAGGCTGGCGATGACCGTTTTCATGGCCTCCAGCAGGCCGCTCCTCGTGACGCCCAGAACGCTGTGGTACTGCCCGGCAAAGGATTGCACCCCATCCTCGGAGACCGCGCTGGAGCGCAGGGCCGCCACGCAGTGTTCCCGATCCGCGCCGAAGGTGTCATCCCAGGCGGCCAGCATGGCGTCCGCCAGTTCCTGGGGAACGGGGGCGGCCATGATGAGGCGCTCGGCCTCGCGCGCGGCCGCGCGGATGGTGGCGGGCCGTTCCGCGTCCGCGCGGCGCAGGGCCTCGTAAATGCGGCTGAAGAGATCGCCGTTGCGCAACAGCAGGATGGTGGTGGCCTTGATGGTCACGGCAAAGCCGCGCGGTACCGGCAGGCCGAGCATGTTTTTCAGCTCGCCGAGGTTGGCGTTCTTGCCGCCCACGATATAGGCCATGCTGGCATCCACCTCGCTCAGGGGCACGGTCACGGAGCGCAGGTCGCCGCGGGTGTGGCTCCTGAGTTCGCGTTCGATGCGGGCGCCCAGCGCCCTGCTTGCCCGGACAAGATCCGCATGGCGGTTGCCGGACATGGCGTTGAGGCTTTCGGCCATGCGTTCGCTGAGAAAGACGGCGCGGCGCGCCTCCTTGCGCACTTCGCTGGTTTCCAGCGTGCGTTCGCCCTGCTGGGCCTGGGTGAGGGCGGCGAGGATGCCCGCAAGATCGGCATTGG
>CAZNXQ010000046.1:8729-12718 GCA_964576895.1 uncultured Desulfovibrio sp.
TGCTGGGCCTGGGTGAGGGCGGCGAGGATGCCCGCAAGATCGGCATTGGCCTGGAGCAGTTCCTTGAACGAGGCATAGCGCCGGTTGAAGGCCGCCATGGCTTCGTCCCGGCTCAGCGAGTGGCGCGGCCGGAAAAACCGGAGCAGGCGCGCGGCGAAGGAGGAATGCCGCGCGGGCGCGCCGGCGGAGGCATCGGCGGCGTTGCCGGTGGAGGCGCCGTCCTGTTCGGCGCGGCCGGGCGCCGGAAGCGTGGGCTGCTCGTCGTGAGGAGGCTGGGCGACCATGGGGCATCCTTCGTCATGATGGTGAAAAAAATGGCGAGGCTTCGCTGGCGCGGAACCGCGCCGTTCCAAGCCTAGGCGAGAATGGCGGTGCGCGCAAGCCGCAGCCCGCGCAGCACCAAGCCAGAGAAGTCTGGAAAGGGGCTTGCCATTATTTTCACATCCGCGTATAACACAGGCACCAGGCTTAGGATTTTTTGGCAGAATGGATGTCGCCGCGTTTCGCACAGTTCCCCGCACGGGCGCGAGACCAGCATGCCGGTCCTGTGGCCGCATGCCTCCATTCCTTGGATTCCCTTTTCCGCTGGAGGATGTCATGAGGAAATTGCGCCGACTGTGGACCTGGATCTTGGGCTGCGCGCTTGTTCTGCCCGCCCTGATGCCGTCAATTGCCCTTGCCGCCAAAAAGAAAGCCGACGTCGTCATTGTGGCCGACACGCGAAAGCTGGACGGGATCCTCTATTGGTGGGCGGAAATGTATAATGAAAGCCATTTTCTGTTCGCCATCATGACCATGGTCATCATTCCCATCGTCGGCTGCATCCTCGGCTGGCTGGCCGATATCGTCATGTCGCATATCGGTATTGACCTCAAACACCGCGAACTCGCGGAAAAGTAGCCCGGAAAGGAGGCACTCATGGACTGGCTGTATATCTTGATGCCCATTTCCGGCGTCTACATTTTCTGGCCCGGCCTGATCATTCTCGGTCTCGGCGTGGGCATCATCGGTGGCTTCTTCGGCCTGGGCGGCGCGTGGATGGTCACGCCCGGCCTGAATATCCTCGGCTTCCCCATGGCCTTCGCCATCGGCACGGACGTTGCCCAGATGGCGGGCAAATCGCTCATCTCCACCATGCGCCACGGGAAGTTCGGCAACGTGGACTACCTGCTCGGCATCACCATGCTCATCGGCACGGTGGTGGGCGTGGAGATCGGCGCCCAGATGGTCATGTGGCTTGAGCGCATCGGCTCGGTGGACAAGGTCGTCCGCTGGCTCTATGTGGTCCTGCTCATCCTGCTGGCGTGGCTCGTCTTCCATGACGTTCTGCTGCGCCGCAAGAAGGAGCGCGAGGCCCAGGCCCAGCACAAGGAACTGGACAAGGCCGCCGTGGGCGTGGACTGGGCGAGCAAGCTCCAGGCCATCCGCATCCCGCCGGTGGTGCATTTCAAGAACGCGGGCATCACCTGTTCCGCGTGGCTGCCCATCATCGTCAGCCTGTTCACCGGCTGGCTCGCCGGCATCCTCGGCATCGGCGGCGGCCTGATCCGCATGCCCGCCCTGGTCTACCTCGTGGGCTGCCCCACCCACCTCGCCGTGGGCACCGACCTCTTTGAAGTGGCCATCTCCGGCCTCTACGGCACGGCCTCCTATGCCTACAAGGGCCGCGTGGAGCTCATGGCCGCCCTGATCATGCTCTGCGGCGCGGCCATCGGCGCCCAGATCGGCGTGGTCGCCACCAAGTACGTCAAGGGCTACGGCATCCGTTTCGTCTTTGGTCTCGCCGTGCTCGGCTGCCTCATGTCCGTTGTGCTCAAGCTCCTCCAGGCCGAATTCCCGTCCTGGGGCTGGCTGCTCGGCCCCATGGCCACCGTGGAAGTGCTCGGTTTCGTGAGCGCCATCTC
This sequence comes from uncultured Desulfovibrio sp., assembly GCA_964576895.1. Classification (GTDB taxonomy): domain Bacteria; phylum Desulfobacterota; class Desulfovibrionia; order Desulfovibrionales; family Desulfovibrionaceae; genus Desulfovibrio. The sequence goes on from CAZNXQ010000046.1 coordinate 10,634, forward strand.
CATTTACATCGCCGTGCGCATGGTGCAGGGCGCCAAGGCGGAATTGGCCGCCAAGAAGCAACAGGCCGCCGGCAACTAGGAGGAGAAAGCCATGAAAATTCGGAGTTTGCTGCTTGCGCTGGTGGTGGCCCTCTCCTTCGTCCTGGCCGCCTGCGATTTTGACGGCGGCGTGGAGCAGGGGCGCTGCGTGGCCTACGATCAGGCCGCCAATACCGTGACGCTGGTGGTGGATACCACGCTGGATCAGCACAACCCGCATTACAGCGGGGGCGTCCATACCTTCAAACTGCCCACCGATCCGCGTGACATGGGCCCGGCGCCCACGGCCGGCGGCCGCCTCATGCTTGAGATCGACAAGGGCATGCTCCTCTACTATGACCCGCAGGATCAGAAGGTCAAGGAAATGCCCGTGGAGTACACCAAGGTGGAAAAGGGCGTTCTGCCCAAGGATGCCCGCGTGGCCGGCAAGAAGTTCCCCATGGTGGACAGCGCGGCCTGCACGGTTACGGTGTATTCGCCCAGGCTCCAGTCCCTCGTGACCTTCAAGGTGCCTGCCGACGCCATTGGCATGCCCGCCTATACCTGGACGGCCGGTGACGAGGTGCGCATTGCCTTCCGCAATGAGAACAAGAGCCAGGCCATCCGTTTCATGAACGTCTCCAAGACGAGCATCTTCACCAAGTAATGATGTCCCTGTATCCGCGCGGGGCCGGCATTCCGGCCCCGCGCGGAGCGGAAGGAAACGGCACCGCTTTCGTGCCCCGGAACAGACAACCGCGCGCGGGGGGCGCATGAACAGCTACAAGCAGTCGCTCTACGCCGGCGCGATCCGCATCGTCGCCAATGTGCTCATGGTGGGCGCGGTGTTTCTTGCCATGCGCCAGGCCTCGCAGTTTTCCACCTGGCCGTCGGAAGCCGTGTTCTGCGCATGGTTTTTCGGCATCACCATTCCGGTCTGGGGTGCGGCCTTTGTGCTCACGCGCCGCATCCGGCGCCATTTCCCCGCTGAGTTTGAAAGTCTGGTGGAACTGCCGCGCAGGGGCCCGCAACTTGTGCGCTGGCGTGTTCTGGATGCGGCGGCGCGCATGGCGCCGGCGCGCTGAGGCCCGGCACCCGGCCCATGCGTTCGCGTTTTGATCCCCGCCTCTGGCGGAGCGCGGCCCAGGCCCGCGCGCGCCAGCACACGCTTGGCCTGATCAGCGGGCTCTTGCTCGCCGTGGCCCTCCTGGGGCTCTTCGACGGGCTGCTCGCGGAAATGCGCGCGGGCACAAATCAACTGGAACTGCTGCCCGGCGAGGCCGCGACCATTTCCGGGCCATCCGCGCTCAAGAATCCCGTCAACAGCGACATTGTGGCGCGGTTCACGCCGCCGGATGCGCCCCTGCGCTTCACGCTGGAGGGTTTTTTCACCGGCTACTGGTTCGGCAACGGCATGTGGCGCGGCGAAGTCCGCGCCGAGCCTGAAGCCGCGCCGGGCAGCTACGGCCTGCGCGTGACTTTCAGGGGGGCGCTGGGCCAGGCCGCCCAGACCTATACGCTGCTGATCCGGGAAGATGCCGCCGCGCAGCGCGCCGGTTCCCTCTCCTTCCTCCGGCGCTGGTTCGGCGTCAATCCTTTCCTGCTGGCGGCGTTCTGCGGCGGCCTTGGCGTGCTTCTGGGCGGCGCGACCTATGCGTTCGGCCGCCGCCATGCGCGCCTGCTCGCCGGCATGGGCTGCAGCGAGATCTACCGCGTGGGCTGCGCCGGCGGAACATGCCGGATCTGGTGCCTCGCGGCGGGGAGTCTTGCGCCGCGGCCCGGCACCGTGCGCATGGTGCTGGACCCCACGGGCGCCATCATCGGCGAGGCGCGGGTGGAGCTCTTGCGCAAGGGAAGTCTGGAGCTGACCCTGCTGGACGCGCGGGAGCTGCCGCACGGGAGCCTTGTCTGCCTCAGGCCGCCCTCCGTGGCTCCCGACGCGAGGACCGCTCCCCGCTCCTGATCGCCGGGGCGCGCCCTTGCCCGCGCGCACGCCATGGGCTATGCTTTGCGGGCCGACGCGGTGTCGGCGGCAAACCGAAGGCGGTGCCCCATGTCCCGCGCCCG
>CAZNXQ010000047.1:0-10736 GCA_964576895.1 uncultured Desulfovibrio sp.
TGCCAGTCTTCACGAAAATCGCCGTACACGAATTCCGGGCCGCCGTTCGCCGTCACCTCCCGACCGGCGGCGGCAATGGCCGCATGGGGCTGATAGCGCGAATAGAGCAGGCTCGTGCTGAAATGGCGGAAGCCCAGCGCCGCTGCCGCGGCAGACGCGGCCCGAACACGGCTGCCGCAGCACCATTGGCAGCGCGTCGGGGGCTGGGTCTGCGCCTCAGGCGCGCCGAGCCATGCGCTGATATCCCAGGCGGCATCGGCGTAGAGCACCTCCACGCCCAGATGCGCCGCGCACTCGCCCACCGCCTCGCGCCGGCGCAGATACTCCGTCAGCGGGTGGATATTGGGATTCATATACCAGAGCGTGACCGCAAACCCGGCATCGCGCAGGCGTTGTGTCGGCATGATGGCACACGGGCCGCAACAGGCATGAAGCAGGAGCGGGGTTGCCGCTCCCGGCGCCTGCGGGAGTTCCGGGCCTAGGGCTGAATGGAGATTTCCAGACATTTGCCGAACAACTGTTCCATGTCGCGCAGGGTATCGCGCTTGTGATTGAGCAGATACAGGCCCAGCTCGCGCGCCGTTTCAAAAACGCAGGTGGGCGCGCTGGAGGATTGCAGCCGCGCGCGGAGATCCCGAAGCGCCTGAAGAGCCTGCCATTCCAGGTTGCGCCTGAAACCGGTGCCGCCGCAGGCGGGGCACGGCTCAAGGGTGATGGAAAGCGCCGAGGAGCCCATGCGCTGCCGCACAAGTTCCAGCAGGCCAAAGGAACTCATCCTGGCCACGTCATGCCGGGCGCGATCGTTCTTCATGGCCTGACGCAGGGTTTTTTCCACCTCCAGCACATGCTTCTTGTCACGCATTTCGATGAAGTCGATGACCACCTGACCGCCAATATCCCGCAGCCGCAAATGCCGGGCAATGACTTCCGCGGCCTCCATGTTCGTCTTGAAGGCCATGGCCTCGAAATTGCCCTTGCCTGAGATCTTGCCGGAATTGATGTCCACGGCCATGAGCGCTTCGGTCTGGTCAAAGACGAGACGACCGCCCGACGGCAGGACGACCTCCCGCGAATAGATCTGTTCAAGCTGGCGGCGCAGGCTGAAACGATCCCACAGGGACTGGCGGGGATCGCCATGCAGACGCACAAGATCCTTTTTGCGCGGGAAGAGCAGGCTGACCATGCCGCGGACGTTCTCGGCCTCGGCCTCGTTATCCACCCAGATCTCGCCCACATCATCCGTGAGGTAATCGCGCACGGCCCGCTCCGAAAGGCCCGGTTCCTGATGCACGAGGGCCGGGGCGGCCACCTCCGTGGCCTTTTTGCGGATATCGCGCCACAACCGTTTGAGATACTGGAGATCGTTCTTCAGCGTGGCCTTGGTGGTGCCGGCGCTCACCGTGCGGACAATGACGCCGAGCCCGCTTCCGGGATCGATGCCGTTCATCATTTCCCGCAGACGGGCGCGCTCCTCCTCGTCGCTTACCTTGCGCGAAACGCCGATCTGCTCCTGCCCCGGAGTGAGCACAAGAAAACGCCCGGCAAGGGAGAGCCAGGTGGTGAGAAAGGCCCCCTTGTTGCCCGTGGGTTCCTTGACCACCTGGACAAGCACTTCCTGACCGGCCTTGAGCACCTTCTGGATGGGCGGGAATTTCTTTCCCTTGGCGGGTTCGTGCGGCGCCTGCCAGTATTCCGGATGCACCTCGTCGATCTGGAGAAAGCCGTTCTTGCCGGAGCCGTAGTTGACGAAAGCCGCCTGAAGATTGGCGTCGATATTATGGATGACGCCCTTGTAAATATTGCCCTTCAGCTTGCGCTGGTGGAGCATGTCCAGATAATACTCGAGCAGGACGCCGTTCTCCGCCAGCGCCACTTCCACCTGCTCGCCGGGAAGGACGCTGATGAACATGCGCTTGCTTTCCGCGCCGCTTTTCTCACGCCCCTTTTTGGCGCCGGACTTTTTTCCCGCGCCGCTGTCACGGGGGCCGGCCCCGGCAGGCGCGGACTCCGGCATATCGACGGCCGCACCCGACTCCGCCCGCGCGCCTTCTTCCTCATCAGGAGCCGACGCTTCGCCGTCGGCCGCCTCCTGCGGCTGCTCAATGCCGTTCTGCCCTTCCGGCGCACGGGTCTTGTGCCCGCGCCCACGGCCACCGCGCCTGCCGCGCCGACTCTTGCGTCTGGCGGTCTCGCCCGCCTCGGCCTCCGGCGACGCCCCACTGTCGGCAGCGGCGTCCGCTTCCGCCACAGGCGCCTCGGCGGCGGCATCGGGAACGGCGCCCTTTCCCCGGCGCGAACCACGGGACTGCGGCGCAGGCGCCGGTTCCGCGGCAGTTGCCTGCCCGGCGTCGGCAGCGGGAACAGTGGCGGCAGCGACGGCAGCATCGCCGGGGACAGGCGCGGCATCGGCATCGGGCGCGGCGGCATTTCTGGCGCGTCCGCGCGAACCCGCACGCCTGGGCGCGGCGCTTTTCTTCGCGGCGGCGTCCCGCGCTTCCCCATCCGCAACGGTTTGCGCGGCGGACGCCGCAGTCTCCATGGCGGGAGCATCGCCAGCGGCAGAACGCCTGCCGCGTTTCCGGGGCGCTTCCGTCCCGTCGCTCACCGGCATTTCGTCCTCGGCGGAAGCTGCCGGGCGACGCCCCCGGCGGCTTCCACGGGGAGCCACGGCCTTCCCGGCCTCCGCCTGGGCGGCATCCGCGCTGGAAGCCGGCGTGACATCTTCCGCGGAAGAACCATCCCCGGCAACGGGGGCCGCAACGCTCCTGGCACGCCCGCGGGGACGACCGCGTCTGGGAGCATCGCCTTCCCCGGCAGACGCATCCTGGCTTTCGCCGGTCTGATCCGGCGGCGCAAGCGGCTCACCGGCTGCGGGTTGCGACGTTCTGGAAGTTCCGGAAGCGCGCCTGCCGCGCCGTGACGGCGCCCTGGCCATATCGGCTTCGCCTTCCCGCGCCGTTTCCGCGCCGGGGGCAGCCGCCGTGCGCCCGGTCGCGCGACGACGGGGCTTCCGGGGCGCCGCCTCTTCTCCGGAAGAGGCATCGATCGAAGAGTGGTGTTGCTGGCTGGAATCTGTGCTTTCGGGGGTCGACACGGGGGGGAGATTTTGCTCGGAAGTCATGCAGTTCCTTATGATGAGAGCGCCGTTGGGGGGCGCCCGAAAAAATTTGTGAATCCGGCGTTCGGCTGCGCGGTGAATCACCATCGCGCCGGAAGCGTGCGCCCATGGGACGCCGCCGGTTTCGGCCCAGAGAATACGTTGTTTCGGAAATTATGCAAGACGCGCCTGTCCCCCGCTTCAGCCAGCTCCCCCCACGGCGCGGGGTTTGCTCCGCCACAGGGCAGGGCATGGTGCGCTTGCCAGCGCGTCGCGCAAAGCGTAGAGGACGGTCATGGATATTGATATTACGAAACATGAAGCATGGTTCCAGGACTATGCCCGGAAGCAGCGCGCACTGGAAACGGACGACACCGGCCCCATGGATCTCAAGCTCCTCCACAGTCTTGAGGTCCTGCGCACGGCGCGTGCCATCGTGGCGGAAAGCCCCATGGCCCCGGAACTGCGGCGCGCCTGCCTGCTGGCGGCGCTCTACCACGATGTGGCACGGTTTGAGCAGTACCGCCGCTATCGCACGTTCCGGGATCGGGAATCCTGCAATCACGGCCTCATGGGCGTCAGGATCCTCAAGCGGGAACGGCGGCTGGATGAGGAAGCCCCTCTCCTGCGCCGGCGCGTCCTGACGGCGGTCGGCCTGCACAATCGCTTTACGCTGCCGCCCGCGCTGCCTGAGGAAACCGCCGTCGTTGCCCATGTGGTGCGCGATGCGGACAAGCTGGATATCCTGCGGGTCATGCACGAAACCCTGTGCGGCCCGGAGCCGTATCATCCCACCGTTGTGCTCGGCCTGCCGGATTCGCCGGATCTGGTGAGCGACGCGGTGCTCCGCGCCGCCCGCGAGCAGCGGGTGGCCTCGTATGCCGACCTGCTCAGCGTCAACGACCTGCGCGTCCTTCTTGGCACCTGGCTCTTTGATATGCACTTTGCCGCAAGCCGCCGCCAGTTCGCCGCCGACGGCCATGCGCGACATCTGCTGGAGAAACTGCCGGAAGACGGCGCCTACGGTGAAACGCGCGCGATCCTCCTTGCCCGGCTTGCGGCGCCCGCGAACGAAAACGCCGTTCAGGGGCAGACGCGGAAAAAGGCATAAAAAAAGCCGCGGGACCCCTGAAACCCGCGGCTTTTTTACAGACTGCTGCTGTGGGGCCGCTACATCAGATAGTCGCCCCGGTTGAATTTGAATTTTTCCGTGGCGGTCAGCACTTCCAGTTCGTTCAGCACGTCATCCAGACCGGGATTTTTGCCACGCACGCCGGCAGTATCCTGCCGGAGCCGCGTCACCTCGCTGTCGATGCCTTCAAGCAGGGCATAGGCTTCGCGCAGGGAGCCGTCCGCCGGGGACGACCCCAGGGTTTTGGCATAGGTGTCCCAGAGATCCAGCGTGCCGGAGGCCTGTTCAAAGGCCGCCTGCAGCACCGCCGCATCCGGGTCGGCTGCCTGGCTCGTTTCGGCGCCGTTCAGCAGGATCTGGCTGAACAGCGCGGTCTGCGCTCCCGGAGGAAGCGGACTGGCGGTCGCGCCGGACACCTCCTGGCCGGACAGCTGCCGGGCAAGGAGGGCATCGAACACGCCCGGCTGCCCTTCCGGCTTGCGGGCGTTCTGCGCCTGTTGTTCCTGTACGCGCAGCAACGCTTCCAATTGTTCGGCATTTATTTCCATATCGCCTCCAGGGTTGGCGTTTCCCCCGGCAGTGTGCAAAATCTCTGCCAAGAATGCGCTGTCCGCAACGCGGTATTTTTCAAGACTTTTTCAAAAAAAGCGGCGGCAATTTCTGCCGGGCGCGCTCCCCGCGGCGCCCATCACCCAGAATGCCGCCCGCAATCATGCGCGTTCTTTCCTGTGGAACTGTAGCGTCAAGCACAACACTTGTCTATTTTTTCAAAACCTCCTATCCTTTCTATATGTGGAGTTTGAACGGCCAGGCGCGCCCGCGCCATCAGGGCCATGCCGAGGAGAATGCCATGAAGGAAATCAAGAAGATCCTGTGCGCGGTGGACCTCTCCGAACACAGCAAGGATGTGGCCGCCTACGCCGTCCTGCTGGCCAAGGGGCTCGGCGCGAGCGTCATCGTGGTATATACCGCGCCCTCGCTGAGCCAGTATGTGGGTTTCCATGTGCCGCCCAATACCATTGAAAATTTTGTCGGCGAGATCGTCACCGGCGCCGAAAAGTCCATGGAAGCCTTTGTGGCGGAAAACTTCGCGGGCATCGAGGCCAGGGGGCAGGTGCTCATCGGCTACGCCGCCGAGGAGATCCTCAACCGGGCCCACGAGGAAAAGGTGGATATCATCGTCATGGGCACGCACGGCAGAAAGGGCATTGACCGCATCCTCTTCGGTTCCGTGGCCGAAAAGGTGGTCAAGAACGCCGATATGCCCGTGCTGACCATTCGTCCTTCCGAAACTCCCGAAAACTGAGCGCAGGGCGCCGGTCGGGAATGCCGGAACTCTCCGCAGGAGGCAGCCGGGGCACCGAAAGACCGGGCCCCGGCTTCCGTCTGTGGGCACTTTGCCGCCCGCGTGGGGCGCGCCAACCTTTTGCGGAAGTGCCCCGTGCGGCGGGAAGGCCTGCCCGATAGTGCCGCGCCCGGCATCGTTCCCATTCGAGGTCATCATGTCCGCACCCCTGGTCCTTGAGCGCATCCAGGCGCTGGACGCCTATGCGCCCGGACTTTCCATCGCCGAGATCCGGCGCCGCCATGGCCTGGAGCAGGTCATCAAGCTCGCGAGCAACGAAAACCCCCTTGGCGCCTCGCCGCTGGCGCAGGAGGCCATCCGCCGCCATGCCGGCCTTGCCTTCCGCTATCCGCAGGGGGGAAATCCCCGTCTGACACAGGCGCTGGCGCGCCTGCACAAGGTCACGCCGGAGCGCGTTGTTGCGGGAAACGGTTCGGACGAGATCATCGACCTCCTCATCCGCATGCTCGCGGCCCCCGGAAAGCATTCCCTGGTCTGCTGCCTGCCCTGTTTCAGCATCTATCCCATCCAGGCGCGCGTGGCGGGCGTGGAGCTGCGCCAGTGTGCCCTCCGGGACGATTTTTCCATGGATTTCGACGGGCTGGCGGCCCTTGTCGACAGTTCCACACGGCTCGTCTTTGTCACCACCCCGGACAATCCTTCCGGCTACTGTCCGCCGCGCGCGGAGGTGGCCCGGCTGGCGCGCGTGCTCGCGGAAAAGGCGCCGGCCGCCCTGCTGGTGGTGGATGAAGCCTATATGGACTTCGCGGAGGATGAGGCCGCCACCTCCCTGCTAGGCGCCGGCCCCCTCCCGGAAAATGTGGCCGTGCTGCGCACCTTTTCCAAAAGCTGGGGCCTGGCCGGGCTGCGGCTCGGCTATGGCATCGTGCCGACGTCCATTGCGGAGGGCTTCTGGCGCTGCCGCCTGCCGTTCTCCGTCAATGTGCTCGCCGAGGAAGCGGCGCTCGCCGCCCTTGAGGACACGGCCTTCCGCGCCGCCACGCTGGAAACCGTACGCGCCGGACGCCGCATCCTCACGGAAGGGCTCGCGCGCCTGGGTTGCCGGGTCTGGCCCAGCCAGGCAAACTTTCTCATGTTCCGTCTGCCGGAAGGGCGTGATGCCAGGGCATGTTTTAACGCCCTCCTGCGGCGCGGGATCATCATCCGGCCACTGGCAAGCTATGGCCTGCCGGAATATCTGCGCGTCAGCGTGGGCAACCCCGAAGAAAATGCGGCATTCCTCCACGCTCTGGAAGAGGAGCTGGCCGCAACGGAGCGCGCATGACCCCCGCGCCCGTCTCTGCCGCGGCACCAGCGGCCCAAACGCCAGCCGCGCGGCTGCCTGTGGTGACACTGGACGGCCCCGCGGGCGTCGGCAAAAGCACCCTTGCCCGTCGTATGGCCGAGGCCCTTGCCCTGCCCTATCTGGACACCGGGGCCATGTTCCGCAGTCTGGCCCTCCGGCTTGGGCCCGGTGCCGAAACCCTGCCGGAGGATGTGCTGCGCGGGCGCTGCACGGCCTGGCCCTTCACGCTCGACGGCAGCGGCGCAAAAACGCGGCTTTCCTGCGGCGGCATCCCCGTGGGCGACGAGATCCGCACCGAGGCCGTGGGCCTGCTGGCGGCCAGACTGGGCACGGTGCCGGCCGCGCGCGAGCTTCTCAGGGACGCGCAGCGGCGCATGGGCGAACGCGGCCCGCTGGTGGCCGAAGGCCGGGACATGGGCACGATGGTCTTCCCTGACGCCCGCTTCAAGTTTTTTCTCGACGCCACGCCGGAAACCAGGGCCCTGCGGCGCCTGCGGGATCTGGAACAGCGCGGCCGGTCCGAAGATCTGGCGACCCTGACGGAACAGATCCGCCAGCGGGACACCATGGATAGGGAACGCGCGGTTGCCCCCCTGCGCCCCGCTCCGGACGCGCTCATTGTGGACACCTCGGCGCTGGATATTGAGGGCGTTTTTCAGGTGCTCCTCCGGCATATAGAAGCCAACGGCGGACGCGGCGCCCTTGTCGGCAGCTAGCGTTCGCCACCGCTCCCTGCCCTGCGCGACGGCGTCCGCGCCGGGCGGAAAAATCTGCCGCCCGGACGTCAAGGGCGCGACGCCAAACCCGCCTCAGCACGCAATGTTTTTGGCGCTTTCCGGGCATATTTTCCATTCCTTGCCAACGCATTCCTATATAACATTTTGATTTATAATAATTTTATTTTTCATGGCATGCTCCCTGCATACCATGAGGCACTTCACCGGCGCCACCGCGCCATGTGGGAAACGCCTCAAAGGGGAGGATGAAATGGAAAATCAGCTGGACTACGAAATCAACAAGGAACTGGGCGAGTGCTACCTTTTCATGGGCGATTTTGACAAGGCCGAGGAATACTACCGCAAGGCCGCCGCGGATAATTCCCGCAGCAGCGCGCCCTATATGGGCCTTGCCACCGTGGCCGTGCAGCGCTCCGAACTGGACAAGGCGCTGGTGCTCTATCAGAAGGCGGCCGCGGTTGAAGAGACCGACAAGGCCCTGTGCGGCATCGGCCTTGTCCTCATGGAAAAGGGCAATCACGAGGAAGCGTTCGACTATTTTGCCCGCGCGCTGGAAAAATCCGCGGCCAATATCGTTGCGCTCAACTGCCTTGTGCGCGAGGCGTATCAGACGGAGCGCGTGGATGCCACGCTCCCCTATCTCGAAGCGGCGCTTGAGGCCAGTGAGGAAAAAGAGGCTGTGCGCGTGACGCTGGCCGGCTGCCTCATCTATCTGGGCCGCAACGACGAAGCCAGGCAGCATCTGGAAGCCGTGCTCGGCGAGAACCCGGCCAACAGCAGCGCCAAGGAACTTTTCGACACCATGGCCGCGTAAACGGGCTTCCCCCGTCCGCGCGGCGGCACTTCTCCCCTCCCCACAAGATTTTCCGGCTCCCGGCACGAGCCTGGAGCCGGAAAATCCCCCAGCGGACGGGAGCGGAAACATTCGCGGCGGTGCTTTGCTCCGCCAGCCCCGAAAACCAGGGCAGCTTGCGGCCATGCCGCGCCTGCGACTGGTTTTCGGGGCTTTTCTGTCCCATGCCCTTCCCCCATATTGCTGCCATTCTGCAGACAGCCATTGAACTGTCGCGCTCCCTGTGGTAGAGGGATGCCCATACCTCTACGGATTTTCCCACAGCAAACCGACCGGCGCACGGCAGGACCGGCGCCGCTGTTGAGGAGATCGCCCATGCCGCGACTTGTCTATGGAGTCTGGGACGGCACCGTCTATGATAACCGCGCCGGCGGTGACGGCACTCCCCCCGGTCTGGACCTTTCCGTCTTTGACAATTTCAATGAAGGCAATCCGGCCCGCTCGTTCCTCAGCGACAGGGGCTTTCTCGTTTTTGATCCGGAGCTGCCCCTGCTCTGGGCGCTGTGGAAGCACTTCGACAAGGTGGCCTCCGAGTCCTGCGGCAAGTGCTCGCCCTGCCGCACCGGCGCGCCCCTGCTCCGTGACGCGCTGGCCGCCGCCCGTGACGGCGACGCTGTGGACTGGCAGGACCTGCGCGACATTGCCGCCCAGATGTGCCGCACCTCCCTGTGCGGGGTGGGCAAGACCGGTGCGCTGCCCCTCCTGGCCGCGCTGACGCATTTTCCCGCGGCCCTGCGCCCCGGAGAATGCGGCGATGGACGCGGATTTTACAGCGCCATCACCAGCCCCTGCATCGAGGCCTGCCCCGGCCTCGTCAATATTCCCCGCTATATCGACTACATCAAGGACGGCCATGACGATCTCGCCGCCAATACCGTCCTGCGCAGTTATCCGCTGGTCGGGAGTTGCGGCCGGGTCTGTGTGCGCAGCTGCGAACGCGCGTGCCGCAGGGGCAGGGTGGACGCGCCGGTCTCCATCCGCAACCTCAAACGCTATGCGGCGGACAGGGCCATTGCCTCCGGCATGCTCAAACCGCAGCCCGCCGCACCCGGCAAGGAGGCGCGCGTGGCCGTTGTGGGCGCGGGCCCCGTGGGCATCTCCTGCGCCTACCACCTGCTGGAACGCGGGTATCCCGTGGATATTTTCGAGGCCAAGGCCGAGGCGGGGGGCATGATCCGCTACGGCATCCCCATTTATCGTCTGCCCAAGAGCACGCTCCAGGAAGAAACCGACATCGTGGAGGCCATGGGCGGCAAATTTTTCTTCAACCAGAAGCTGGGCCGGGATTTTGACGTGGACGAGCTCTTCCGGCGCGGCTATGGCGCGGTCTTCATCAGCTGCGGTTGCCCCAATGGCGCCTATCTCGGCATGGACGGCGAAGACACGAGCCTGCCCGGCTATGAAAACGGCATCGACTTCCTTGAGCGCGTCTACACGGGCGTGGAAGCGGGCACCCCGCCGGTGCTGGAGGGCGATGTGGTCGTGGTCGGCGGCGGCAATGTGGCCATGGACTGCTGCCGCGCGGCCGCGCGCGTTGCCACGGGCACGACCCACCTCATCTATCGCCGCACCGAGGCCGATGCCCCGGCGGACCCGGAAGAGATCACGGCCGCCAGGGCCGAGGGCGTCCAGTTCCATTTCCTCTGCGGCCAGGACGCGCTGGAGATGAAAAACGGCGAGATCACCGGGCTGCGTGTCCTCGACATGGAGCGCACCGAGCCTGACGCCAGCGGGCGGCGCGGCGTGCGCCCCATTCCGGGGTCCGAGCATGTGATCCCCTGTCGCCATGTCATCGCGGCCATCGGTCAGAAGACCGATGCGGCCATGCTCCGTGACGACGAAGCCATCAGGCGCGACCGCAAGAACTGCATCATCATCAACGCGGCGCACGAAACGAGCCGCAAGGGTGTTTTCGCCGGGGGCGACTGCACGAGCGGCCCGCGCGCCTCCGGACCGACGACCATGATCATGGGCATGGGCCACGCCTATTTCGCGGCGCGCTCCATCGACCAGTTCCTTTCCACGGATCAGGTGCCCTTTGATTCGCGCTGGCGGCTCAGCGAGTGGATCGCCGGGGGCAGGCTGCTTGACGATGCCGCGCCCGTTCCGGCCAAGCCCCGGCAGGAGCGCGTGGGCGTGCGGGAGCTTGCTCCCGAAAGCCGGGCCGGCAATTTTGATGAGGTGGAACAGACCATGACACGCGAGGAGGCGTGGGCCGAGGCCTCGCGCTGCATGCGCTGCTACCGTGTGCTCTCCGTGATCACGC
>CAZNXQ010000047.1:10836-12611 GCA_964576895.1 uncultured Desulfovibrio sp.
TGGGCCGAGGCCTCGCGCTGCATGCGCTGCTACCGTGTGCTCTCCGTGATCACGCGCGACCCCATCCCCGGCAATCCCGCCTAGGCCCCGGCGCGGACAGAAAAAGGACATTCCATGAAAGCCTATCTCAATGGTCAGGAATATGCGTTCGAGGAAGGGGAAACCATCCTGCAGCTCGCCCGGCGCGCGGGCGTCTTCATCCCCACGCTCTGCCGCTTTGAACCGCTGGAGCACAAGCCCGCCACCTGCCGCGTCTGCATCGTGGAGGTGAGCGACGACAAGGGCACGCGCATGGTGGCCTCCTGTGAGACGCCGCTTGCCGACGGCATGCGCATTGATACCTTCTCGCGCCATGTGCGCGACATGCAGCGCACCCAGGTGGAAATGATCTTTGCCGATCATGACCAGGAGTGCGTTTCCTGCGCGCGCCATGGCGATTGCGAACTTCAGGACCTGGGCGAGGCCGTGGGGCTGACCCGCAACCGCTTCACCCACCGGCTGCATCCGAGCGCGGCCGAGCGCCCCCTTGATGACAGCGCCACGGGCATGACGCGCGACATGCGCAAGTGCATCCGCTGCCTGCGCTGCGTGGAGGTCTGCCGCCAGATCCAGGGCGTGGCCGCCCTCACTGTGGACGGCAAGGGCCTGGGCGCGTGCATCGGCGTGGGCATGGCCGACAATCACGGGGCCTCGGCCTGCATCCAGTGTGGCCAGTGCACCCTGGTCTGCCCCACCGGCGCCCTGGCCGAGCGCGACCAGAACGACACGGTGCTGGACATGCTCGCCGACCCGGAGGTCACCACGGTCTTCAGCTTCGCGCCTTCGGTGCGCGTTCTTCTGGGCGAGGAATTCGGCTTCGCCCCCGGCGTCAATGTGGAAGGCAAGATCGTGGGCGCGCTCCGGCGCATTGGCGCGGATGTCGTGCTGGACACGGACTTTGCCGCGGATGTGACCATCATGGAGGAAGGCACGGAACTGCTCGGCAGGCTCAAGAACGGCGTGCCGGGGCCCATGTTCACCTCCTGTTGCCCCGGCTGGATCAACTATGCGGAAAAGCACTGCCCGGAGATCCTGCCGCACATCTCCTCCACGCGCTCCCCCCAGGGCATCCTCGGCGCCCTTGCCAAGAGTTACCTCCCCGAAGCCATGGGGCTGGACGCGAAACGGCTGCGCACCATCTCCATCATGCCCTGCATCGCCAAGAAGGACGAGGCCGCCCGGCCGCAACTGGCGCGGGACGGCGTGCCCGACACGGATGTGGTGCTCACGGTGCGCGAATTTGCGCGTCTTTTGCGGCGCATGGGCGTGGATCTTGCGGCTGTTGATCCCGAACCCTTTGACAACCCCTTCATGAGCGCCTCCACGGGCGCCGCGGTCATCTTCGGCTCCACGGGCGGTGTCATGGAAGCGGCGGTGCGTACCGTGCATGCCGTGGTCACGGGCCGGGAACTGGAACATATCGAGATCGTCCCCCTGCGCGGCATGGAGGGCGTGCGCGAGGCGGAGATCGATCTTGGCGAGGGGCACGGCAGCATCAGGGTCGCCATCTGCCATGGCCTGCGCAATGCCCGCGCCCTGGCCGAGCAGGCGCTGGCCGGGGAATCGCCGTATGACTTCATCGAGGTCATGGCCTGCCCCGGCGGCTGTGTGGACGGCGGCGGCACCTCGCGCGTCAAGGGGCAGTATCATCCCCATGCGCGCACGCGCCAGCAGGGGCTCTACACCCTGGACCGCGCCATGCCGCGCCGCCAGTCGCACAACAATCCGCAGGTGAA
>CAZNXQ010000048.1:0-12567 GCA_964576895.1 uncultured Desulfovibrio sp.
TCTTGCGGCAGCCAGAGGCAGAAGGCCGCGCCGAAATCGTGGTCGCGCGAGGTGGCGTCATCGCAGCCGAGGCATTCCGAACCTTCCCCCGCAAGCCCGGCGGCGGCCCTGGCCATGATGTCCGGCATGGCCGCCATCAGGGCGGGGCGGCAGGCGGCATAAAAGGCGCGCGCAAGCTCAAGCCCGTTCATCACCGAAACTCCTTTCGCGGGTCCTGGCCGTTCGGCGCCGAGGGCGGGTGGCGCCTTCCAGGTGGCGCACCTTGCGGAAGATGGTGCTCCTGTCCATCTGGAAATGCCGGGCCAGTTCGCCGATGGAGCCGTAGCGCCTGAGACCGGCCTCCAGCACCTGGGCTTCCATTTCCTTCATGATGCTCTTCAGGGAGCGCCCCTCGATGGACGGCAGGCGGCAGCGGGCGCCGTCGGCTTCCGGCGCGGGGGCTTCCGGTCGGATGCCGGCCAGGTCCGCGGCCCGGATGCATCCTCCCTTGCAGGTGACGAGCAGGCCCTGGATCAGGTTTTCCAGTTCCCGCACATTGCCCGGCCAGGCATAGCCGCGCAGGATCTGCTCCACCTCTTCGGAAAGCCGGGCTTTCTTGTGGTAGCGCCTGCCGTAGTAGCTGAGGAAGCTCTGGGCCAGGGGCAGGATGTCCGCCTTGCGCTTGCGCAGGGGCGGCAGAGTGAGAACGGCCACCTTGAGGCGGTAATAGAGGTCGGAGCGGAAGGCGCCGCGCTCCATTTCCTTTTCCAGATCCTTGTTGGTGGCGGCGATGACGCGCACATCCACCTTTCTGGGCACGGTGGCGCCCACGCGGAGCACTTCCCAGTCCTGCAGGACGCGCAGCAGGCGCGTCTGCATGGGCATGGGCAGTTCGCCCACTTCGTCGAGGAAGAGGGTGCCGCCGTTGGCGGCCTCCACAAGCCCCGCCTTGCCGTTCTTGCTGGCGCCGGAGAAGCTTCCGGGCACATAGCCGAACAGTTCCGTCTCGATGAGATTTTCCGGGATGCTGCCGCAGTCCACCTTGATGAACGGCGCTTCGGCCCGGCGGCTCAGGTGGTGGATGTGGCGCGCCATGACGTCCTTGCCGGTGCCGGTCTCGCCCAGCAGGAGGACCATGGCGTCCGTGCCGGCAATGTCGGCGGCCTCGCCATAGAGGCGCTGCATGGCCTGGCTCTGGAGGACGCGCGGGTATTGGACGGCGTCCGGCATGGCGGCGTCGCTGTTCAGGGCCTGGAAGGTCTCCAGCAGTTCCTTCTGCGCGTTCACTTCTTCGCGCAGCTCGCTGAGAATTGTGATGTCGCGGATGATGGTGATGACGTAGACCACCTCTCCGGCGGCATTCTTGATGGGGTAGCCGTCCAGGAGGAGGATGCGTCCGTTATAGAGATGCTGCACGCTTGCCACCTTTTCTCCGCTGTTGACCACCCTGGCATTGAGCACGATGTCGAAGATGCCGTTCTGGACCATGTCCTGAACGCGCTTGCCGAGAATATCGGCCTTGGGGATGCCCGTCAGTTCGGAGTGGCGCCGGTTGACAAGCACGACCACGCCACGGGCGTCCGTCACGCAGACGGCGTCGCGGAAGGTGTCATAGAGTTGTTCGATGTAGTCGGCGAGCATGGAGGAGTTATACATGCATCCGCCTCTGCGGCAAAGCGCTTTTCGGCCGGTCCCCACCGCCGGGCGGAGGCGCCCGGAACCATGGATTGTGAACAGGCCCCCGGTGTGCACAGGGCCTCCCGCCGGCGCCGCCGTTACGATGGCGCCGGCGGGGGAAAGCGCCGTCTATCCGCCGTAGCCCATGACCTCAGGCAGCCATGTGGCGATGGACGGGAAGAAGGTGAAGATGAGAATGGCCAGGGTGAGGGCGCCGATATACGGCAAAACCGCCATGGAAACCTTTTCCACCGGCAGCTTGGAGAGCCGGGACGACACGAACAGGTTCACCCCCAGTGGTGGTGTGAGCATGGCCACATTGTTGGTCACCACCAGAATGATGCCGAAGTGGATGGGGTCGATGCCCAGCTTGAGGATGAGCGGCAGCAGCACGGGCACCAGGATGATGATGGTGGCAAGCGTCTCAAGGAACATGCCCAGGATGTACAGGATGGCGATGATGAGCAGGAGCACCACTTCCGGCGTGGTGGAAAAGCCCAGCACCAGCGAGACGAGTTTTTGCGGCGCTTCCTCATAGGTGAGGATCTTGCCGAACAGGGTGCTCGCGCCCACGATGAGCAGGACGCCGCCGCAGATGATGGCGCCTTCGATGAGCGACTTGTAGATGTGCTCCCACTTGAGCGCCCGGTTGATGACGATGCCCACGAAGAGCGCCCAGACGATGCCCACGATGGAGGCTTCCACCGGCGTGGCCATGCCCGTGTAGATGGAACCGAGGATGAGCACCGGCGTCATGAGGGCGAAAATGCACTTGCCGCAGGTACGCAGGAAGGTGGGCAGATGGAAGGGCGGCGCGTCCTTGTCGCCGGCGAAGCCGTTTTTCTTTGCCAGCAGCCAGGCGGTGCCGCACATGAGAAAGGCCACGATGAACCCCGGAATGAAGCCCGCGGTGAACATGGCCGTCACCGACAGGTTGCCGAGGATGGCATAGATGATCATCGGGTTGGAAGGCGGGATGAGCACGCCGATGGTGCCGCCCGATGAGGCCACCGCCGCCGAGTATTCCCTGGAGTAGCCGTTGCGGATCATGGCCGGGATGAGGATGGTGCCCACGGCGGCCACCGTGCCTGGGCCAGAGCCGGAAATGGCCGCGAAAAACGTGGAGGCGAGCACGGTGGTGATGCCGAGGCCCCCGTAGGAGCGGCCCACGATCTGCTTGACCACATCCACGATCTGACCGGTGATGTTCCCGTATTCCATCAGCGTGCCCGCGACCACGAAACAGGGGATGGCCAGGAGCGGGAAGAGATTGAGGCCGTCAAACAGCGTGTTGTGGATGATGGAAAGGGGCAGGATGTCGCTGCACAGGATGGCGGCGATGGCGGAGATGATCAGGCCCATGAAGATGGGCATGCCGATGAGAAAGCAGATCAGAAGCGCGAGAAGCGATATTTCAAGCGGCGACATCAGACCATCTCCTCGAAGTTCACCAGCTCGGCCATGGTGCCCGCTTTCCAGTGCAGATAATACTGCTGGAGCAGGCGAAAGCTCATGAGCGCGAAACTGAAGGGAATGATGGCTTCCACCCAGGACTTGACGACGCCGAGGGTGGGCGAGATCTCAGGAAACTCCAGACCGTCGCGGATGACTTCAACGCTGTTGATGAAGATGAAGATATTGAAAGCGATCCAGATGGCGTCGCAGACAGTGAGAAAGAACAGGCGTCCCCTGGTGTCCAGTTTGAGGAACTGCGCGGTGATGCGCACATGGATGCGCCGCTTGACGCACAGGGCCGCGCCCACATAGACGGCCCAGATGAAGGCGTAGCGCGAAAGTTCCTCCGTCCAGGCCAGGGCGGAGCCGAAAATGAAGCGGATGAAGACCTGGATGATGAGGCAGACGATCATCAGCCCCACCAGAAAGGCGGAGGTCCATTCCTCAAAGTTTGCAAGGCACAGTTTCAAAAAGTTCATGGCATACTCTCCTGAACACGGCGCGCATCCCGCGCGGAATGGAGAAAAGGCGCGCGGCCGGAGACAGGGCCGGCCGCGCGGCCGTCGTTCATTCCTATTCCACGGGTTTCTGACCCATGGCCTTGAGCGCCGTGTTCACCATGTCCTTGCCGCCGACCTTGTCATAGAACTGCGGCCAGGTGGAACGCGCCTGCTTTTCCCACTTGGGTAGGTCTGTGGGCGTGCCCTTCACCATGCCGTGCTCCTCGCACTGCTTGAGGGCCAGCTGTTCCTGCTCGGCGATCCAGTTCCATTCGTGCTCCAGGGCTTCCCTGGCCGCGCGGTCAACAAGTTCGCGGGTCTTGGGGTCCAGCTTCCTGTACCACTGCTCGGAGACCAGGAGGGGACCGGTCCAGAGCAGATAGGGCACGTCGGTGATATATTTCTGCACTTCCCAGAACTTCTGGTCGCGGTTGACGGCATGGGGATTTTCCTGGCCGTCAATGACGCCCTGCTGGAGGCCGTTGAAGGTTTCGGACCAGGCCAGGGGATGCGGTTCAACGCCCCAGGAGCGGAAGGCCGCCAACTGCATTTCCACGGGTGGCACGCGCATCTTGAGGCCTTTGAGGTCGTCGATGGTATTGATGGGATGCTTGGAATTGGTCAGCACGCGGTAGCCGCCGAGGAGCCAGCCCAGGGGCCGGGTGCGGCTTTCCTTGGCGATCTGGTCGGCGAGCTTTTTGGAAAATTCCTCGTCGCGGAGGAGCTTCTTGGCGTCATCTGTGGTGGGGAAGAGATAGGGCAGGTAGAAGATGCCTGCCGAGGGCGCAAAGGGCGTCAGGTTGCCGGTGCTCATGACGCCGAGATTGATCTCGTTGTTGCGCAGTTGCTTCACATTGGCCTGTTCGTCGCCCATGGAGCCGCCATAGAAGGTCTGGACGGTGATCTGACCGTTGGAATCCCGCTCGACGATTTCCTTGAACTTGTTGATGGCAGTGGTCATCTGGCTGCCTTCGGGGTTGGCCGTGGCCGCCCGGATGGTCTGCTTCTTGTACTCTTGCGCGTCAGCCGTGCCGACGCACAGGACAAGGGCCGCCAGTGCGCAAAGGAGCAGAGAGCAACGTTTCATGGGAACCTCGTTTCGGCCGGTCATTTATCCGGCAGGGGGGAGGGCCGTTCTTTTCCCCCCCCCACCGGGTGCAGGGCATGGTGCGGGCAAACGGGACTCAGAGGCCGAGAAGTCTGGCCGCGTTGTTGTACATGATGTTCTCGCGCACGGCGGGCTCGAAAGGCAGGCGCCGGTACAGCGCGATCTGCTCCTGAAAATCCATGAACGGAGCGGCGCTGGCGAAAAGGATCTTGTCGCCGATGAGCGTGTTGGCGGCCTTGATGTAGCCTTCCGAAAAGGGCTGCTCCTCGTATTCCGCAAGGTCCATATAGACGTTGCGGTTGCGGTGCACCACCATGATGGCGTCGCTGACGAAGGGATAGCCCCCGTGGCTGATGACGATCTTCAGCGCGGGAAAATCCGCGGCCACCCTGTCGATGTGGCGGGGATGGGCATCGTCCATGACCGCGTCGCGGACAAGGGTGCCCGGCCCCGTGGTGATGACGATGGGCACATCCAGTTCGCAGCACTTGGCGTAGATGGGATAGTATTTTGCGTGGCTCGCGGGGATGCGCGCCAGATAGGGATCAATGGCGGCGCCGCGCATGCCGTGGTTCTCCACCATGTCGGCAAGCGTGGCCAGCGCGTCCATGCCCTTGTGCGGGTCCAGCCCGGCAAAACCGATGAAAAGGTCAGGGTAGGCGGCCATGAGTTCCAGGATGCCGGGATTGCTGGACTTGAGGCCGTAGGTCGTTTCGGCGTCACGCCCGGTCACGACGCCCTTGACCACGCCGCACCGTTCCATGTCGGCCACGATTTTTTCAATGGGTTCGGGCCTGGCCCGGTCCGCAAACTTGAAAAGCTCAAACATGGGGCTGAAGACGCCGCCCTTGGCAAGCATGCCTTTGACGGCTTCCGGCGTACTCGGACGAAAACGGAAATCAATGATCTTCATGGCGGCTCCTGCTGTGGATCAGGCACCGGCAGTGCGGCAGCGAAACGGCGGCCGGGGCCGGCATCGTTGGGTATTCCTGGATGGTATCATTCTCTAAGCAGGATTCGTGCCTGTTGTGAAAATGAGAACAATTCCTGTCTGGCTCCCGCACAGGAAAACACCGGTGGCGAAAGCGGCCATACGCAGGCGGATGCGGCTGCCCGCAAGATGCCTCCGGGCGAGCCGGGCAGCGGATACGGAAAACGGGAAGATGGAGGAACATCGGAAGCGGACAGACGAAAATTATATAACCTATTGATATTGTGTATGAATTTATAGTCTTGTTTTTGATATGTGTTTTTTTGCACAATTCGGGTGTATTATATTTTACTAGTTATTTCGATAGATTATTGATCAAAATATCTGAAGTGATGCAAAAAAACATCATATCCGGGGTGAAAAGTGGGAGAATGCAACCATGCCGCGCGGAGCGCCGCCCGCCGGGGCAAAAAGATAACGACGCGCACGGCAAATGCCGCAGCACAGCGGGGAAGCGGCCACTGTGCGCGGGGCGTGCGTTGCGGGGACATGGCGATTTCGGCAAAGCGCAAAAAAGCGCCCGCGGGAAAACCGCGGGCGCCGCAGGCGGAGAAAGACAGGCGGTTACTGCGCGATTTCGCGCAGGCGGCGCATGATGTCCTCGACCAGATTTTTCCCCTCCAGCTCATAGACGCGGCCCAGGTAGCCATACTTGGGTTGCCCCATGCGGTGGTAGGCCAGCAGCTCGTACTCCACATTGGGGCGTCGCGGTATGATGTCCCGGATGGCCTGGATCTCGGCCTCGGTATCGTTGAATCCGGGAATGACGGGGGTCCTGGCCCTGATGGGCAGCAGGGGAAAGTCCTCGCAGACGCGCCGGAAATTTTCCAGGATGCGCGCGTTGTCCACGCCGGTGTGCGCCTTGTGCAGGGCCGGGTCCGCGCACTTGATGTCGAAGATGAGCCGGTCCAGCGACGCGCAGGCCTCGGCAAGATGCTCATAGGGGTAGTGGCCGCAGGTCTCGATGGTGGTATTGATGCGCCGCCGTTTGGCCTCGCGCAGGAGCGCCAGGGCGAAATCGGGCTGGGCCAGTGCCTCGCCGCCGGAAAGGGTCAGGCCGCCGCCGGAACGGTGGTAGAAAACGCCGTCCTCCTCGACCTTGTTCAGCACCGCGTCCACCGTCATGCGCTCGCCATAGACGCTCTGCGAGCCGGAAGGGCAGGCCTCGGCGCAGGCGAAGCATTGCCTGCAGGCCCTGGGGTCAAAGGCGATGAGGCCGTTCACCAGCTTCAGGGCGCCCGACGTGCAGGCGCGCACGCAGCGCCCGCAGACTTCCGCCGTGAGACAGCGCATGGGGTTGAAAGCGTGCTCCGGCTCGTGCCGCTGGGATTCCGGGTTGCTGCACCAGCGGCAGCGCAGGGGGCAGCCCTTGAGGAAGACCAGGGTGCGGATGCCCTTGCCATCGTGGACACTGAATTTCTGGATATTGAAAACAATGCCGCTTGTCTGCGCGTCGCTCATGCTCTGCTCCATGGCCGTAGGGGGATTGCCCCCGCGAAATGATAAGATGCCCCGCCGGGGCATCATTGCCGCTGACGGCGGGCCGGGGGAAGGTCTCCCCCGGCCCGTCGCGCAATCAGAAGGCGCTGTGTTCGGTGCGGTCAATGATGTCGTTCTGCAGATCCCGCGAGAGGTCGCAGAAGTAGGCGCTGTAGCCCGCGATGCGCACGAGAAGGCTGCGGTAGTTGTCCGGCTCCTTCTGGGCGTTGAGCAGGGTCTGGCGGTTGACGATGTTGAACTGGAGGTGCCAGAGCTTGAGGTCGCACCAGGTGCGGATGAGGTTGATGATCTTTTCCGTGCCTTCCTCGCCCTCCACGCACTTGGGCGAGAGCTTGATGTTCAGCAGGCGCGAGGCGCGGTTGATCATGCCGTAGTTCTTGGAATGGTAGTTGGAGAGCAGGACGGCCGTGGGGCCGTTCTTGTCCGCGCCGTGGGAGGCGGAGGAGCCGTCGGAAAGCGCGGTCCAGGCATGGCGGCCGTTGGGCGTTGCCGAGACCACCTTGCCGAAGGGCACATGCGAGGTGATGGGCACATAGCGCACATCCACATGGACGCCGCGCTCGCGGGTGCTCTTCTCCGCCTCGACCTGGGTGAAGCGGTCCACATCCTTGGCGATGCTGTCGGCATACGGATCATTGTTGCCGTAGCAGGGGGCGTTGCGGAGCATCTCGCGCACGGGTTCGTAGCCCTTGAAGTCCGCCTTGCAGGCGTCGATGACTTCCTTGAGGCTCAGCTTCCTGTCCTCGAAGACGAGCTTTTTGATGGCCGCCAGGGAGTCCACCACCGTGCCGTACCCAAGGAATTCAAAGTAGGAGTAGTCCACGCCGCCGGGGATCTTTTCCGTGTGCAGGTCGAGCATGTTTTCCATGCACAGGTCGTGCAGCACGGAGGAGAACGGCGCGGCGAAGTGCTGGGGGCGCAGCTTGTCCACCACATGCTGCTGCTGGAAGGCCTTGCGCAGCAGGTTGAGGTGCTGGGCCTTGTACGCTTCGTAAAACTCCTCCCAGCTCTTGAATTGCAGCGGATCGCCGGTCTCAAGGCCGATGAGCTCGTCGCCGTAGTGGAGCATCCTGCCGTTGTAGAGCGTCATTTCCAGGGCGGTGGCGAAGTTCACATAGACGCAGCCCGACGTGTAGGTGTCGCGGTTGGGCATGCGCGTTTCCGTGCAGCCGGAGACCGCATAGTCCAGGGCCTCCTCCACCGGGCAGCCCTTGACCGTATTCAGGAAGACCACTTCCTCGTCATTGATGAGCTTGGGGAAGCCGGAGCCGTCCTTGACCGTGAGCGCCACTTCGTAGAGGAAGCGCTCCGGCGAGCGCGAGTGGATGCGCGCGGCCAGGTCGGGGTAGTTGAGCGGAAACTCGCGCTTGGACTCCAGGAACAGATAGGTGAGATCGTTGGTGGCGTCCTCGCCTTCGCGGGTCTGGCCGCCGATGGTCACGGCCTCCCAGTGGGCATAGCCTTCCTGGAATTCAACGCCCGTGGGGTTGATGTAAAGGTCGATGAACTGGGCCATGTCCACCCACATGCATTCCAGCAGTTCCTTGGCCTGCTCGCGGGTCAGGCGGCCTTCCTCAATGTCCTTCTTGTAGAAGGGATAGAGGTACTGGTCCATGCGGCCGTTGGAGATGATGGCGCTGGCCTTCTGCTCCAGGCGGGAGAACATCTGGACGAACCACTGGCTCTGCACGGCCTCGCGGAAGGTGCGCGCGGGCTGGGCGGGCACGCGCTCGCAGATCTCGGCGATCTCCAGCAGTTCCTGCCTGCGTTTGGGATCATTTTCCCTGGCGGCCATGTCGCGGGCAAGGTCGGCATGGCGGCGCGCCCAGATCATGATGGCGTCGCAGACGATGATCATGGCTTCAAGGAAGGGCTTTTTTTCCCAGAGGTCCACGGAATTGTTCAGGTCAAGGGTGGCCATCCTGTCCCTGGCGTCCTGCTGGATGGCGAGCATGCCGCGGGTGATGACCTTCTCGTAGTCCGGCACCCACTGGAGGGCCGAGCGGTAGGAGGAGGTTTCGCTGACCACGAACTTGGACTTCAGGCCACGCTCGTCATGGTAGGTGACGGTGCGGATCTCGGCGGGCAGCACCCGGTTGAGGTGCTCATGGTAGGTCTTGCCTTCCCAGTAGGGGGCGATGTCCTCCATGACCGTCCTGATGTCTTCTTTGGAGATCTGGAAGGGGCTCTTGTCGCGGTGCTCCAGGTCGGCCAGCACCTCGCGGTAAAAGTCGCCGTCGATTTCGGGATAGAGGATGCCGTAGCGGCCGAGCTTGCCCACGCGCCCGGCGAGGAGCTGGTCCGGCGTGATCCAGACCGTGATCTTTTCGGCCACGTTCCTGAGCGCCTTGGCCCAGCGCAGGGTCAGCAGTTCGCCCTCGGTCTCGCGCATGGACTCGGTAAAATACTTGGCCCGTTCCACATCCACATGCGGCAGGGTGAACTGGTTGCGCTCAAGGATCTTGTAGATGCGCTCGCGGCCCTGACGGTTGACGTTTTTGTTGATGACACGCTCTTCCTGGGGCGACATGCAGCTGCACTGGCTCATACTGGTCTTCTCCTCAATTGGTGACAGTCCTTGCTGGGGGGGAACAGTCCCCGGCGCTTGTGAGAAAACGCCCAATGTCGCCCGCTAAGCATCAGCCGTGCCAACAGCATATCCAATTGATTTTCCAGGGATTATTTGGAGAAATCTGTGGCGTGTGCGTGTATGTCCGCACCGGGGAGTATGGCAAAAAAACACAAAATATGAAGAAAGACCAGCAATATAAACAGGTTATTTTTTATATTGTATTTTTGCAACAAGATCTGCCGCGCCCAGGGCGTGTTTTCGGGAACGCCCGCTCAGACGATGGCGCCGCGCACGAGCAGCATGGCCGCCGAGAGCGCGAGCATGAGCAGGAGCAGGCGCCGGAACAGGCGGATATTGATTTTGTGGACAATGGGCACACTGGCCGCGATGCCGAAGAGCCCGAACAGGGCGCCGGACAGCGCCATATGCAGGAGCTTCGGGCCATACAGGCCGGCGGCCCACTGCGAGGGCAGCAGGGCCAGCATGGTGATGGCCGCGGCCAGATTGGCGCCGCAGATGGTGCTCTCTTTTTCCCAGTGGCGCAGATAGGCGTAGAGCACGAGCGGCGGGCCGCCCATGCCCACGGCGCTCATCATGATCCCTGAAAGGAAGCCGAAGGGCAGGCTGCACCAGCGGGAAATGGGCGTTTCCGCCACATGGAGGCGCCCGGCCAGAAACTGCCAGAGGAGAAAGAGCGTCAGGCTCCCCCCCGCGGCGAGGAGAAGCAGGCGCGGGCCCGCCTGGTGGAGAAAATACACGCCCAGGGGCACGCCCGGCAGTGTGGCCATGCCGAGAAGGAGCGTCTCGCCCCAGAGCGCCGCGCGCCGGTAGATGAAGGCAAGGCCGAGAAAGATGACCGTGCCGCTCAGGCAGCCGAACAGGATGGCGTCCCGCGCGGGCATGACGAGCGTGAGCAGCGGAATGGCGAAAAGATTGCCCCCGAAGGAGGTCAGGCCGGTCAGGAGGCCGGAGAGAAACCAGATGCAGTTCAGATAGACGAAGAGCAGCATATCCATGCAATGGCCTCGCGCGCGGCCGGGCGCCGCGTGCATGCCCGCTGCGGGGGCAGGGCGGGGGAGGCGCCCTGCGTCCCGTCACAGGCGTTGGAAGCATGACCGCCGGCAAGCGGGGGCATCATCCGGGCTGCCGGCGCACGTCAGCGGCCGGCCTTGAAGACCGCGCAGGCGTCCTCGACGCCCAGGCCCGCCTCCTGCGCCTTGCGGAAGGCGGCGAGGGCCCCTTCTGTCAATGCCGGGGCGCAGTCCCAGCCTCTGGCCATGGCGCAGCCCAGGCGCAGATCCTTGGCCGCCAGGTCCACGCTGAAACGCGCGCTGAAGTCGTCCGCCGCGATCCAGGGGCCGCGGACATCCATCTGGAAACTGCGCGCGCCGGTATCCTGGAGCAGGGGCAGCAGCACGTTCATGTCGATCCCGGCGGCCGCGCCGATACGCATCCCTTCGGCGAGGACCGCCAGATTCGTCAAGCCGATCATGTTGCTGAGCAGTTTTACCGCGCAGGCGGCATCCACACTGCCCACGTCATGGGGCTTGCCGATTTTTTCCAGGATGGGCAGCAGCCTGCGCACGGCGTCCCTGTCGCCGCCCACGAAGAGCGGTTCCTCGCGCCGCATGGCCATCTGCGGCGTCTTGCCAACCGTGGCCTGCACATAGGCGATGCCCCTGGCCGCGGCGGCCCGCGCCATGGTTTTTGCCGTGGCGGGGTCGATGGTGCTGAATTCGAGATGGACGGCGCCGGGCGTCATGGCGGCATAGAGGCCGTCCGCGCCATTGGCGCCGAGAACGGCGTCGCGCACATGCTCCGGCAGGGGAAGGCAGGTGCAGAGCACATCACAGGCGGCCAGTTCTTCCCTGGCGGTGGCGACGACGGCGCCGTCGGCGGCAAAGGCCCGCGCGCAGTCCCGCCTGCGGGTGAAAACCGTGAGGGCTTCGCCGGCCAAGAGGATATTCCGCGCCAGTGGGGCGCCCATATTGCCAAGCCCAAGGAACGAGAAGCGCATGATTTCCTCCGTGGATCTCCCGGCTGTCTTCGGGAGGTGCGGCAAATGCACATGCGGGCCGCCATGCCCGCTGCCGCGCTGCGGGGCAAGGCCGCCCCGCCGGGCGCGCATGGCGGAGCCCAGATAGTTTGCCTGATTTGTGCCGGACCCTCATGCACCATCCATGCCAGCCGCATGTCCGGGCAGCGGCATGCGGGGGGAAGTTCCGGGAGGGGGAGGATTTGGCACGGCTCATGCTTTTTTCCGGTGTACGGGAGGGCGAAACCCCTCCGGACGGAACAAAAATTATACAGCGGATACCGGGGCCGGAATCCACGGGAGCGGGAAATGCCAGACTTCCCGGCGCAGAACGGCACCATTGGAGGAAGAGTATGAGCAGCTTCGTCTTCTGTCTGATTTTTATACAGGTGAGCATTTTTTTTATAGCCGGCTTCCTGGGGCTTACGTCACTGTATTGCCTCTGGCGTGACTGGCGGCGGGGGGCGCCCGTTGCCGCCCATTGCGTGAGCCGCAACCGTTTCCGCCGGCGCCGGACATATCTCCTGCCGAGCGCGCTGCCCCTGGCTGTCCGCGAGTAGGGCGGACCTTCACCGACGTATTTTTCAAGGAGATCCCCCATGGCACAGGACGCTGCACAAGCCGCCGCCCAGAGCGACAGCAACAAGATCGGCGTTATTGCCGCCACCTTCATGGTGGCCGGCAACATGATGGGCTCCGGCGTCTTCATGCTGCCCGCCAACCTCGCGGCCTACGGGAGCATTTCGCTCA
>CAZNXQ010000049.1:0-12119 GCA_964576895.1 uncultured Desulfovibrio sp.
CGCGCAAGCTCAAGGGCGTGACCTCGGTGACGAGCTATCTCATGCTGCCGCAGAAACCGTACGCGCCGCAGGGCAACAGCGGCGGCAAGGGCGCCTCCCCGGAATCGGCGGCTTCCCCCGGCGAGCGCGAACTGCCCGCCGTGCAGCCCGGTTCCGCCGTATAGCCGGGTGAACCGGCGCGCGTCAGCGCAGTGAGGCTCGGCGCGTTGCCCTGTGCGCGGCAAGGGCCGCGGCCAGGCGCCGCAGGGCCGGTTTTTCCCCGCGCGCGGCGCCCGTGGCGGGCGCATCCCCCGCGCACAGCCGCGCGATCAGCTCCAGAGCCTCCTCCACGCTGTCCACCCAGACAGTGGCCGCGCCATGGAGCATGAGGCCGGGCCCCTCCAGCGGGCCGCGGATGCCGAGCACCGGCACGCCCGCCCCGGCGGCCAGCCCGACCTCCACCCCGGCATCCTGCCCCGATGCCCCGTAGTAGATGACAAGGTCGGCGGAAAGGCAGGCATCGCGGCAAAAGGCATAGACCGAACCGCCCTCCCTGTCCGTATCCATCCAGAGGCGGCGCTCCGCCGGCGTCAGCCCAGGGGGCGGCGCGGCTTTTTCCGTCCAGTCCAGAATGCGGCAGCCAAGGGCCCTGAGTTCGCGCCCAAGCAGGCGCACCCCATGCTTGTGCTTGAAGGAACCGGCCACATAGATGGTCATGCGCGCGGCGCCGGCCGGCGCAGGGGCCGGGGGCGCGGACCCGCGCCGGGAGCGGCGTTCACCGGAAGCGTGGGGGAAGCGGCGGGGGCGGCGCACGGCTAGAACTCGATGCCCGGCGCGGCGGCGATGCCCTGCCGCCACGGATGCTTGCGTTCCCGCATTTCGGTCACCAGGTCGGCCTCGGCGCCAAGCCAGTCGGGCAACCCCCGGCCGGAGAGAACAAGATGGCGGTCAAGGCCGCGGCTGGCCTCCATGACGGCACGGAGTTCCTCCTGACGGAGCAGCTCCGCGCCCAGGGCATACAGCGCCTCGTCGAGAATGAGCATGTCCACGGCGGGAAGCTGTTCCCCGGCCCAGGCCAGAAGTTCCAGGGCGGCGGCGCGGTGGGCGGGGCGGTCCTCCCCGTTTCGCAGGAAGCCAAGGCCCCCGGCGCGGAACCGCTCGCCCAGCAGCCGCCGGAGCATGACCTGCTCGCCGGCGCCGCAGTCGCGTTTCATGAACTGGGCAACGGCCACGGCCATGCCCCGGCCGAGGGCGCGCAGGGCCTGTCCGGCGCAGGCGCAGGTCTTGCCCTTGCCTTCGCCGGTATACACAAGGATCATTGCCACACTCCGGGGATGCTGGTCTTGCAGGACGGGCATATCCCCGGCGTCCTGCCCAGGCGGGTCTGATACCCGCGCCGCTCGATGACCGGCGTGCCGCAGGAGGGGCAGAGGGTCGAGCTGCCGATGAGGCCGGTGGTATTGCCGATATAGACGTAGCGCAAGCCCTCCTCGCGGCCTGTGCGCCAGGCGTCTTCCAGCTGGAAAAGCGGGGTGGAGGGATGCGCGGCCATCATGGCGGCGCCGTGAAAGGCCGTGAGGTGCCAGGGCGTGTCGGGGCCAAGCTCATCGCGGATGAAGCGGGCCATGTCGCGGAGTTCCTGGGGGCTGTCGTTGCAGCCGGGGATGACCAGGGTCGTGACCTCCAGCCACCAGCCGAGCCGTTTGATGAGTTTCAGGTTGTCCAGCACGGGCTGGAGCCTGCCGCCGCAATATTTATGGTAGAACTCTTCCGAAAAGGCCTTGAGATCGATATTGGCCGCATTGACGCGCCGGCTCAGGGGCAGGAGAAAGTCCTCGGTCATGAAGCCGTTGCTCACGAGAATGACCTTGAGCCCCCGCGCCTGGGCCTGCCCGGCGGTTTCGTAGACCTGTTCAAAAAAGACCGTGGGCTCGTTGTAGGTAAAGGCCATGCTCGGCGCCTGCTGCGCCGCGAGACGGGCCAGCGTGTCCGGCGTGGCGCGGCGTCCGGGGATGACGCTCTTGGGGCGCACATGGGCGATTTTGTGATTCTGGCAATAGCGGCAATGGAAATTGCAGCCCGCGCTGCCGATGGAATAGGTCTTTGTTCCCGGCAGAAAATGATAGAGCGGCTTTTTTTCCACCGGGTCGAGCTGGATGGCGGTGACGACATCACCGACCAGGGTGACCATTTCGCCGCGCACATTGACGCGCACGCCGCACCGGCCATGTGCCCCTTCCCTGAGGCGGCAGGCATGCGCGCACAGGCCGCAGCTGAGTGTTCCGTCGGGCTCCCGATCCCAAAGCATGGCACGCATCTCTAGCGTCCTCCTCCCGCAGCGCGCGGGGCAACAGCGGGCCCAAGATGCGGGGAAATGTTTCCGGGCATGGGCGGCATCCCGATAAAACCGCGGGGAGCACCCCGCATGCCATATCCGTCGCGCGGCCATGCGCCCCCCGCGCGGGGGCGCGGGCTCCAGCTCCGGGGCTGCCAGCCGCCCCTGGGCGGCTGCCCCGGCGTCCAGCTTTTGGGGCCGTCCGTGAAGCCGGGCTGTTCCCAGGGCCGCCAGGCCCCCGGTTGCCAGCCGGATGTCCCCTGCCAGTGGGCCGGCGGCCATGTTGTCCCGGAACCTGCGCCCGGAGCGGGGGGGCGCGGCCCTCCCGGCGCGGGCGGCGGGGGCGGTGTCTCCGGCAGGGGAAGACCGCCGGGGGGTGTCACATCCGGGGGCCGCGGCGGCCGAAAATCCGGACGGCCGGAGGACGGGGGCGTGGCAGGGATCGACGGGCTTGGCGGCCGGACGGAAGGCGGCCCGGAAGGCGGGTTTGCCGGAGGCCTCAGCCCCGGCGGCGGTGGGCCGGGATTCCAGCCGGGATTTCCGCCCGGTGTCCATCCGGGATTCCATCCGGGATTCCAGCCGGTGCTCCCGCCGGGTGTCCAGCCGGGGTTCCAGCCGGTGTTTCCGCCGGGCTGGAGGCCGGAAGTGCCGCCGGGCCAGTCAGGCTCGATCTGGGGAGCGATATAGATGGGCGGCTGCTGCGTCTGTTCCTGCGGACGGCGCGGCGCGATGACGGAGGTGATGATGTCGCCCGTGGCCGGGTCCCGCCAGGTGCCCGCGAAGCCCTCATAACCGGGCGCGTTGTTGCGGATGGTGATGGCGTCCTCCGCCGTGTCCGGCAGCCGCTGCACGGGGGCGCGGGCCGGTTCCGGCAGGGGAGAGGCAGGCGAGGAAGGGCGGAGTTCCGGTTGCCGGGCGGCGTTTTCCGTGGCGCCCCGCGTCTCGGAAGAAGCGCCGGCGCCGGGAGTGTCGCCCATGGCAAGGGCCCCCCCTGTCCCCGGCGCGCCGGGGGCGGCAATAACAAGGCAGAGCAGGAGCCCGGCGGCGGCGGGGACGGCACGGCGTCTTCCGGGCCGGCGGGCGGGCGGGGAGCTGTTCATGCTGCCAGTATAGCAGGGGCGTCGCCTGTGGTCCATGAAAAACCGGCGGGAGAAAATCCCTTATCTGGCGCATGCCGGCGCCAGACCTCCGGAGCGGGCGGCCAAAAAGACGCTTGGGCTTCGCCGCAAAGTCTGCTAGTTTTTACGGAGCAAGGAGGAAGCCATGTCCAGTGAACGCGCGCGTGCCTATACCGCCGCCGGTGTCGATATTGAGGCGGGCAACGCCCTGGTGCGGCGTATCAGGGGGCTCGTGGCCTCCACGCAGACGCGGGGTGTCCTGGCCGATATCGGCGGTTTTGGCGGCTTGTTCCGCCCCGATCTCGCGGGCATGGCCGAGCCGGTGCTCGTGGCCTCCACGGACGGCGTGGGCACCAAGCTCAAGCTGGCATTTGCCTGGAACCGGCATTCCACCGTGGGGATCGACCTTGTGGCCATGAGCGCCAACGATATTCTGGTCCAGGGCGCGGCGCCCCTGTTCTTCCTCGATTATTTCGCCACCGGCAAGCTGGATGTGGACACCGCGGCCGCTGTGGTGGGCGGCGTGGCCGAGGGCTGCCGCCAGGCGGCCTGCGCCCTGCTCGGCGGCGAAACCGCCGAGATGCCGGGGATGTACGCGCCCGGCGAGTACGATCTGGCGGGCTTCTGCGTCGGCCTTGTGGACAATGCGAAGCTGGTGGACGGCTCCGGCATCCAGGTGGGCGACGCGGTGGTGGGCGTGGCCTCCTCCGGGCTTCATTCCAACGGCTATTCTCTGGCGCGCAAGATCCTCACCGAATCCGGCCTTGGCCCCGACGATCCCTTCCCCGGCGCGGAAGGGAAAAGCGTGGCCGATGTTTTCCTCGCGCCGACCACCATCTATGTGGAGGCCGTGCGCCCGCTCCTGCGTGACCTGGCCATCAAGGGCATGGCCCACATCACGGGCGGCGGCTTTTACGACAATATCCCGCGCATCCTTCCCTCTCAGGTGGAGGCGCGCATCCGCTTCGGGAGCTGGACGATGCCGCCGGTCTTTACCTGGCTCAGGGAAAGGGGAGGGCTTGAATGGCAGGAGATGCTCCAGATCTTCAACTGCGGCATCGGCTATGTGCTCATTCTGCCGGAGGCCCAGGCGGAAGAGGCCGTGAGCCGCATCCAGGCGTTCCATCTGCCCGCATGGCGCATCGGCGAGATCGTCAGGCGTGAACGCGGCGCCGCGCCCGAAGGACAGGAGACCGGGAGCGAGCAGGTGGTTGTGGAATTCTGAGGCCTTCCGGCCGCGACGCGGAAAAACGCCCGCGCGGCTGTGGTGACATGGTTCCATGGGGCGACGGACGGTTGCCATGCATGCAGTGAATTTTCTCGGCAATATCCTCTGGTTTCTTCTGGGCGGCGTCTGGATGGGCCTGACCTGGTGGTTTTTCGGCGTGCTCTGCTTTCTCTCCATCGTGGGCATTCCCTGGGGGCGGGCCTGCTTTGTCATGGGCGAGTTCGCCTTCTTCCCGTTCGGGAAGATGCCCGTCTCGCGCGATGTGCTCAACGGCACGCCGGATGTGGGCACCGGCCCGCTGGGCACGGTGGGCAATATCATCTGGCTGGTGTTCGCGGGCATCTGGATCGCTCTGGGCCATCTTGCCTGGGCCCTGTTCTGCGCGGTGAGCATCATCGGCATTCCGTTCGCCTGGCAGCACGTCAAGCTCGCCGCGCTGGCGCTCTGCCCCATCGGCAAGACCATCGTGCCCGCGGATGTGGCCGAGGCGGCCGAACGGCGCGCGGCGGAGCAGCGCGCCGCCGACCGGTCGCGCCGGGGGGACATGCGCTGAGCCGGCAGTTTAGGCAGCAGCCGTGGTGAAACGCAAAAGCCCCGGACGGTATGACCGTCCGGGGCTTTTGCCGCCCGCGCGCTTTTTGGCGCAGGGCGCGTCAGAGAAAAATTTCCCTGGTCCGGTACCGGGGTACACTCTCCCGCGAAAATTCTTCTCTTTCCTACCAGCGCCGAAAAATCGTATTTTTCAGGCTCCTTCCGCCGCCAGCAGTCTCCATCAGCTTTTAATGATGGTGGCCGCCGCAGCCCTTGCACAACTGTTCCTCACCGAACGCCTGGAGCGAGCCCGCGGCAAAGGCCTTGAGGGCATCGTCAACGGTGGTGAAGCCCATGGCGTGATAGACCTTGATGCCGGCGGCGTGCATGGCGTTGAGCGGACGCATGCCCATGCCCCCGGCGAGCAGGGCGGTCACCCCCGCCCTGGCGAGGTCGTTGACGGGTTCGACGCAGCTTCCGTGCTCATGCCCGTTGTTGGGCATGACGTGCACATCGCTGATGCGGCCGTTCTCCACCCTGGCGATGGTATAGGCGGCGCAATGGCCGAAATGGGCGCTGGGCGCGGCGTCGAGGCCGCCCGGAGCTTCGGACGGCACGGCGCAAAGCAGGGAATCGCTCATAAGTACCTCCTGGGGCAAGTTTCTGGGCTGAAGTTAAGACAGCTCCGCGCCTTGTCAACGCGGCGCCGGCCGGAGCAGGAGCCAGAGCCCCACGCCCATGAGCGGCAGGCACAGCACCTGGCCCATGGTCAGCCAGCCGAAGGCGAGATAGCCCAGGTGGGCATCGGGCATGCGCACGAATTCCACAAGAAAGCGGGCCAGCCCGTAGCCCAGGGCGAAAAAGCCGGAAACCGCCCCCGGCTTGCGCGGCGTGGCGGAATAGATCCAGAGTGCCACAAAGAGCACCAGGCCCTCCAGGAGCGCCTCGTAAAGCTGCGAAGGGTGCCGCGGCCAGGGCCCGGCACCCGGAAAGACCATGGCCCAGGGCACATCGCTGACCTTGCCCCAGAGCTCGCCATTGATGAAGTTGCCGATCCGGCCGAAAAAGAGCGCCTGGGGCACGAGCGGGGCCACGAAATCCGACACCTGGAGGAAGCTGCGCTTCCGGCTGTGCGCGAACCAGAAAAATGCCCCGGCGGCGCCGAGCAGCCCGCCATGGAAGGACATGCCTCCGTGCCAGATGCGGAAAATCTCCAGCGGATCGGCCAGAAAGGCGGGCAGGTCATAAAAGAGCGCATAGCCGAGCCGGCCGCCGACGATGACGCCGAGCATGACGCAGGTGAGCAGATCGTCCACCTCCACCGGCGTCCAGCCGGAACCGGGGCGCCGCGCGCGCCAGCGCCCCAGCAGCCAGCCCACCACAAATCCCACCAGATACATGAGGCCGTACCAATGGAGCTGAAGGGGGCCGATGGTCACGGCCACGGGGTCGATGCGCGGGCTCAGCATGGCCTGCCTCCGGCACGGGCCCGGTTGCGGAAGAGCGGGGGCTGCGACAGGGCGCTAGGGGGATATGGCACGGTGTGGCATCTCTCTGTTTGGCATGTGGCGGGATCAGCGCAGGCCCACGAGCCAGCGCAGAAAGGTGGGCGGCGCGGGCGGCACGGGGGCGTGCCAGCGCGAATCGCGGCCGCTGTCGGAAAAGCGCAGGCGCAGCTGTTCCAGGCGCGGGGGGGCGCTGCGCGGGGCATCGGCTCCTGCCGGGGCCAGCTCCACCATGAGCTGGAAGGGGATGTCCGCATTGGGGCGCATGGCGAGCAGCCGGCGCACCACGGCCAGCCCGCTGCCAAAGCGCAGATCGTAAAACAGGGCGCCGGTGTGGCCGTCCTCCGGGGGGGCATCGGTCCTCCGGGGCGGCGCGTCCCCAGGGCGCAGGGCATCCATGACCGGGAGCATGGCAAACTGGAAATAGCTCTCGCAGGCAACGGACTGTTCCGCCAGGGCGGCCACAAGCGGCGCGGGCGCGGCGGGATGGACGGCTTCCGCTGCGCGGGGGCGTCCCAGGGCGTCAAGGCTCTGGGCGCGGACCGTGGCGCCTTCCTCAAAGATGACGCGCCAGAAAAAGGGCGCAAAGGCATCGGGCAGCACATGGAGGCGGCTGACGGCGCGCCCCTCATGCTGGAGCCGCTCGCGGCTCTGCACGGTATGCCAGGCATTGAGCCCCATGCCGAGCGTGGGGTAGACGAAGACCCAGGCCAGCGCCAGAAGAATGAGCCCGCGCCGCGCCCGCAGGCGCCACACCGCCCAGAGCAGGGGCACGGTAAGGAAAAGGTCGATGATGTAGACGCTGTTCAGGCGCACGCGGTAGTGGGAAAAGGGGAGAAAGACCATGGTGCCGTAGGTGGTGACCACATCCAGCCAGATATGGAGGAGGATCAGGGCGCAGCAGAGCAGCCAGACCCTGGTGAAGCTCCAGCGGCCCGGTGTCGCGGCGCTCCAGAGCGGGCGGCAGCACAGGGCGAGCAAAAGGCCGAAAACGGGCATGGCGGCGAACGAATGGCTGATGCCCCGATGGAGGAGCAGAAACTGGAGCGGCGTGTGCACGAAGAGGATATCCAGATCCGGCGAGGCGGTCACCATGGCCGCGAGCGGCAGGGCCCAGCGCGTGAGCGGACGCCGGGGCAGGGCGAGCAGGGCCACGGCCCCACTGGCGGCGTGGGTAACGGGATCCATTGCGATTATTGCCTGAAGGGGCTGCGCTGTTTGGGCACGGCCCGGTAGGCGGGATCTTCCGGCGAGGGCTGGATGCCCATCCGGCGCTGGTATCCCTGAAGGCGCCAGTCCTGCACCTGTTGCATGACATCGGGGCGGTTGCTCAGATAGAGCATGCGCTCCCGCGCGCTGGCGCCAGTCATGGGATAGCGCATCATTTCGGCGGTGGGCGCGCCGCCCCCGGAGGGCGCGCTTTCTTCGGCGCTGCCGGCGCCGATCTCCCTGGGGCCGCAGGCGCCGAGCGCCATGGTCAGCAGGAGGACCGCAACGGAGCCCGAAAGCGGGCGAAGGCGGGGGCGGAGCGTGGGGTTCATGGTTCGCATGGGTGGAGTATATGCGCCGCGCGGGGCCCGCGCAAGGGACGGGGCGCCCCCGCGAGCGGGCGCGCTTGCGGGAGCGGGCCGCTCCTGATACCGTTGAGGGGCAGCGACATTTTCCCTGCATTGGCCGGCAGTTGCGGAAGCCCCATGAAGACGGTTTTCTGTATTGATGACAATCCGCGCTATCTTCTTCTGCTCAAGGTGGCGGCGCGGTCCCTGCGCGCCCTGCACGGGGATGCCGCGCCCCTGCTTTGCGTCTACGGCGGGGACGACGCCCATGTGCTCGCCGAGGTGGCGGCCGAGCGCATCCCCCTGGCGCGCTACCGGCCACGCCTGAACCGCGAGACGCTGCCCGCCTTCACGCATCCGGTCATCGGCTGCTTTCTCCGGCTGGAGCTGGCGCTTGTGCCGGAACTTGCCGATGACGACGCTGTTCTCTACTGCGATTCGGACGTGTTTTTCCTGCGCCCCCTGGACGAGCTTTTTGCCGCGCCCGTGCCGTCCTATCTGGGCATGGTGCGGGAGGCCACCGCGCCGTTTTATCATGAATACAAAAGCCTGAGCTATCTCTATCGGGAGCGGCGCTGCACGGTGCCCATGCCGTTTCCCATCTGGACCTTTTCCAGCGCCGTGACGCTCTTCAACCTTGCCCGCCTGCGCCGGCGGGATCTGGTGGAGCATTTTCTCGCCTTTTCGCAGCAGAATGTGGGGCGCATCGGCAATCTGGACCAGTCGCTGCTCAATTATTTTTTTGGCAAGCGCATCACCCGGCTGGCGGATCGCTGGAACCGGCCCCCATACCAGCCAGATTGTCAGCAAACAGCGCATATCGTGCATTTTCACGGTCCCAAGCCCTGGGAAGTCAGCAGGCCCTGGCCAGAGGAACTGCGCATCAATAACTTCCACGCCCTGCGGCGCATCTGGTACGGGATGCTCTCGGCAAAGGAGCGCGCCCTGGCCGATTCCTGGGACTGAACCCGGCTTCCGGGGCATCCGCCACCGGGAAAAATTTGCCGCTCCCGGCGGCAGGAAAGCTGTTTTTCCTTGAAAATCAATGTGTTGATGGTAGGAAAAATTTTCCTCCCGTCCCTAATTCTTTGTGCCGGAATGACGATAGGCTTTCTGAGGCGGAAGGACGCAGGGACGCGTTGCATGGTGCGCCGCCCGCGACATACAACATTCAGGGAGGAATGTATGTATATCAATCACAATCTGATGGCGAGCAATGTCAGTAACAATCTTGCGGGGCATTACAGCAATCTGCAGACGTCGACCCAGCGCCTGTCGTCAGGCCTGCGGATCAATAATTCCGCCGACGATGCGGCCGGTCTTGCCATCCGGGAACTCATGCGGGCGGACATCGCTTCCCTGCAACAGGGCGTGCGTAACGCCAATGACGCCATTTCCCTCATCCAGACGGCGGACGGCGCCCTGGGCATCATCGACGAAAAGCTCATCCGCATGAAGGAGCTGGCCGAGCAGGCGGCCACCGGCACCTATGACTCCACCCAGCGCCTGATGATCGAGTCCGAATATCAGGCCATGGCGTCGGAAATCACCCGAATCGCCAACGCCACGGACTTCAACAACATCAAGCTGCTGGACGGCAACCTGTCCAGCGATACGCATTCCGGCGCCGCGATGAAGTCCACCGGCAAGCTGAAGGTCCACTTCGGCACGGCCAACGATAAGGCGGAAGACTACTACTACATCCAGATCGGCGACAGCACGGCCTCAGCTCTGGGCGTGGGCAGTGCGGCGGGCGCAAAGGCCGACGCCTACACCGTCTCCACGCAGGAGGCCGCGCAGAAGGCCCTCAACGGCATCAACCAGGCCATCATTTCCAAGGACAAGATCCGCGCGCATCTGGGCGCGCTCCAGAACCGGCTGGAGAACACCATCTCCAACCTCACGACCCAGGCCGAAAATCTCCAGGCCGCCGAGTCGCGCATTTCCGATGTGGACGTGGCCACGGAAATGACGCAGTTCGTGCGTAACCAGATCCTGACGCAGTCCGCTGTGGCCATGCTTTCCCAGGCCAACAGCATGCAGCAGCTGGCCATGCAGCTCGTTCGCTGACCGGAAATCAACATGGGGAGGGAACCGCCGGGAAGAAATTTCCGGCGGTGGGAAAAGGGGCCTGTTCGGCAACGAACCGGCCTCTTTTTTTGTATGCGGAAGACCTCCCGCCTGGGGCGGGAGGTCTTCCGCATACAAAAAGCCCCGGCGCGGCCCCCATGCCGCGCCGGGGCTCCGGCCGTAAGGCCGGTCCGGAGGAGGACATCGGAAAAACGCGGGCGCTGTTACTGCCGGGTGATCTCGATGGTCCGGTGCTGCGGTTCGGGCGCCGCCCTGCGGGGCACCGTGACCGTCAGAACGCCGTTTTTCGTAGCGGCGCTGATGGCATCGGCGTCGGCATCTTCGGGCAGGGGCCACATGCGCCGGAACACGCCGAAAACACGTTCACCGGCTATGCGCGTGGCGCCGGCTTCATGCGGGCAGGCCTTTTCTCCGGCAATGACGAGGGTTTCCTCGCGGACTTCAAGGGAGATCTGTTCCGGGTCCACACCGGGGATCTCCATGCTCAGCGCATAGGCGTTCGCGTCGGCGACCAGATCCACGCAGGGCAGTATTCCGGGCGCGCGGCGCTCGTCGCGGGCGGCGGCATTCTGACACATGGCATCTATATCGTCCCGCACGGGCGAGGCGGCGTTGCGGGCGGATTCGGTGGCCGCGAACCACCGGCGGGGCAGGACAAACATGGTATTCATTCACAACCTCCTGTGGAAATTTGTGCACAGAAAGTAAACATAAAAGATTTTGCGTCAATAGCCTGTTGAAAACTTTTTCCCCATTCGCGGTTCCCGCGCGGCGTTCCGGGATGTTCCGGGGGCATCCATGGAAAATGCGCGGCTTCCGGCACAGCGGCGCCGCGTCAGGGGAAACCGTGAAATCTGGCACGAATCATGCTTAATACCGGGCGCAGGTTTGATTCAGGCAATTTTTGCCACTCCTGACGCCACGAGTCAGGAATCGGGAGGAAACTCCCTGGCAGGGGCAAGCGGCCGGAAGCATCCGTCGGATCGCGGAGAACGGCGGCCGCGCGTAACGGGGAACGACAGCCCTGCACAGCAGGCATCGTACGGTGGTAGTCCGCAGGGACGCGGGCGCGCGTGGTGCGCCACCGGGCAACAGTACATTCATGGAGGAATGTCATGTACATCAATCACAATCAGATGGCCACCAACGTCTCCAACACCCTGACCAACCATTACGGAAGGTTGCAGACCTCGACCCAGCGCCTCTCTTCGGGCCTGCGCGTGAACGGCGCGGCCGACGATGCGGCCGGTCTCGCCATCCGCGAGCTGATGCGGGCGGATATCGCGGCTCTGAATCAGGGCGTGCGCAACGCCAATGACGCCATTTCCCTCCTCCAGACGGCGGACGGAGCCCTGGGCGTCATCGATGAAAAGCTCATCCGCATGAAGGAACTGGCGGAACAGGCGGCCACGGGTACCTATGATTCCACCCAGCGGCTGATGATCGAGTCCGAGTACCAGGCCATGGCTTCGGAAATCACCCGAATCGCCAATGCCACGGACTTCAACAACATCCACCTTCTGAACGGCAATCTGTCCAGCGATACGCACAGTGGCAAGGGTGTGTCGGAGACGGATCTTTCGTCCACCGGCAAGCTGAAGGTCCACTTCGGTTCGGCCAACGACTCGGCGGAAGACTACTACTACATCCAGATCGGCACGAGCACCGCGTCCGCCCTGGGCGTGGGCAACGAGGCCTCCACGGATTCGCTTGCCTACACGGTCTCCACGCAGGAAGCCGCGCAGAAGGCCCTGGTGGGCATCAACAACGCCATCG
>CAZNXQ010000050.1:0-12036 GCA_964576895.1 uncultured Desulfovibrio sp.
TTTTAGGATCCTTCCGGCACCAGCATCCGTCTGTCGCTCCGCTCCAGACGGAACCCGGAATATCCATCAACCGCGTTGCAGAACATAACTTTTTTCTGGGTCGCGGCGTCCGGCGCCGCGGGCCCGCATTTTCCGGCTGGTGTGCATGGCTGCGGCTTCCTCCCCCCTCTCCACCCCCTTTCAGGCATGGCCGCGCGCGCGTCTGGTCCTTGTGGCGCTGGCGCTGGTCTGGTGCTGTTCCCTGCCGCTTGCCTGCCTGCCCGGCCCGTATCCGCTGGAACCGGCGGCGGTCATGCGCGCGCTCCGGGCGTTTTGCAGCGGAGAGGGCGCGCGGGATGTCCCCGTTCTGGTGGTGGGCGGCATCCGGC
Source organism: uncultured Desulfovibrio sp. (assembly GCA_964576895.1). Classification (GTDB taxonomy): domain Bacteria; phylum Desulfobacterota; class Desulfovibrionia; order Desulfovibrionales; family Desulfovibrionaceae; genus Desulfovibrio. Next base: position 369 of record CAZNXQ010000050.1, read on the forward strand.
TGGCGCGGGTCTGCCTTGCCCTGCTCTGCGGCGGCGCACTGGGGGTTGCCGGCGTGGTCCTGCAGGGGGTCTTGCGCAATCCGCTGGCGGACCCCTTCACGCTGGGCATTTCCGCGGGAGCCGCCTGCGGCGCAAGTCTGGCCATCGCCCTGGGGGGCGCCCTTGCCGTGGCCCTTGGCCTTTCGCATACCGCCCTTGTGGCCGGGGCCGCCATGGCGGGCGCGCTCCTCGCCCTGGCGCTGGCGCTCTGGCTTGGGCGCGGGCAGGGCGCCTTCAGCCGGGAGACCGTCATCCTCGCGGGCATTGCCGTGGCGGCCTTTCTGGGCGCGCTGGTGGCGCTTGTGAAGGCGCTCAACGAGGAATCCGTCACCAGCATCGTTTTCTGGATACTGGGCTCGTTTCAGGGCCGGGGCTGGGAGAGTCTGCCGCTTTTGCTGGCCGCGCTGCTGCCGGGGCTCTGCTGCGTGGGCCTTGGCTGGCGGCGGCTGGATGTGCTGGCCCTTGGGGGGGAGGAGGCCGCCCACCTGGGCCTTGCCGTGGGGCGGGCGCGGTTCTGGCTGCTGGCCGGGGCCAGCTGCATGACGGCGGGCTGCGTGGCCGTGGCCGGAGTCATCGGCTTTGTGGGCCTGGTGGTGCCGCATATCCTGCGGCTGTTCATGGGCGCGGCGCACGGGCCGTTGCTGGCGGGCGCCTTTCTGGGCGGCGGCACGCTCCTGCTCTGGGCGGATGTGGCGGCGCGCTGCGTGCTTGACGGCGGCAGGGAACTGCCGGTGGGCGTGGTTACCGCGCTTTTGGGCGGCCCGTTTTTCGCCCTCCTGGTGCGGCGGCGCCGATGAATGCCCCCGGCTCCGGTTTTCCGCCGCCGCTGCTGCTGGAAGACGTGTGCGCGGCCTATGGCGACACGGCGGCGCTGTGTTCGGTGCGTCTTGCGGTGGAACCGGGCGAGAACGTCATCCTGCTCGGCCCCAATGGCAGCGGTAAGACGACGCTCCTGCGCTGCGCGGCAGGGACGCGGCCGCCTGCCAGCGGCAACGTGCGTCTGGGGGGCGCCCCCGCGGCGCGTCTTTCCGCGCGGGAGCGCGCACGGCGCCGGGCTGTCCTGCCGCAGCAGCCGGAGCGGCCGCATGGCCTGCGCGTGCTGCAACTGGTCCTGCTGGGACGTTTTCCCTGGCTTTCGTGGCCGGGTTTCTACCGACGTCAGGATCATGCGGCGGCGGCGCGCGCCCTTGCCGCCGTGGATGCGGAAGTTCTTGCCGCCCGCCCGGTGGAGACGCTTTCCGGCGGGGAATGGCAGCGGGTGCTTCTGGCGCGGGTCCTTGCCCAGATGGACGGCGCGGCAACGCCGCTCTTCCTCCTGGACGAGCTGGCCGCCAGCCTTGACCCGGCGCGGGCCGAAGAGCTGTTCGCCCTGCTGGAGCGGCGCAGGCGCGCAGGCGCGGCCCTGCTTCAGGCCGCGCACGACTGCAATCTGGCCGCCCGCCACGCCACGCGCCTGGTGGGGCTCAGGGCGGGGCGCGTTTTGTTTGACGGGCCGGTGCGGGCCGTCTTTACCGAGGAGAATCTGAGTGCCCTCTATGATCTTCCCCTGCGCGTGTTCCGGCATCCGGACGGCGACATCCCCCAGGCGCTCCCGGCTCTGGCGCGGGAAACGGCCTCCCCGGTGGCTGGCGGCCGTTCTGTTTCTCCTGTTCCTGTTCCCTGTCCTGCGCGTGGGGGAGACTCCGGCGGCGCCTGTTGAGGTCACGGACGACACGGGCCATACCCTGCGTCTGGAGCGGCCCGCGCGGCGTATCATCCCGCTTTACGGGGCCTTTGGCGAAATGCTGCTTGCCCTTGGCTGCGGGGACAGGATCGTTGCCCGCACCGACGCCGATGCCCGGATCCCGCAACTGGCGTCACTGCCGGCCGTGGGCACGCACATGCGGCCCAATGCCGAGCTGGTGGCCGCACAGCGGCCGGATCTTGTCCTCCAGATGAGCGGACGCGGGGAAGCCGCGCTGCAAACGGAGGCGCTGCGCCGCCTGGGAGTGCCGGTGCTGAACTTTGAGGTCACTTCCTTCGCGCAGCTCTTTGGGGTGATGGAACGTCTGGGGCGGCTTTGCGGCCGCGAGGCGCAGGCCAAAGCCCTTGTGACGGACTGGCGCGGGCGCCTTGACGCCCTGCGCGCGGCCACCGCGAATCAGCGCCCGTGGCGCATGTTTTATGAGGCGCGCTATCCCAACCTGCTGGCGGCCGGAAACGGCGGCATCGTGGCGGACATCATGGCCGCTGCCGGCGGCGAGAATGTGGTCCGCCAGGGGCGGAAGCTTGCGCGCATCAACGAGGAAGCCCTCATCCTGGCGGACCCGGATGTCTATCTCGTGCAGCGCGGGCCCATGAATCCGGCGCCGCAGCCGCTGGCGGAGCGGCCGCACTACCGGGGCCTGCGCGCCGTGCGCGAGGGGCGCACGCTGGTGGTGGATGAGGCGCTGTTCGCGCGGCCTGGGCCGCGCTCCATTGAAGCGGCGGAACTGCTCGCGGCCTGGCTCAAGGGATTGCAGCGGCCGGAGCGCGGCGCCAGGGGGGAACAGAAATGAGCGGCACGCTGTATGCCGTGGGGGTGGGGCCGGGCGCCCCGGATCTTCTCACCCTGCGGGCGGCCCGCGTCCTCGGCGGGGTGGATGTCATTCTCGCGGCGGCCTCGCCGCGCAACGACTATTCGGCGGCGCTGGAGACGGCGCGCCCCCATCTGCGGGCGGACGCGCGCATCCTGCGGCTGGAATTTCCCATGACGCGCGAGGAGGCGCCCCTGCGCGCGGCCTGGCGCATGGCGGCCGAGGCCACCCTGGAAGTGCTGGGCGCCGGGGAGGATGCGGCCTTTCTCACCATCGGCGATCCGCTCGTTTACAGCACCTTCGGCTATCTGTTCCGCACCGTGCGGGCCATGGCTCCGGATGCGCGCGTGGAGATCCTTTCCGGCATCACGTCCTTTCAGGCGGCGGCCGCGGCCACGCAGACCATTCTCTGCGAAGGGGAGGAAAGCCTGCGCATCCTGCCGGGCATCAGAAACGGCGAGAACCTGGCCGCGGAACTCGCGCGGGCCGATACGGCGGTCATCCTCAAGGCGTACCGCAATTTTCCGGCCATTGCCCGCGCGCTTGAAGCGCAGGGCCGCGCGGCGGACGCCCTGCTGGCAAGCCATGTGGAACGCCCGGAAGCGCGGTTGCGTCAGGGCGTGGGAGAGGGGGATGCCCGGCCGCCCTACATGTCGCTTGTGCTGAGCCGCAGACCGCCGCAACGGGGCTGACCGCGGGGAGAGAGCTTTCCGGCAGGAAAATCCGGCGGCCGCCTTCGCAGGAAGACGGCCGCCGGCAGTTAAGTGGTGGAGGAAGGAGGGCCTAGCGGTTTTCGGCGGTGGGCAGATTTTCCCAGAGGACCGCGGCCACAAATTCGCTCTTGCTGTGCTTGGTGAGCAGGCTCACGCCGAACAGACCGGCGGCGCAGCAGAGGAAGCCGAAGATCGTATGGTCAATGGGAATGCCGAGATAGGGCCAGAGCAGCGTGGAGAACAGGCCCATCAGCATGCCGGTCACGCAGCCCTTCTTGGTGGTGCCGCGCCACAGCATGGTGGCGAGGAAGGGGAGGACCAGCGTGGTTGCCGTGAGCCGGAGCGCCCATTGGTAGATGGCGATGATGCCCGTGAAGTTGAAGGCCACGAGGAGCGCGCCCAGCGAAATAAGCAGCACCGTGAGGCGCGACATGGTCATGAGCTGCTTGTTGGTGGCCTTGGGGTTGAGCATCTGACGGTAGAAGTCATGGGTAAGGTTGGACGAGCCCTGCAGGATGAAGGAGTCCGCGCCGGTGACGAGCGCCGCCAGAAGGGCGCAGTAGATGAGGCCGCCGATATACGGGGGCAGCATGTTCTTGGCCACGATGGAGAAGATGAGGTCAGGCTTGGTGTCCAGCGGCAGGAACTGACGGCAGGCGATGCCGATGATCACGGGGCAGAGGAAGATAAAGGCGCAGATGACGACGCCCAGGGTGTTCGCCCGCAGGGAGACGGACTCGGACTTGGCCGCGAAGATGCGCTGCCACGAGGATTGCCAGACCATGTAGAAGGGCCCCACCGAAAGGAAGAAGAGCGCGACTTCCGTCATGCCGTAGGGGCCGGAGGCCGAGAGATAGTCGGCAGGCGTGGCCGCCATGAGGTGATCCCAGCCACCGGCGAATTTCACCGTGGCGATGGCCAGGATGACGATGCCCACGATGATGAGGATGGCCTGGAGCGCGTCGGTGATGATGGTGCCCGGCAGACCGCCCAGAACGGTGAAGGCGAAAACAAGCACAAAGGAAAGGATGAGGGCCGTGTTCCAGTCCATGCCGAAGCAGGCCGTCCAGATGGTGGCCATGGCGATGAACTGCATGGCCGTGGTGGGAATGGCGTAGATGAGCGCCGAAAGCAGCGAGGGAATGACGCCCACCGAAGGCCCGAAGCGCGAACCGAAGAGGTCGGCCAGGGTATAGAGGCGCTGCCGCCGCAGGGCCTTGGCGAAGACGAGCAGCAGGATGAGGGTGAAGATGATGCTGGCGAGCGAGAAGCGGATATAGGCCGACGCGCCCACCGTGAAGCCAAGGCCCACGGTGCCAATGAAGACCGAGGCGCCGCACCAGGTACTGATGACCGTGCCCACGATGGGCCAGAAGCCCATGCTCCAGCCGCCGATGAGATAGTCATTGGCGCTTTTGACTTTTTTGAAATAGTAGAAGCCGATGCCGAACATGATGGCAAAATAGACAATGAAATAGCCCAGATACCAGCTCATGGTCCCTCCTGATGTGTTTGTGAACCGGCCGCCTGGTTCAACCTGCCAGACGGCGTGCCGTATCCTCCAGAACCTGCGCGCCCAGAACCAGATCTTCAGGCGCGGTGTCCTCTTGCGGGCAATGGCTTCGGCCATTGATACTGGGCACGAAGAGCAGCCCGGTTGCCGTGACCTGCGCCATGCAGGCCGCGTCGTGCGCGGGGCCGCTTGTCATGTTCATCCAGGGTGCGTTGTGGCGTTCGGCCGCTTCGCGGAACATGGCCATGATGCCGGCGTCCATGCGGGCGCCGCCGCTGGCCGAAAGCCGCTCCACGTCCATGCTCACGCCATAGTCCCGCGCCACCGAGCGGGCCAGCGCCTCGATGCGCTCCCATCCCGCTTCCAGCACGGGCACATCCACATGACGCACGTCGACGGTGAATGTTACGGAGTGGGGAATGACGATGCCCACATCCGGCGTGCAGGCAATGCTGCCCACTGTGCAGGCATAGTCCTGCGGCAGGGTGCCCTTGCGCCAGAGATCCTCCATGCGCGAGGCAAAACGGGCGAAGGCCGCCATGGGATCGCGCCTGCCGGCCATGGGGCTTGCCGCGTGATCCGAAACACCCGTAAAGCGCAGACGGTGCAGGCGCATGCCGTAGATGGCCGAGACCACGCCAAGGCGCGCGCCGCTCTGTTCAAGTTTTTGATTTTGTTCGATATGCACTTCCAGCCAGGCCCGCGTTTCCTCCGGCCGGATCTGTTGCCCCGCCAGGGCTTCCGGCGCAAGGCCGAACGCGCGGAGCCGTTCCCAGGCGCTGCCGTTCCCGTCCTTCAGCTTCCGGAGGGCCGCGCCGTCGCACTGGCCGGTCACGGCCTTGCTGCCAAGGCAGGTTGAACCGAAGTTGGAGCCTTCCTCTTCGGCAAAGGCCACAAGCTCCACATCGCAGCCGGGCACATGGCCCTGTTCGCGGAACGAACGCAGCGTCTCAAGGGCGGCGCATACGCCGTAGATGCCGTCCAGATGCCCGCCATGGCGGACGGAATCGAGGTGCGATCCCATGAGCACGGCCGGGCCGGGAGCCCTGCCGGACATGCGGGCGCGGATATTGCCGATGCCGTCCACGCGCACGGTCAGATCCAGAGCCTCACAGGCCTTGAGCAGGAGTTCCCTGGCGCGCCTGTCGGCCGGTGACCACGAAAACCGCGTCACTCCGTGCCCCGGCGTGTCCGTACAGCGGGCAAAGGCATCCAGGGTTTCAAGCAGGCGTCGCGCGTTCATCCCCGACTCCCTCAGACGAGGCTTCCCCACACCGGCCGGCCGCCGGACACTGTGGAGAGGATGGCGATATCCTTGATGCTTTCCGCCGCCACTGTGCGCGGGTCGGCGTCCAGCAGGGTGAAGTCCGCCAGTTTGCCCGGTTCGATGCTGCCGCGGTTGGCCGCGTCCAGGCACATGCCCGCCGCATAGACCGTATAGGCGCGCATGGCTTCCAGCGGGCTCACGCGCTGTTCCGGGCCCAGGATCTTTCCGCTGCTGGTGATGCGGTTCACCGCCGCATGGATGGAACGCATGGTCATTTGCGGCAGCACCGGGGTATCGGCATGGAGCGAGAAGGGCAGCCCAAGGCGCACGGCGCTGCCGCAGGGGTCGATGCGGGCGGCGCGTTCCGGGCCAAGGAAGATGTCACGATGCCTGTCGCCCCAGTTCCAGACGTGGAGGACAAAGAAGGACGGCTCAAGGCCCGCGGCCTTCATGCGCGCAAGCTGGCTGTCCGAAGCCGTCTGGCAGTGGATGAGCAGATGGTGGGGATCGGCGCGCGGGCAACGCGCCTGGGCGCGCTCCACCGCCAGGATGACGCGCTCGATGGCACCGTTTCCGTTGCCGTGGGCCACCACCTGCTGCCCGGCGGCATGCGCCCGGAAGACGGCCGCGTCCATGTCCTCCTGACTGATGATGGGTTCCGGCCGGGTGTCCGGGCGCGTGTGGTAGCCTTCGGGAATGGCGGCGGTAAATGCCTGAATGGAGCCGTCGGTGATGAGCTTGATGCCGTGGGGCCGTACATAGGGGCTGCCGGGGCCCGCCAGCAATCCGCAGGAAAGGGCGGCCTCAAAGCCTGTATCAAGGAAGGGCAGATGGCAGCGCACGGTCATCTTGCCCTCCAGCTCCAGGGCGCCCATGACCCGCAGGGTCACATCACCGCAAAGGCCGCTCAGGCCCAGGCCGCCGCCGATGGTCGAGGTGAAGCCCTGGGCGTTGTAGGCGCGCATGGCTGTTTCCAGCCCGGCGCCGAGGCTTTGCGGCGTCGTCGGCGGCAGCAGGGCCAGGGCGCGCATGGCCATGGTTTCGGTAAGCAGGCCGGTGGGGCGCCCGTTTTCGCAGACCACATCGATATGGTCATGGGGACGGTCCGGCGCGATGCCGAGCATGTTCAGGACGGCCGTATTGACGTAGGCCGCGTGGATCGAAATATGCGTGAGGATGGCCGGCCTGTCGCCGAAGATGGCGTCAAGCTCGGCGGCAGTGGGCCCGCGCCTGTCGGCGGTAGCCGTATCGTCATAGCCATAGCCCATGATAATGGGCGCGTCGGGATGGGCATCGGCATGCCTGCGCAGGATGTCCAGCGCTTCGGCCATGGTGGGTGTGCCGCCGCAATAGGCGTAGAATGACCAGGCGGCGAACATGTCCAGATGGCTGTGCGTGTCGATGAAGCCGGGATACAGCGTCCCCCCGGCGAGGTCCGTTTCGCGCCCGATACCGCCCAGGGCGCGCAGTTCGTCGGCGCCGCCCACGGCCTCGATGCGGTCGCCCGCCACAAGGACCGCGTCGGCGTGGGTGTCGGCGGCATCCATGGTGACGATGTGTCCGTTATAAAAAAGCGTTCGTTCCCTGCGGAGCATACTTCTTCCCCCTTTTCTGTTCTGTGGGGGCGCCCCGCCGGGGCGCCCGCCGTCGTCACGTTTTCTATGATGCCACGCAGGAGCGCACCCGTGCGGCCGCGGGTGCGGGCTTCCCGGCCACACCCCTGGGATCGTAGGTGCGCGTGGTCGTGACCTTGTTCTGGGTGAAGAAGTCGATGCCGCCCTTGCCCTGCACCTTGTCCGTGCCGAGCAGCGAGCCCTTGATGCCGCCGAAGGGAACAAAGGGATGCGGCGCGCAGATGCCCACGTTGACGCCCACCATGCCCACGTCCGTATCCCGGCTGAACACGTCCGCGTAGTGCATGTTCTGGGTGAAGATGCAGGCGCCGTTGCCATATTCGGAGCTGTTGATGAGCTCAATGGCGTCGTAAATGTCGGCCACCTTGATGGTCGCCACCAGCGGACCGAAGACCTCGGTGGTGAAGAGCGGATTGCAGGGCGTCACGTCCCGGATGATGCAGGGGCCGACAAAGTAGCCGTTCCGGTTCTTGTCGGGCAGATCGACCTTGCGCCGGTCGAGCACGAGCTCGCAGCCGTGGCCGTGCTTGAGCGCGATGTCCACATAGCCCAGCACATTGTCCGCGGCCTTGCGCGAGATGAGCGGGCCCATGTACACATCGGGATCGAAGGCATCGCCCACCTTGACGGTTTTGGAGGCCTCGATCATCCGTTCCAGCACCTCATCATAGATTTCGGGCACCGCGGCCACGATGGAGCCCGCCAGGCAGCGTTGCCCGGCCGAGCCGTAACACGAATTGAGGAAATTGCTGATGAAGACATCCATATTGGTGTCTTCCATGACCAGCAGGACGTTCTTGGCGCCGCCGAGCAGCATGGAACGCTTGGCGCCCCTGGCGCAGCCGGCGGCCATGGCCTTGGCCGTGGGCGTGGAGCCCACGAGGCACACGCCCGCCATGCGCGGGTCCTCATACCATGAACCGGGAATGTCGCGGTTGCCGTGGATGACGTTGACCACGCCGCCGGGCAGCTCGATCTCCTGGAAGATCTCGCACATGAGCTGCATGAAATACGGGGACTGGGTGGAGGGCTTGAAGATGAAGGTGTCACCCACGGCAATGGCGTAGGGGATGAACCAGCCGAACACGAGCGCCGGAAAGTTGAAGGGCGCCACGCCGCCGAAGACGCCGAGAGGCTGGCGTACCACCCTGGCCGAGATATTGGTGGAAACATAGTCCAGGGTATCACCCTGGATCGTGGAAGGCGTTGCAGCGGCGGACTCAATGATCTCGATGACGCGCTGCACTTCGCCGCGCGCCTCGGAAATATGCTTGGCCTGATCCAGGGCGATGGCCTGGGCCAGCTTTTCCAGATCGCGCACCATGCAGTCGCGGATCTTGTAGATATAGGTCATGCGCCGGGCAATGGACAGGTTGCGCCAGGGCTTGTATGCCGCGTGCGCCGTGGCGATGGCCGCCTCGGCCGTGGCCGGTCCCGAAATGGGCACGCTGCCGATCTCCTCGCCCGTGGACGGGTTGTACAGCGGCACACGTTTGCCGTTGGCTTCGTCCTGCCATTCGCCGTTGATGAAGTTCCTGATCCTGATGTCCGCCATTGGTGCCTCCGCGGGGTTGCTTGACCGTGTGGAAGGCGGAGGGAAATCGGCCAGGAGGGTTCTGTTGTCCGCCCCCCCGCCTTCCGGTGCCACGGTGCTGTTTGCGTCCGGTCGCGCATTCCGGGGGACGTGGTCCCGGCCGCGACCGTGATGCAAACTTTTATGATGATTTTCAGATACCCCGTTGAGGAGGCGGCGGACTTGCTGTTTTCAGACAAACTTTGTCGAAAAAGAGACAAAAATCACAAAGTATGCGGGGCTGAAACCGTCAGGCGGTAAACGAGACCCGACCGGCGCGGCGGGAACGGGCCGCTCCCGGAGAGAACCGGCGGAGTTTTTCCGGATAATTTCAGAGCGTTTTCGCAATGAAATTGCGTAAACGCTCTGGCGGCTGCGGGAGCAGACGCCCGCGCCGGAATAAGGCGGGAAACCGCGCTTTTCCGCCGCAATGGAGGCAGCGAAACCTGAGGAAAATATCTGTCTTGCAGATATTTTAATCAGCAAAATGCTCCAGAAAGGCGCGCCCGGTGGCGCGCTGGTGGCATCAGAGGCGCTGGCGGCATCAGAGGCGCTGGTTGCCGTGCCCGTCAAGGACGACCTTGCCGGGTGTGAAGCCGAAAAAGGATTTGAAAGTGGAGATGAAGGCCGAAACCGAGGAATAGCCGCAATCGAAAGCCACGGAGGTAACGCTTTGCCCCTGGAGCAGGCGCTCATGGGCGAAGCGCATGCGCTGAAGCTGCTGCCAGCGGTGAAAGGATGTCCCTGTCTCGCGCCGGAAGAGCCGGTTCAGGTTCCGCTCGCTCATGCCGAGGCGCGCCGCCCATTGGGGCAGCGTGCGGTCTTCATGGGGCGAGGTGAGTACAGCGGTGCAGAGTTCAATGAGGCGGTGGTCGCGGGGCATGGTCTGGGGGGCGGTCACCGTGGGCAGGTCGAGCAGGAGGTCGAGCAGCGACACCACCAGGCGCCCGCGCGCGTCGTCGCCATAGATGGCGGGCTGATTGCTGAGATGGAGCAGGATCTCGCGCACCAGCGGGGAGATCTCCAGCATGTGGCAGGCGGTGAACCGTTCCATGCCCAGCATGACGTACTGGTCGATCCACAGGGTGCAGCTTCTGGCGCTGGAAGGTATATACCATTCGTGGGAACAGCCGGAGGGGATCCATATGGCGCGCTGGGGCGGCGCGAGCCAGTTGCCCTTTTCCGTGCAGATGACGATGCAGCCATGCGCCACATAGGCCAGCTCACCCCAGGGATGGCTGTGGGGCTTGCTCCAGGTGTTGGCGGGGAGATTGTCATTAAACCAGTAGACGGGACGGCGGGAGGAATCAAAGGGAACGAGATAGAGCTTGGCTTCAAGGGCGGCTCGCTCCTTCTCTTTTGTAGGCGTTGACCTTTTCATGTCCCCTCCCTTGATGCCGGCCGGGAAACGTGACCGGCGATCAACAGATGCGCGGCAGTTGCGCGCCTTCCAGCATGGCGAGCAGGCGTTTGCCGCCGATGCGGGTCCGCAGGGCCACCTGGCCGGCGGGGCCCTCCGTGACGGTGCCGATGCGCGCGGCCTCGCGCCCGAACGGCGAGGCGCGCATGGCCGTCAGCGCCGCTTCGGCCAGTGCTTCGGGCAGGATGCAGATGCACTTGCCCTCGTTGGCGAGATAGAGGGGGTCCAGTCCCAGAAAGGAACAGCCGCTGCGTACCGATTCATGGACGGGAAGGCTTGCCTCGTCAATGTCGATGCCCACGCCGGACTGTTCCGCGATTTCGTTGAGCGTGGTGGCAAGGCCGCCGCGCGTGGGGTCGCGGAAGGTGTGCACCTCGCCGCAGGCCCTGATGACCGCCGCCACCATGTCGGCCAGAGGGGCGGAATCCGAGCGCACGTCCGTGAGGAAGGAAAGCTCCTCGCGGCTCGCCATGATGGTGAGGCCGTGGTCTCCCAGGCTGCCGCTCACCAGCACCGCATCGCCGGGGCGCGCCGCATGCCCGGAAGGCGCGGGGTCGGCATAGATTTCGCCCACGCCGGACGTATTGATGAAAATCTTGTCGCAGGCGCCGCGCGGCACCACCTTGGTGTCGCCGGTGACGATGGCCACGCCGGCGGCGCGGGCCGCGTCGCCCATGTCCTGTGCCACGCGCTCAAGGGTCTCCAGGGGCAGCCCCTCTTCCAGGATGAAGGCGCAGGTGAGCCAGCGCGGCCGCGCGCCGAGCATGGCCACATCGTTGACTGTGCCGTGGACGGCCAGGGTGCCGATGCTGCCACCCGGAAAAAAGAGCGGCGAGACGGTATAGGAATCCGTGCTCATGGCAAGGGGGGCCGCCGCCGGGCGCAGCTCGGCGGCATCATCCAGCCGCTCCAGAAGCGGATTGGCGAAATGGCGCAGAAAGCACTGGCTCACAA
>CAZNXQ010000051.1:0-11894 GCA_964576895.1 uncultured Desulfovibrio sp.
TGTACCTGAGTACACTCCCTCCAAAAATCGCCCATTTCCTTGCCAGCGCAAAAAATTCTTATTTTTTAGGATCCTTGCGGCGACAGCCCCCGCCCTTCGCTCCGCTTCGGGCGGTCAGCGGAAAAACCTCTTCCCCCCGCTGGAAAAACCATAACGGAGTTTAATAAGGCCTGAGCCTGATCCTTCGGGACAAAAGCCCCGCGATTCCGCCGCTCAGGCGACTCCGGTCTGGCGCTCCAGCAGCATGCGGCCATACCGGGCCGCGCCCCAGAGGCCGCTCTCCGCATCCTCCAGCAGGCGCACCGGAATGTTCCGGAGCCACCCGGCAAAGGCCGGAGCGTCGTGCAGTTCGGCAAAAAACGCTTCGCAGTCCACGCAGAGCGGATTGCGTACGGCGATGCCCCCGGTGATCCAGAGGCCGCCGGAACAGAGGGTGGTGAGCATGACATTGCGGCAGGCGCGCCCATAGAAGCGGGCATACCAGCGCAGGGTGGGTGTGGGGCCGCCGAGCGCGCGGCGCCCCACCTCGTCGGGGGCAAGCCGCTCCCCGGCAAGAAATTCGTGCAAAAGCGCCAGCCCCCGGCCGGAAAGCACGTCATCCCCCCGCGCATAGGGGAGCCGCAGAGCGCGCCGCAGGAATTGGTGAAAGGCGGCTTCCTCCTCCCCCATAAAGGGAAAGGCCGCGTGGCCGCCTTCGGACGGCGCCACCAGCCAGCCGTCTGCGTCCGGGACGGCCATGTCCAGCGGAAAGAGCGCCGCCACGCCAAGGCCGGTCCCGGCGCCCATGACCGCGCGCGGCGCGCGCACGGGAACAGCGGGCGGTGCCCACGAGGACCCGGATGGCCAGAGCAGCCGGGCCCGGTCCCCCATGTCCGTCAGACAGGCGCAGGCCTGGGCCACAAAATCATTGATGACGCGGACAGACGGCACGCCTGAGGCGAGCAGGGGCCGGACATCAAGCGCCAGACGGCCATTGGTCAGACGCCCGCAAACCCCGCCTTCCACCGGGCCGGCCACGGCGAGCACCGTGGCGTCCGCATGGGCGGGATGCAGCTCCAGTTCCCGCTCCAGCGCGGCCAGCAGGTGCTCCGTGGTTTGCAGGGCGGGGCTCCCGACCCAGACCGCGCGCTCCTGGACGAGCCGCCCTTCCGGCAGGAGGGAAAAGCGCGCCAGCCGGCAGTTGGTACCGCCAATATCGGCGGCGAGGATATGGCGGCGCCGTTCACGCATGGGGAGAAGACGCGGGCGGGTCCTCCGGCGCCCGCGCGGGCTGCATCCTGCGCACCAGGCCCGTGGTGCTGCATCCGTCCACCAGATCCACGAGATGCACCTCGCCGCCGCGGCCGCGCACAAAATCCGCGCCCACCACATCTTCCACGCGATAGTCGCTGCCCTTGACCAGCACATCCGGGCAGACGGCATGGATAAGGCGCTCCGGCGTGTCCTCGCCGAACAGCACCACGGCGTCCACAGCCTGAAGCGCCGCCAGAAGCAGGGCCCGGCTCATCTCGTTCTGAATGGGGCGGGTCGGCCCCTTGAGCCGGCGCACCGAGGCATCCGAGTTCAGGCCGACCACCAGCCTGTCGCCCAGGGCGGCCGCCTGGCGCAGCAGGGAAACATGCCCCGGATGGAGCAGGTCAAAGCAGCCATTGGTAAAAACGATGCGCTCGCCGTTGCGCCGCCATTCCTCCAGCTTGTTCCGCAGCGCGGGCAGGGCGTACAGTTTGGGATTGTCCATGCCCTGCCGCAGGGCCTCATGGAGTTCCGCCAGGGAGACAGGCGCCGTGCCCGCCTTGCCCACGGCCACCCCGGCGGCGGCATTGGCCACCACCGCGCTTTCATGCCATGCGAGGCCGCCGGCGACGCAGGCCGCCAGCGTGGCAATGACCGTATCCCCGGCACCGGAGACATCGGCCACTTCACGCACGGTGGCGCGGATGGGCTGCGGCTCGTCGCCCGGAACATAGAGGATCATGCCCCTGGGGCCGCGCGTCAGGAGCAGGCGCGCAAAACCGAATTTGCGGCACAGCTCCTCGGCAAGGAGGCGCCGCTTTTCGGCATCGGGACGCGCTCCCGCGGGCAGCCCGCACGCCTGACAAAACTCCGCCATATTGGGCGTCACACAGGCCGCGCCCCTGTACCGCGACCAGTCTTCCCCCTTGGGGTCCACCAGGACGGGGATGCCGGCGTCCCGCGCCATGGCCGTCACCTCGGCGCAGAGGTCGGTCCCGTCCTCGCCCCGCCGGAAAACGCCCTTGTCGTAATCCGAAATGATGACCGCGCCGCAGCCGGGCAAAAGCCGCGCGAGGTTCTCGCGCAGGGGCGGAAGCTCCCGCGCGGAAAGCGGCGCGACGTGTTCCTCGTCCAGACGCAGCAGTTGCTGGCCCTGGCCCAGCACGCGCGTCTTGCAGGTGGTGGAGCGGTCGCGCGAAACCGTCAGCCCGTCGCCAATGCCCTCGCTGATGACCGCCTCGCGCAGGGCACGGCCTTCGGCATCGTCGCCCACCAGGGCCGCAAGCCGCGCGTCGGCGCCGAGGCGGGAAAGATTGCGGGCCACGTTGCCCGCGCCGCCGGGCACGCTCCAGCTCCGGGCCAGGCGCACCACCGGCACGGGAGCCTCCGGCGAGATCCGCGCCACCTCCCCGGCGAGATAGCGGTCAAGCATGACATCGCCGACCACAAGAATGGCTGTCCCGGAAAAATCCATCATCCACCAGCTTTCGTTTCGGGGCTACCGCTTCCCGGAAGGCCCAACGGCCTGCGCGCCGGGCGCTTCAGAAGCCGGGGCCGCGTCCTGCGGCGCGTCGCCGCTCCTGTCCTGCGCCCGCGTTGCCGAACGCGCGGCGGCAATGAAGAGCTCCTTCAGTTTTTCCTCGCTGGCCTGCTCATCCAGCAGCGCGTGGATCCGTTGCCGCGCCGCCGCGCCCAGGCGCCGGCGCTCTTCCGGATCTCCGGCAAGGCGTTCCAGAGCCCCGGCCAGCGCCGCCACGTCATTCTGCGGCACCACAAGGCCGCTCATGCCGTTTTCCACCGCTTCCACAAGGCCCGGAAGATCGCTTGTCACAACGGCAAGGCCAAAGGCCATGGCCTCGGCCAGGGCCGAGGGGAGGCCGTCCATGTCGCCCTTGCGCGTCCTGCGGCCGGGCGCCACAAAGATATCCGCGTGCCTGTACGTTTCCGCCATGTTCTCATGGGCGATCTGGCCGGCAAAACGCACATAGCGCCGCAGGCCAAGCCGCCAGGCCAGCCAGCGCAGGCGCAGCCGCTCCGGCCCCTGCCCAACCACGGTCAGGCGAAACTCCACGCCGGCCTGCCGCAGGCGGCCGCAGGCGCGCAGGAGCACATCATAGCCCTTGCGCGGCGCGATGGTGCCCACGGCCAGCAATTCCAGCGGCTTGGCGGGTTCATCCGTTTTTCCGGCGGGCACGGGCATGGCGTCCGCCTCTTCATCGGGCGGGGTGAGGGTCAGCGGATCGCGGAGCAGCACGATCTTGTCCGGCGCCAGATCCGGCAGCCGCTGGCGCAACGCGCGGACCACGGCCTCGGTGTCACAGCGCACAAAGACCGCCTCCGCTGCCTTGACCGCCCAGTCCGCGCCGTTCAGGGCGAGATCCTGGGCGCGGACGGAAAAGGCGAAGGGCAGCCGCAAAAGCCGGGCCGCCACCAGAGCGGCCGTGGCCTGGGAGCCCGCGCCCGACGCATAGAGAAATTCAATGCGCTCCTGAAGCCCCCAGCGGGCAAGCAGCGTGCCGCAGGCAAAGGCCCAGATGCGGGCCAGCAGGCCCCTGCCCCAGCGCGAATGCGGCATGAGGCGCCATAAGGACCAGAGCGACTGTGAGGCGCGCGCGCGGCGCGCCAGCGCCCCCAGAGCCGAAAGGGCATGCCAGCAGCCGATGCGGCGCACGGCCAGCGGCAGGGCATAGCCGGATGGATTGCCGAGCACGCCGCTGCCCCGGATGGCATAAATGCGCGAGAGCAGTCCCGCCGCGTGCAGGTGGTGCGCGATCATCATCAGGCACTGTCCCGAAGGCTCAGGAAAGCGTTCGGCCACCAGCGCGCCGCGGACCACAGGGTCCGGCAGGGCGAGCAGGCTGCGCGCGGCCACGCCCGAAAGCGCGGCGAGCTCGCGCTTGCGGCAGTGGAGGATGCCGTCCTCCAGGGTATAGATGCTGTCGCAGAATTCGGCCATCTTGGGATCATGCGTGACCATGACCATGGAAACGCCGCCGGAATGGCACAGAGCGCGAAAATTGTCCATGATCAGCCGGCTGGTGCGGGCGTCAAGCGCGCCCGTGGGCTCGTCGGCGAGAAGGATGCGCGGATTGTTGACCATGGCCCGCGCGATGGCCACGCGCTGCTGTTCGCCGCCGGAAAGCCGGTTGCTGCGGTAGTGCACCCGCGCGGAAAGCCGCACAAGCTCCAGGGCCCTGATGACACGTTCCCAGCGTTCCTGGGGGGGCACGTTTTCGTAGATGAGCGGAAATTCCACGTTCTCGAAGACCGTGGAATGTTCAAAAAGGTTGCTCGACTGCATGACAAAGCCCATGTTCCCGCGGCGGAAGGCGGCCGTCTGCTCGCGGTTGAACCTGAGCACGTCAGTGCCGAGAATTTCCAGCGTGCCCGCATCCGGCGCGTGCAGCATGCCAAGGATATGGAGCATGGTGGATTTGCCGCAGCCGGAGGGCCCCATGATGGCCACCAGTTCCCCGGCCTCCACCTCGATGCTCACGCCGCGAAGCACGGGCGCAAAGCCCGCGTAACACTTGTACAGATCCTTGGCGACGATGACTGGTGCCATGCTTCACCTTTTCATTCAAAGCGCAGGGCCGAGACAACATCCATGCGGCTGGCCTGGATGGCGGGGTAAAGGCCGCCGGCAACGCCGATCAGGGCCGAAAACACGATGCTCCCCACGCTGCTCGCCAGAAGCAGGGAATAGGAGATCCCCGTGCCCAGCGTCCAGGCGCCAAGCTCCACCAGCAGCACGCCCACGACGATGCCCAGGACGCCGCCCGCCAGCGATTTGCACAGGGCCTCCGCAAGGAACTGGGCCAGGATGTCCGCGTCCGCACCGCCCATGGCCTTTTTCAGGCCCACTTCGCGCGTGCGCGCGCGCACCGCGGCAAAGGTGCCGTACCAGATGCCGAAGCCGCCCAGCATGAGCGACGCGACGATGCCGAGCCAGAGCAGCACCTCCACCCACATGAAGGTGGTCTGGATGCGCGCCAGTTGCTCGTCCTGCGTGCGGATCACCAGATAGGGCGCCGCCTGGTGCTCGCGCACCACTTCGGGGATGCGCCTGACAATGGGCGCCACGTCCTCCCAGCCGATGGCCCGCACAAAGAGCCTGTCAACCCTGCCGCTGCTCCAGTTGCGGTCGATCATGGTGGTATAGGGCAAAAAGCCGCCCCGGCCCCAGGCGCCGAGCATGACGCCGCTGACCACGCCCACGACCTCGAACACGTCCTTGCCGAGAATGAGGAGCTTGCCCACGGCGTCGGCGGGTTCGTCATAGAGCATCTGCGCGGCTTCGCGGCCGAGCATGGCCACACGGCGCCTGCGCTCCATGTCCGCGGCGTCAAAGAGCCGCCCCGCCACAAGCGTCAGGGAATAGACATCGGCGAAATACTGGTCGATGCCGATAAAATCCATCCTGATGGTGCGCTCGCCGCTGGTACGCAGCCCGAATACCTGGCCGCCGCGCATATTGCGGCTCACCATGCCCACGCCCGGCAGCGCCCGCAGGGCCTTGACCGTCTCCGGATAAAACTCGCGCCGGGGCTGGCCCGGATAGGCCGTGTCGTCCATGAAGACCTGGATGACATTGACGCCACCCATGAGCACCATGTCCTGCCCGACCTTGTAGCGGATCTCGCGCCCCAGCACGGCCAGCACGATGAAGGCCGTGATGCCCAGAGCGATGGAGAGGATGACCCCGAAACCGCGCTGGCGCACAACCTGCCTGAGGCTGACGCGAAACAGGTCTGACATGGCGATCATACGAAAACTCCCGATCCTCCGTGCGGATGGCGTCCGCAACGCGGGCGCCTTCACTCCGGACAGCCGCGGGCGCCGTCACCGGAGCATTCAATGTACGGTCTTGAAGGACCGCTGTCAAAACCGGCGGCGCGCGTCAGCCCCGGCGCCGCATGCCGAGGAGCACCCCGCCCTTGCCCACCACATAGACCATATGCCGCCAGGTGATGGTCCTCGCGGGAATGGTCGCCGCGTAGACCCAGGCGAACAGTCCGGCGGCGCAGAAAAACGCGCCCAGCCAGCGCCCCGGCGGCACGGCCACGGGCAACAGCCGCCGCCAGCCCGACAGTATCCCCGCCAGCAGCACAAGCCAGCACAGGGCGAGAAACGGCGCCGCGCCTCCGCCCAGCCCCAGAAGGCCGCCGCCAAGAACGATGCAGGCCCAGAGCGGCGGCGCCAGCATGAGCACGGCCAGCACGCCGAGCAGGAGCCACTGGCCCGGCATGCAGAACTTGAGGAACAGCACCTGCCGTTCCATCCACGCGCGCCACACCCCGAAGGCATGCCCGGACGCCGTGGTGCGCAGCAGGGCCGCCGCGCACAGCCGCACATGGACGCCCCTGGCCTGGAGCATGGCGCCAAGGGAACAGTCGTCCACCACATTGGTGGCCCAGAGCCGGGCTACGCCGTACCGCTCGAAGGCGGCGCGGGTCATGCCCATGGCGCCCCCCCAGGGCTGGGTGAACGCGGCCACGCCCTGCAAAAGCCGCATGAGCAGGACGCTCAGGGCATAGGCCAGGGTGACGGTTCCATGGTCACGCGGTTCGACCTCGTGATAGCCGGTGCTGAACGCCGCCTCATGGCGCGCCAGCGGGCCCGCGAGGCAGCGCGCGAACTCCGGGCCGGCCATGTGGGTGCTGTCGCAGAACAGATAGATGTCCGCCGCGTCGCCCACGGCGGCCACGCCCGCAAGGCTGTTCCGGTTTTTCTGGCCGCAGTCGCGCGCCTCGCCGGCGACCACATGCCGCAGTGCGGGAAAATCCTCGCGCAGACGGCGGATGATGCCCACGGCCGGGTCATCCTCGCCCGATGTGACGATGACGGGCAGAAGATCCGGATAATCCTGCCGCAACAGGCTGCGCAGGGCCGCCTCCATGCGCGGGTCGTTGCCGGCGGCGGGGATGATCATGGCCGCGCGGGGCCAGCCGCCGCGCGGCGTGTAGCGGGCCTCCTCCCGTTCCCGTTGCGCCGCGGCCGCCAGCCGGCCGCCGCAGCGCGTCAGGACGAACAGCAGGGCGCACTGGACAAGCCCCAGAACAAAGAAAACAGCGCTCATGCGTCCTCCGGAACAGGGCCCGCCACGCGCCGCGGCGCCGGCGGGCGCGAAAGGTCAGCGGGGCAGGGGCGCGCAGTCCTCCGCCAGAAGCGGCACATCCAGGGTGCGCTCGCCTTCAAGGCTGAGGCTCAGGCCGTTTTTCAGCCTGACGCGCCCCTCCATGCTGCGCGGGCCTGTGAGGCGCCCCGTGAAGGAATGCCCGGACGAATGCGACAGCTCAAAGGCATTGGCCCGGATGCTGCCATGGAGGTGATAGGTATCTTCCTGCCCGTTGGCATGCCTGAGCAGCAGGACGCCGCGGGCCCTTCCGTCCGCGCCGAAGCACATGCCCGCGCGAAAGGTGGCCGTGAGCACCTTGCCCGTCCAGAGTTCCGTCACCTCGCCGGGACCGCTGGTGATGGTTTTTGCGCCGGACGTCTCCGCCGCCGGGGCGGGCGCCGCCACCACAACGACAAGCAGCGCGCAAAGCGCCGCCGCCACACGAAGAACGCGCGCCGGGCTCACAGGGACCCTCCCTCCCGCTGACCGCGCGGCCGCCTATGCAGCCGCGCAAACAGCTCCTCATGGGCCGACACCATGGCGACAAACGAAAAATCCCGTTCCACGCGGGCGCGCCCGGCCTGCCCGAAGGCATCGCCCATGGCCGGGTCCGCCAGGAGGCGCAACAGGGAGGCCGCCAGGGCTTCGGCGAATCCGGCGGGCGAAAGCAGCCCGGTAACGCCATTCTCCACCAGGTTGGGAATGCCGCCCACCGCCGTGGCGCAGACCGGAAGCCCGCAGCTCATGGCCTCCAGGATGACGTTGGGCTGGCCCTCGCGCACCGAGGCCAGAGCAAAGATCCGCGCCGCCGCGTAGTGCTCGCGCACATCCGGGGTGCCGGGGACGAATTCCACGCGCTCCTCCAGCCCGAAGGTGGCGGCCAGCATGCGCAACTGCGCCTCCTGCGGGCCGTCGCCGACGATGCGCAGGCGCGCGTCGGGCATCTGGCGCGCCACGATGGCAAAGGCGCGCAGCAGGGTGAGGTGCCCCTTGTCCTGCGCGAGCCGCGCCACGCAGAGGATGAGGGGCTCCCGCCCGGAAGGGGGGATCTCCGCCGGCTGGAAGCGTTCCGTATCCACCCCGTTGGGAATATAGCTGATGCGCCGCGATGGCTCGCCAAAACGGCGCAGCCCTTCCACCAGAGCCTCGGAATTGCAGACATGATGGTCCGCCAGCCGCCAGAGCAGCCATTCATGCTGGCGCTTGAGCGCGCCGCCGCCCCGGCAGGTGCCCACAATGGCCGGCAGACCGAGCAGGCGCCCCCAGAGCCGCCCCCAGATATTGGGCAGCGCCGTGCAGGGCACGAGAATATCCGGCGCATGCCGCCACAGGGCCGGCCCCAGGGAAGCGAAAAAAAGGCGCGGCACGGCGCGTCCGGTGCCGAGATAGGAGAGCGGGATATCCGCCCCGGCGGCAACCGCGTCCAGATCGGTGGGCCCGGTGAGCACGAGCATGGACGGCGCGAAACGGTCGCGGTCAAGGCGCCGCGCCAGTTCCAGGGTCTGGCGCTGGGTGCCGCCGAAGCACAGATCTTCCATGAGGAAGAGGATCGAACAGGGCTGTGGCATGGTTTCTCCCGTCGCCGATCATGCCCGGCAACGCCGGAAGAGGATACGCCATCCGGCCCCGCTTGCAAAGCGTGAGGGCATTGCCTTGACGGACGCGGCGGGCTAGTCTCCGCGCATGGATACTTCCGGTCTCTCCGATTCCCGCCCTTCCGGCGCCCGTCCGCCCCTGCGCGTGCTCATCAGCCTTGATGTGGAGGAAGAGGGGCTGTTTTCCGGCAGGTATGCGGCCACGGGCTGTGGCGTGCGCAATGTGGAACTGCTCCCCCGGCTCGCGCCCCTCTGCCGCGATCTGGGCTTTCCGCTGACGCTGTTCTGCGCGTACACGGTCTTTGCCTCGGCGCCCGGCCGCGCCGTGCTGGCGCGCATGCGCGACGACTGCGGCGCGGAGATCGGCGGCCACCTCCACCACTGGAGCACGCCCCCCCTGGAGGGAGCGCAGCAGCCGGGCGAGCCCGCGCGCACCCATCTGCTGCCGCGCGACCTTCTGCGCCGCCGCCTGCGTACCCTGCTCGATGCCGGGCGGGACTTCCAGTCCGCGCCGCTGACGAGCTTCCGCATGGGGCGCTGGGATCTCAAGGCGGAAGTGCGCCCCCTGCTCGCGGAGGAAGGCATCCTGGTGGACAGTTCCGTCTGTCCGTTGCGCGCGTTCCGGAACGGGCCGGACCATTTTCTCGCCCCGGCCGATCCCTACTGGGTGGAAGGCGCGCCGGGCAGGCCCCTGCTGGAGGCGCCCATTACGCAGATCCCCCTTGTGCCCGACATGGAACGGTTGTGGTACGGGCTCACGCGCGCCACGCCGCCGCTGCTCGACCGCTTCCACTTTTTCGGCGCGCTGAGCGCCAATCCGTTCTGGCACGGGACGCGGGCCATGCGCCTCGCCACCCGGCTCCATGTGCGCCGGGGCGGCAGGGTGCTCAGCCTGTTCTGGCATTCCTCGGAAATGCTCCCCGGCGGCTCGCCCCATGTGCCGGACGAGGCGGCCGCCCAGGCGGCCCTGGACAGGATTTTCAGCTTCTGCGTCTGGCTGCGCGAGCACTTCGCCGTGGAGGGCGTCACGGCCACGCGGCTGCGCGCGCTCGCGCCCGAACTGGGCTTTGCCCGCCGGGACACGGCGCCATCTTCCGCAGGGGGCGACTGGTGAGCCGCTGTATCCTTGTCCTCCTGGACGGCCTTGGCGCGGCCACGGCGCGCAGGCGCATGAGCTTCCTCGCCGCGCTCACGCAGGCGGGCGTGGCGCGCCACACGGAACTCACGGCCGAACTGCCCCCGCTCTCGCGCCCTGTCTATGCCACGCTCGTCACGGGTCTGCCGCCGCTCCGGACCGGCATCGTCCGCAACGAGGACGCCCGCCTCTGCCCCGGAGAGACCCTCTTTTCCCGCGCCCGCGCCGCCGGGCTCACCACCGCCGCGGCGGCCTATCACTGGATGAGCGAACTCTGCAACCGCGCGCCCTTCGCGCCGGAACGCGACCGCCTTTGCGACGACGAGCGCCTCCCCATCAGCCACGGCCTCTTTTACAGTCAGGACGCCTACCCCGACGACGAACTCTTCCGCGATGCCGAGGCCCTGCGCCTGCGGCACGCGCCGCACCTGCTCCTCGTGCACAGCATGGGCATCGATTACGCGGGCCACTGCGCGGGCGCGAGATCGCGCGCCTATCGCGACGCGGCGCGCGCCGCCGACGCCCTGCTGGCGGCCTATCTGCCGCGCTGGCTGAAGGCGGGCTTCGCCGTGCTCATCACCAGCGATCACGGCATGGATGCGGACGGCAGCCACACCGACCCCACCCCCGCGGCACGACGCGTGCCCTTCTGGCTGGCGGGCGCGCCCGACGACGCGGAACTGCCCGGCCGCCAGACCGACATAGCGCCCCTGGCCGCCCGGCTGCTCGGCCTCACATGGCCGTGAACGCAGGGGATTCCTTACGCGGGCTGTTCCACCGCATGCCAGTAGAGGCAGATATCCACATAGCCGCCGTCCGGCCGCCGGAAGCCCCCCGGAACGATACCCAGCGGCGTGAACCCCAGCTTTTCATACAGATGCCGCGCGGCGGCGTTGTCCACGGCCACGGCGTTGAACTGGAGAATGCGGAAGCCGAGAAGGCCCGCCTCAAGCAGGCTGCGCCGCACCAGCGCGGCGCCGACGCCCCGGCCGCGCGCCGCGCCTGAAACCGCGTAACTGGCATTGGCGATGTGCCCGCAGCGGCCCACATTGTTCGGATGCAGGATAAAAAGGCCGAGCACGCGGCCCGCGCCATCCACCGCCACGCAGGAGCGGCTCTGCCCGGCAAAGAAGGCCGCCGCCTCCCCGTCCGACAGCATATCCTCCTGCGGAAAGGCCTGCCCCGCCGCCACCACCTCATTCCAGATCCCGCGCATGGCCGGAAGGTCCGCCGTCACATACGGCCGCACCTCCACCGTGCCGACAGTCGCATTCCGGGCGTTCTCCATGCCATCCTCCTTTTCTTTCGGCGCGAAGTGCGGTAGACAATTCCAGAGGGTTCCCCGTTCACGAGGCCTGGCCCGCCAGGCGGGCGCGCCGGAAACGGGCTTCCTGAAAACCCAGGCCGCATCCGCGCCGGAAAACGTTGCCGTTTCCTCCCGCCGCCAACGCGCGGCGGGTTCCCGGAGGCCGCGATGGTTACGCCCATAGAGGTCGTCTGTCTACAGATGGCGAGCGCCGCGCGCGGCCCGGACGAGGCGCACTATCACCTTGCCGACCCGCAGCGCGCCAGGCCCCGCCCCATGACCGAAGCGGCCAATTTCCATATCGTGGACAGGACCATCACCCTCGCCCAGATCGGCTTCGACTATTACGACAATATCGTCACCTACCGCGTCTGAGCTTTTGCCTTCCCCGTCCGGTTCCATCCTTTCCCGCCGCCCCTTGATTTCGGCCCTTTCCGCAGGTAGATTTTCCGGCGGCGCACTCGTGGCGCACTCAGCCAGCGGGAGGCATGATGAAGATCCAGTTTC